>NZ_SCOY01000047.1:0-33327 GCF_005503035.1 Rhodococcus sp. Q
CACCCCCGCCCGTACCCACCCAGGCCGATCGGACAACGACCGGCACCGCAACCGCCCGTCGAGAACAACAACCCGCACTCGATGCCGCAGCGCGTCGCGGCGGCCCCGCAACGGGTGCAGCCCGCGCCACAGCCGCGGGCGAATCCGTCGACGGCACCCCAGTCGACCGTCACCGACAGTGCATCCGACGGCGCCGCCGACAAGGACAACTCGAACTCCCGACTGATCGCGTCGACCGGGTCCATCGCCATCGCGACCCTGGTCAGCCGCATCACCGGCTTCCTCAAGCAGGTGCTGCTGCTCACCGCCCTCGGGGCGGCAGCGGCAAGCTCGTTCAGCGTCGCCAGCACGATGCCGAACATGATCTCCGAGCTGGTCCTCGGCGCGGTTCTGACCGCGATCGTGGTGCCGGTCCTCGTCCGGGCCGAGAAGGAGGACGACGATCACGGCGAGGCGTTCGTCCGGCGCCTGTTCACCCTGTCCGTCGCCACCCTCGGCACCGTGTCCGTCGCCGCGGTGCTCGCGGCGCCCCTGCTGACACGGTTGTTCCTGCCGGAGAACGGCCTGGTCGACGACCGGTTGGCCACCAACTTCGCCTACCTGCTGCTGCCCGCGATCCTGTTCTACGGCATGTCCGCGCTGCTCACCGCCGTGCTCAACACCCGGCAGGTGTTCAAACCCGGAGCGTGGGCGCCCGTCCTCAACAACGTCACCGTGCTCGTCGTCCTCGGCGTGTACTGGCTGCTGCCCGGCGGCGACGAGGTCACCACGACCCGACTGCTGGTCCTCGGACTCGGCTTCACTCTCGGCGTCGTCGTTCAGGTCGTGACTCTGCTGCCCGCGATCCGCCGCCAGGGCGTCAACCTGCGACCGCTGTGGGGCGTGGACGACCGGCTGAAGATGTTCGCCGGGATGGGCATCGCGATCGTCCTGTACGTGCTGATCAGCCAGATCGGATTCGCGATCGGCACCCGGGTCGCGGCGGACGCGGACGCCGCGGGACCGGTCATCTACCAGCAGGCGTGGTTGTTGTTGCAGCTGCCGTACGGCATCCTCGGCGTCACGGTGCTCACCGCGATCATGCCGCGGCTGAGCCGCAACGCCGCCGACGAGGACACCCCCGCCGTCGTCGACGACCTGTCCGTCGCGACCCGCCTGACGATGGTCTCGCTGGTCCCGGTCGTCGCCTTCCTCACATTTGCCGGACCGCAGGTCGGGCAGGCGCTGTTCGGATACGGCAACTTCGGCAGCGCCGACGCCGAGCGCCTCGGTCACGCCGTCAGCTGGTCCGCGTTCACGCTGATCCCGTACGCCCTGGTGCTGATCCACCTGCGCGTCTTCTACGCACGCGAACAGGCGTGGACCCCGACCTGGATCATCCTCGGAATCACGAGCGTCAAGATCGGGCTCTCGCTGCTCGCACCGGTCGTCGCGTCCGACGATCAGCAGGTCGTGAGCCTGCTCGGTGTCGCGAACGGACTCGGCTTCACCGCCGGCGCCGTGATCGGCGCGGTGCTGCTCCGTCGCAGCCTCGGGTCGCTGCGGATGGCGAACGTCGGCAAGACCGTTGCGCTGGTGCTCGTGGCGTCGCTGGCGGGCGGTGTCGTGATGATGGCCGCCGAACGATTCCTCGGTCTGGAGGCACTCGGCGAGAAGTTCGGTGGGCCGGGCGCCTTCGTGCAGGTCGGGATCTGTGCCGTCATCATGCTCGGTGTGACGTTCGCGCTGCTGCGGTTCGCCGGAGTTCCCGAGGTCGTGGCCGGAACCGTCACCGTCACCAGGCTCGTCAAACGAGTCCTCGGCAGGGCCCCGGTCGAGCCGAATCCGGTCCCTGCCGACACCGTCTCGATCTACGAAGCGGAAACCGAATTGCTACCGGTCATCGGGCGTCCTCCGGTACAGCGCAGCGGCAATGATCAACTCCCGTACCCTGGTGCCCGACGCGCCGGGGCGCCGAACACTGACAATTCCAGCGAGCTGCACGAAGGAGCGAGGGTGAGCGACGAAGACGTTGCCGGCGGCCAGACCGGTAGTTCCACCGTGGAGGCAGCCGCACCCACACCCGACACGTCCGCCGGCACCGCTGCAGCCGACAACGCCGCACTCGCCGAGTCCGCTCGCGCCAACGCATCCGGCCGGCCGGCCGAGAAGCGGGTCCGGCCCGAACGCGACCTCACCGTCGACACCGGCGTCATCCCGATCGGTTCGCCGCAGCTGCCGCCCCTGCGGGTCGGCGGCGACAGCAGTGCACGGCGCACCAGCCCTCGCGGCCCGCAGCTCATGGCGGGCGCATCGGTCGCGGGTGGCCGGTACCGACTGCTCGCGCCGCACGGCGGAGCGCGCGGCCTGAAGTTCTGGCAGGCGCACGACACGAAACTCGACCGCGAGGTCGCGCTGACCTTCGTCGACGCCGAGCAGCGCGCCGGCCTCGACAACGCGGACGACGCGGGTCCTCAGGCCGTGCTCTCCCGCACCCTGCGCCTGGGTCGGATCAACTCTCCGGGCCTGGCCCGGGTGCTCGACGTGGTCCGCGGCAGTTCCGGCGGCATCGTCGTCGCCGAGTGGACACCCGGCCGCTCGCTGCGCGAGATGTCCGAGACCGTCCCGTCGCCGGTCGGTGCGGCCAGGGCGATCCGTGCGCTCGCGTCCGCAGCCGAGGCCGCGCATCGCACCGGCGGCGCACTGTCCATCGACCATCCCGACCGCATCCGCATCTCGGTCGACGGCAATGCCGTCCTCGCGTTCCCCGCCACCCTCGCCGACGCCGACGCTCCGTCGGACGTTCGGGGGCTCGGCGCCATGCTGTACGCGCTGATCACGGCACGCTGGCCCCTCGGCGAGCCCGCGCCCGCACCGGGTTCGGCCGCACCCACCGCCTCCGAGTCCCGGCCCGCGACCGTCGGCGGGATGCGCCCGGCGGACCTGGACGGTGCAGGGAATCCGGTGGAGCCGCGTTCGCTGCGCCCGGAGGTGCCGTTCGAGATCTCCGCGGTCGCTGTCCGCGCGCTCGAGCGAGACGGCGGTATCCGGACTGCCGCAACGGTGCAGCACGTCCTCGACCAGGCCTCGGTCGTCGACCAGAAGACCGACATGATGCCGGCGCTGCGGCTCGGTCAGCGACCACCCGGCACGACCGGTCACGCCCTCCCCGACGAGGAGGAAGCGGCGAAGTCGCACAGCAACCGAATGGTGATCGCACTCGCGACACTCGGTGTGCTGACGGTCATCGTCCTCGCACTCGCGGGGTGGTGGTTGGCGAACCTGTTCGCGGGCAACAGCTCCGACGAGCCGCTCAACGAGCAGAACATCGGTCTGACGACAGCGGCGTCCGAGCCGTCGGCGGAGTCCGCCCCCGCGCCGACGGCAGCGGCCGCGGCACCCGTAGTGGTGACGCCGTCGCAGGCGAGCGTCTTCTCCCCGCAGGGATCGGCCGACAACCCGACACAGGCGGGTCTCGCGATCGACGGCAACCCGGCAACGGAGTGGACCACCGACGCCTACTTCGACCAGTTCCCGAGCTTCAAGAACGGTGTCGGCCTGCTCGTCTCGCTCGACGATCCGGCAAAGCTGAGCGAGGTCACGATCACCTCCCCGAGCGTGGGGACGGTCGTGGAGGTCCGGTCCGCACCGAGCGACCGGCCCACGCTCGACCAGACGCAGGTGATCGGACGCGGAACGCTCAAGAGTGGCGACACGACCATCCCCGTCACGATGGACGGCAGTACCGGACGCGTCCTGGTGTGGATCACCAAGCTCGGAACCGACACCAGCGGAAACCAGACCGCAATCAAGGAAATCGAGTTCACCGCTGCCCGCTGAGCGGTCGAGCACGAAACGCTTGGGAGTGACTGGAGACCCCCTGGTCGGTTAGCATCGCGCGTGCGAATCAACAGGGGGATCGCCGTGGCTGGCATGTCGGATGCCCAGCTATTGGCGGCGCACGCGGCTGGGGACCCGCGTGCATTTGCAGAGCTGTTGTCCCGACACCAGGACCACCTGTGGCAGACCGCGCGGCGGACCAGCTACACCGTGCAGGACGCGGAGGATGCGTTGCAGGAAGCACTCCTCTCCGCCCACCGCACGGCGGCAACGTTCCGCGAGGACGCCGCGGTACGCAGCTGGCTCCACAGGATCGTGGTCAACGCCTGTCTCGACCGGATGCGGCGGAACCGGGCCCGACCGACCGTCCCGCTCATGGACGACGACGGACCCGAACCCGCCGACACCAGGGACGTGATGTCCGAGCGGGAGACCTCATTGACCGTCGAGGAAGCTCTCTTGATTCTTCCGCCGGAACAGCGTGCGGCCGTCGTCGCCGTCGATCTCGAGGGCTACTCGGTGGCGGAGGCGTCGGTCCTGCTCGGAGTCCCGGAGGGTACCGTGAAAAGCCGCTGCTCGCGGGCGCGCAGCAAACTTGCCCACCACCTGAAATATCTGCAACCCGAACGGAACGGAATCCTACCGAGGGGCGTCTAATCCTGTGACGCACGATGTGAACCCGATCCCAGCACCAGGTCCACACGTCAACGATCGCAGAGGAGGTGTCATGGTCCCCGAGGGAACGGACGCACCCCGCTCGAGGTTCGACGGCGCTCTCCTCTCCGATCTGCACGGTGACGTCCTGCCCCCGGACGAGGCGGCGCGACTGCGCGCCGCGGTCGCTGACGATCACGAGGCCCAGCAGGTTCTGGCGGCGCTCGATCGTGTCCGCGACGACCTCGCCGCGCTGCGCACCGATCCTGCTCCCGCTCCCGCCGCTCCGGAGCAGGTGATGGCGCGCATTCGGGCGACACTCGAGTCGGCACCCGTTCCCGCGCCCGTCACGAACCTGGCCGATCGACGTCGACGGTCGATCGGATACGCGGCGGCGGCCGCTGTCCTCGCTGTCCTGGGTGGGCTGACGTTCGCGGTGGTCCGCAGTGGTGATTCCGGTCAGGCCCCCGACAACTCGGTTCTCGCGCAGCCCACTGCCGCCGTCGATCTCGGCGAAAACCTTCGCCCCGCCGCTGCGCTCGGCGTCCTGGGGCACTCCGACGCGGGAGTGTTCTCCGACCCGGAACGCCGCGCAGAGTGCTTGCGCTCCAACGGAATAGACGCCACAGCACCGGTACTGGGTTCGACGACGGTCACCCTGCACGGCACCACAGGCGTGCTGCTGCTGCTCCCCGGCCCTCAGCCGCCGCAGGTGACAGCACTGGTCGTCGGAAATTCCTGCAGTGCAACAGATCCCGCAACCCTTGCCCGGACGGACATCGGTTAGCCGACCCCCGCGCCGGGCAGCAGGATCGACAGGATCGCGTCACGCATCTCGTCGGTGTCCTCGGACGGTGCGATCAGGGAGAGGAACATCGCTGCACCGGCACCGAGCGCGAGCAGAGCGCGCGCGGTGTCGGTGTCGCCGCCGGTGCCCTCCGTCCGGGCCGGCAACAGTTCGGCGGCAGGCCCCGCGAAGTTGCGCCACAGCGCGGTGCGCAACTCGTCGTGGTCACGGAGGGTGGCGAGCAGGCCCGGCACCGCGGCCCGAACCTCCGGCTGCCGGAACAACTCGGAACTACCCGTCACCACCCAGCGGATCCAGCCTTCCCGATCCGCGCCGTCGAACGGCGTCAGATCCGGCGTGACCCCGAGCACAGCGTCGAGAACCAGGTGCGCCTTCGACTCCCACCTCCGGCCGATCGCCGCCCGGCTCACCCCCGCACGGGTCGCGACGGTGCGGACACTGAGCTGATCGAATCCGACCTCCAACAACAGCTCTCGCGTGGCGGCGAGCACGGCGGAGTCGATGCGGGGGTCGCGGGGCCGACCCGAGGAGGTGATGTTCATCGCCCGTGATTGTCGACCACGAAGGGCGCCCCGGCCACCTCTTGGCGATTTCGGCACGCTACGGGACCGGCGCGAGGGTGAGCCGGAACGTTCCCCCCGCTGAGGGCGTGAGCGTTCCGTGCACGCTCACGCTTCAGTGCGAGCATTCGTGCAGTGTGGTGCGAGAATCGCGTTCGGCGGTGCGTCGCCCCCGATGGGACGATGCACACCGGGCGCGGCCGCCGCTCCCGACTACCATGTCCTCGACCACCGCGCCCGCGGCGGAGACCGCGATCACCCGACCGGGGTCCGCGCGCCCGGGCCTTTTGCACCGAAAGGGGACGGCGTTGCCTCGGATCACCGCACCGACTGTGGCCGAGCACCGAGCCGCCCAGAAGCGGGCCCTGCTCGACGCCGCCCGCGAGGTGTTGGCGGAGGGCACGCCCGAGCTTCCCGGTTTCGCGGAGGTCGCGGCGCGGGCAGGCTTGGCCCGCTCCAGCATGTACCAGTACTTCAGCTCGCGCCGGGACCTCCTCGACGCACTGATCGAGGATTCGTATCCGCGCTGGTCGGGGCGCGTCGAACGGGAGATGCGCGCCGCGGGGTCCGCAGACCTCCGGGTGCTCGCCTACGTGCGCGCGAACCTCGACCTCGTCGCCGAGGGCGAGCACGCGATCGCGTCGGCGATCTCGTCCATCGCCCCGAACGAACACGTCGGCGCGAGGGTCCATGCCCAGCTGTCGGCACCCCTGGTCGAGGCGCTCGCGGAGCTCGGCGTGCCGGACGCGGCGGCGACCGCCGACCTCGTGAACTCCGTCGTCCACGCCGCCACACGCCAGATCGAGGCCGGTGAGGATGCGGATGTGGCCCGGACCCGGGCCGTCGCTCTGATCGAGCCGTACGTGATGTTCGTCGCCCATCGGGCCGACCCAGGGAACAGCACCGCTTAGTCTGGTGTTGAGCCAGTCGACGTCCACTACCGGGAAGGCCCCATGACTACTCCGACCTCCGTTCGCGACCTGATCATCGTCGGCTCCGGACCTGCCGGCTACACGGCCGCGGTCTACGCCTCGCGTGCGGAGCTCGAGCCGCTGCTGTTCGAGGGCACCCAGTTCGGTGGCGCACTGATGACGACCACCGAGGTCGAGAACTTCCCCGGCTTCCGCGGCGGCATCATGGGCCCGGACCTCATGGACGAGATGCGCGAGCAGGCCAAGCGCTTCGGTGCCGACATCCGCACCGAGGACGTCGACGAGCTGGACGTCACCGGTCCGGTGAAGAAGGTCGTCGCGAACGGCGAGACCTACTACGCGCACGCCGTCATCCTCGCGATGGGTGCTGCCGCCCGCTACCTCGGCATTCCCGGGGAGGAGACCCTGCTGGGCCGCGGCGTGTCCGCCTGCGCCACCTGCGACGGCTTCTTCTTCAAGGACCAGGACATCGTCGTCGTCGGCGGCGGCGACTCCGCGATGGAGGAGGCGACGTTCCTGACGCGTTTCGCGCGTTCGGTCACCCTGGTGCACCGGCGTGAGGAGTTCCGGGCGTCACGGATCATGCTCGAGCGCGCCAAGGCGAACGAGAAGATCCGCTTCGTGACGAACGCCGAGCCGATCGAGGTGCTCGGCGAGAACAGCGTCACGGGCCTGGTGCTCCGCGACACCGTCACCGGCGAGCAGTCGACGCTGCCCGTGACCGGCATGTTCGTCGCGATCGGTCACGATCCGCGCAGCGAACTGGTCAAGGGTCAAGTCGACGTCGACGATGCCGGTTACGTGCTGGTGCAGTCGCCGAGCACACACACCTCGGTCGAAGGTGTGTTCGCCGCAGGAGACCTCGTCGACCACACCTACCGGCAGGCGATCACCGCAGCGGGAACGGGCGCCTCGTCGGCGATCGACGCCGAGCGCTGGCTCGCCGAGCGCGGTGACATCAGCGCCAACACCCTGGACGCGGCCGGCGAACCCGTCGCGGCGCAGGCCTGATCGACCGTTCGTCCGCTCACACACGAGGAGAACCCATGGCCAACACCATCACCATCACCGACGACTCGTTCAAGCAGGACGTGCTGGACTCCGACAAGCCCGTCCTCGTCGACTTCTGGGCAACCTGGTGCGGGCCGTGCAAGATGGTCGCTCCGGTCCTCGAGGAGATCGCGGGTGAGCACGCCGACAAGTTGACCGTCGCCAAGCTCGACATCGACGCCAACCCCTCGGCCGCCCGCGACTTCCAGGTCATGTCGATCCCGACGATGATCCTGTTCCAGGGCGGAAAGCCGGTCAAGCAGATCGTCGGCGCCAAGGGCAAGGCCGCCCTGCTCAAGGACCTCTCCGACGTTCTGTAATCGCCGCCACGGTCCTCGGGATTGCCGATTCGCCGGGGGCTTCTGAGAGAATCACCCCCGAAGGTGTTGGCGACACAGGCACGAGAAAGGGCTCCATCGAATGCATCGACTCCGTCACGGCGACCACGGTCACGCCGTTACCGAGATTCGGAGCACCCTTTCCAACCTGGGCTATCTCCTCGACGGCGTCACCACTGCGCACCGTGAGCCCGTGAACGGTGCGCAGTGGGCTGCTCCGGACACCGTGTTCGACCACCATCTGGACAGCGCCGTCCGTGCATTCCAGCAGCAGCGTGGCCTCCTCGTCGACGGGGTCGTCGGCGCAGCCACCTACCGCGCGCTGCGTGAGGCGTCGTACCGTCTCGGGGCCCGCACCCTCGCGTACCAGCTGTCCGCTCCCCAGTTCGGCGACGACGTCGCGGCACTGCAGACGAAGCTGCAGGATCTCGGCTTCTACTCGAGCCGCGTCGACGGGTATTTCGGTCCGAAGACGCACGAGGGGCTGTCGTCGTTCCAGCGGGAGATCGGCATCGCGTCGGACGGCATCTGCGGCCCCCAGACGCTGCGGTCGCTCGAGCTGCTCGGGACTCGCGTCACCGGCGGTTCACCGCACGCGATCACCGAGGAGGAGTCGGTTCGCCGCTCGGGACCGCAACTGAGCGGCAAGCGCATCGTGATCGACCCTGATCTCGGCGGCGACGAGACCGGCGTCGTGGTCCCGACGCCGCACGGTCCGATCACCGAGGCCCAGATCCTGTGGGACATCGCCAACAGACTCGAAGGCCGGATGGCGGCGACCGGGATGGAGACGTTCCTGTCGCACCCGCCGAACAGCAATCCGTCGACCGCGCAGCGGGCCGAGACGTCCAACTCCTTCGACGCGGACCTCATGATCTCGCTGCGGTGCGCGAGCAGCACGAGCCCGCAGGCGAATGGTGTCGCCACGTTCCACTTCGGCAACTCGCACGGCGCGACTTCCCGGATCGGACAGGTTCTCGCAAGCTTCATCCAGCGCGAAATCGTTGCTCGCGCACCACTTCAGAACTGCCGGACCCACGGTCGATCATGGGATCTGTTGCGACTCACCACCATGCCGACAGTGCAGATCGACATCGGTTATCTCACAAACGATTCCGACGTCAAGACGCTCATCAATCCGCGAAATCGCGACACGATCGCAGAAGCGATCCTGGTTGCGGTCAAGCGTCTGTACCTGCTCGGGCAGGACGATCAGCCGACGGGCACGTACACCTTCAAGGAACTGCTCGCCGAGGAACTCGCCAAGGCCGACCGCGCCTGAACAGGTGCTAGATCACGCCGACGGCGGAGCGGTGCGTGCTTTCCGGCACCGTCACCGCCGCCGCCATGAGCAGTCGCTCCAGCGCCGACTCGACGTCTGCCTTCCAGCCGAGGTCCCGGTCGAGTTCGAGTCGAAGTCGGGGGAACCGCGGGTGCGCCGCGACGACCTCGAAGCCCATGTCCTCGAGGAACGACGAATCGATCATGCATTCCGACGGGCTGCACACGTGTGAGCTGCCCGCCGTCCTACCCTCGTCCGGACCCCTGACGATGCCGAATGCCTCGATGGCACGCGCGCCACGGCGCACCAGATCGCCCACAACGGCCTGAATGAGGCTGGGGCCCACTCCGTCCAGCTCCGCCACCGGTTCGAGCCGCATCGTGGTCAGCAGGACGGCGTCCGGGCTGACAGGGGAGGTCGGGAAGAGCTTGGCGCGCGGCACGTTGCCGGGAGGGGAGTAGAGCGCGCAGCCGGCGGGGCGGCCGTCGAGCGTCGCGATCTGCCCGCACGAACCCCACTCCAGCATGACCATCGACAGCCATGCTTCCTTCTCGAACTCGGGGTCCGCGTACACACGTGAGTCGCGCAGGGCGTCTGGGTCCATTTCCCAGAAGACGCAACGCCGGGCGTGCCGGGGGAGCTGGTCGAAGCCGTCGAGTGTGAGGGGGCTGATGCGCATCGACACCCTGACTCTCGCCTCCACGACACCGTGCACGGACGACGGGCGTCCGCGCATTCAACCGTTCTCCAGGTAAAGAATAGGCGATCGGGTCCTGCACGACCTGTGGTGGCCGTGCAGAACCCGAATCATCTTGTGCGCCCGACGGACGTCAGGCACCGATGCCTGACGTCACAGTGACGAAAAAGCTACACCCCGCGTTAGGCGCCGGGAGACTCCATCATCTCGACAATTCGCTGCAGATCGTCCACCGAACCGAACTCGACGACGATCTTGCCCTTCCGCTTGCCGAGACTCACGGTGACGCGGGTGTCGAAGGCGCCGGAGAGGCGATCGGCGACATCCTGGAGACCGGGCATCTGAATCGGCTTGCGCTTGGTCGGCGGAGTCGGGAGATCACCACCGTCACGGTTGGCGAGCGTCACCGCCTCCTCGGTCGCACGAACCGACATCCCCTCGGCCACGATCCGGGCCGCGAGAACCTCCTGCGCGTCCGCGCCTGCCTCGAGCGACAGCAACGCGCGCGCATGCCCCGCCGAGAGCACGCCGGCCGCAACGCGACGCTGAACCGGAATCGGCAGCTTGAGCAGTCGGATCATGTTGGTGACCACCGGGCGGGACCGCCCGATCCGCGACGCCAACTCCTCGTGGGTGACGTTGAACTCCTCCAGCAGCTGCTGATACGCGGCCGCCTCCTCCAGCGGATTGAGCTGGACCCGATGGATGTTCTCGAGAAGTGCGTCCCGCAGCATGTCGCCGTCGTTCGTCTCCCGCACGATCGCCGGAATGCTCGCGAGGCCGGCTTCCTGGGATGCCCGCCAGCGACGCTCACCCATCACCAACTGATAGCTGTCCGGCCCGAGTGCGCGAACGACGATCGGCTGCATCAATCCGAACTCACGGATCGAGTGCACCAGCTCCGCGAGCGCCTCATCGTCGAAGACCGACCGCGGCTGCTTCGGATTCGGTTGAATCTGCGCCGCCGGGATCTCCCGGTAGGACGCACCGACCGGTGCCAGGTCCTCTGTCGTCGCATCGGCAGGCGCGGGCTTGTCACCGGACTTCTTCGCCGCAGTCTGCTCGCGCTTGGCGTCCGCCGTAGCCGCCGGCTTCGCGGCGACGTCGCCCGACCCGGTGGGGGAGGGGAGGGGCTCGCCGTTGCTCTCCGGTTCCACTTCCGTCGCGGGCGCAGGCTTCGTCGGTGCGACGACGTTGCCGATGATGACGTCGGCCGCCGCGCTGCCGAGCCGGGGTCCGGCGTCAGGGCCCGTCGGAATCAGTGCCGCGAGGCCACGTCCGAGGCCGCCCTTGCTTCTCTGTGCCACTAGTTCTCCTGCGCTTTGATCGATGCGGTACGGGCAGCGAGCTCACGGCCGGCGTCCAGATAGCTCATGGCGCCACGTGATCCGGGATCGTAGTCGAGAACCGTCATTCCGTATCCCGGAGCCTCGGAGACCTTCACGCTGCGGGGAATCACAGCCTTCAGGACTGCCTCGCCGAAGTGTCCGCGGACCTCCTCCGCCACCTGGTCGGCGAGCTTCGTCCGCCCGTCGTACATGGTCAGCAGGACGGTCGAGACGTGCAGTGCCGGATTCAGATGGGATTTGACCAACTCGATGTTGCGCAGGAGCTGACCGACACCCTCCAGCGCGTAGTACTCGCACTGGATAGGGATCAGGACCTCGTTGGCGGCAACCAGCGCATTGACGGTCAGCAGACCGAGTGACGGGGGGCAGTCGATGAGCACGAAATCCACGTCGATCTCGTTGAGAAAGGACTCGGAGAGAGCGTTCTTGAGTCGGTTCTCGCGCGCCACCATCGACACCAGTTCGATCTCTGCACCTGCGAGGTCGATCGTGGCCGGGATGCAGAAGAGTTTCTCGCTGTGCGGGCTCTGCTGCAACGCTTCCTTGGGGGTCACCTCACCGATGAGCAGTTCGTAGCTCGACGGAACACCGGAGTGGTGCGGGACCCCGAGTGCGGTACTGGCATTGCCCTGCGGATCCAGGTCGACGACGAGGACCGTCAAGCCCTGAACCGCGAGTGCCGACGCCAAATTGACTGCCGTCGTGGTCTTTCCGACGCCGCCCTTCTGGTTGGCGATCGTCAGCATCCGACGACGATCCGGCTTCGGGAGCGACACACTGCCCGGGTGCAGCACCTGACTCGCGCGCTGCGCGGCCGCACCGATCGGGGTGTCCTCGAGGGAGATGCCGTCGTACGGACCGGACGGCTCGTCGCCCTGCCCGTTCGGTGACACGTGGTCGGTGGATCGCGATGAATTGTGGTCCGTTTCACGTGAAACGGTAGCTTCGGGTCCACCCGACATGTAGTGCTCCTTCACTGAACCGACTCGATCACCGTTCGACCACGCTGTCATCGCCGCTGAGATCTCTTCGGAATGCGTTCCGCCCGAACAACAGTCGTCGGAGTCGGGAGAATCCCGACGCCGCACTCGACGACCTCAAGCTTGCCAGCCCCCAGCCTGGTTAGGGAAGCGCGATCGCGCTCGATCTCCTCGGCTGCGCTGGATCCCTTCATCGCCAACATTCGACCGTGCGTGTGCACGAGCGGCAGCGACCATCGGGCCAACTTCTCCAACGGTGCGACGGCTCGTGACGTGACGACGTCAGCGCCACCCGCCTCCTGGATGACACCGGCCTGTTCGGCGCGGCCCCGAACCACGCGGACGTCGAGGCCCGCGGATTCGATGAACTCGGCCAGATAGACCGACCGACGCAGCAGCGGCTCGACGAGGGTGATCTTCAGATCCGGGCGGGCAATGGCGAGCGGGATGCCCGGCAACCCGGCACCACTTCCGACGTCGACGACCGACTCGCCCTCGCCGATCAGTTCGCCGATGACGGCACAGTTCAGGAGATGACGCTCCCAGAGTCGCGGCACTTCGCGGGGGCCGATCAAGCCACGCTCCACCCCGTCCGTTGCGAGGGAGTCGTGGTACTTGAGGGCAAGGTGAAGGCGGTCCCCGAACACGCGCTGAGCGGCGTCGGGGAGGGCTTCGGACTCGATGGGTTCCACGTGAAACATCTTCCCGCGCACGCGTGACATTCCACAAACCAACAGGCCGTATTCCGATACCCGACATGAGAACTTCACGCAACCAGCCCCGCCGATCGTTCTCGCGGACCGATACCGTCCCGCCGAACGCACCGGCAGTGGGGGAGGGGAGTGGTTGGGAGGCCAACCACTCCCGAACTCTGATCGCCCCGCGACTGTTTCACGTGAATCATGGATCTCCCGCCTGGCGAGGCGTCGACAACTACCGGGGCACCCGTCAGTCACCGATCGCGCCGGATCATCCGCCGCAAACACGGGGTGTCCGTTTCGATCAGTCCGAATGATCGGTCCCCATTGATCGCCATTCCGGTTCAGGTGAATCGTCACCGCACACGAGGTTCATCGAGCGCCGTTGAATCGACGGCGGCAACACGGCGGGTAGGCAGGACGCGTCACGAGAACCCGGATGCACGAGAGGTCCCATCGTGCGACATCGATCATGTCTGCCCGCGCAGGAACGGAGCCTGCGCAGCGACCACCCGACAGGAGCGGAGCCCGCGCAGCGACCACCCGACAGGAGCGGAGCCCGCGCAGCGAATCCGGGCGTGCGGGAAGGAACGTCGAGCTGCATCGACAGCCTGTGTCAGTCTGGTGAGACCGCCCCGGCCGCACCATCCCGTTCCTCCACGAGTTCGGCAGCCATGTGACGACGTCGACAGGGGCTCCGTGTCGTCCGCGGGCGGGGTCCCCCGGCGGTGGGGGAGGGGAGTGGTCCGTCATGCCGAGCCGGCATTCGATGTTCCACGTGAATCAAAGCAACCCCGACAATCCACCATGACGGGCCAGCCACACCGAGCCCTTGATGACGGACCTCGGTTGCGCGCCGCCCCCGTCGCGTGAGGGAACGGCTCGTGGGGGAGGGGAGTGGGTCGCCTGCACTCGGTCGATTCGGATCCGTTGTTTCACGTGAATCCGCACCAGTTGCCCATCCCAGGTCGGGATGATCACGCGACGTGCGCCAGCCCGCTCCTCGAGGATTCGACACGTCCCTCGGGAGGTCGTCGTTGTGCATCCGTCGGTGCCGGGCGGGAGTGGCACTCGACCGAAGGTGTCTCCCGATGTCACTCGCGTCCGCGGGGCGGCGTCGTCGTTCGGGGGACGGCATCTGCGACGCATCGAGACTGGTCCGGCGCCACCCTCTGCCACCGCAATTCTCGGTGTCCACGACGCACCCTTCTATGTGGTCGCCGAGTGTTGTGGCGGAGTCCCGTCAGCGATGAAGGCGTAGGGCGGCACGCGTCGTCGATGTTTCACGTGGATCGGCGCGACAGCGACGTGCGCCTTCCGATCGGATGGACACCGGGAAGCGAGGCACCTCAACACACTGCGTTCACTCCGTCTTGGTGGAACGATGCGCGCATCGAAGGCGATCCGACTGTTCGGAGTCCCTCGGTACTCACCCCGCAGCGCACAGACCGTTGTTTCACGTGAACCACGATGCTCGCGTCCGGCACCACCGGGTGACCGTCCCAGGGACGATGCCGTCTACTCCGCGCACTTTCACTGCGTTACTTGGGGAGCGGCCACGAAGGAGCACAGCAGGGCACTGCACAAACGGGAGGCTCCGTCGACACGGTGGGCTCGGCGGCGGAACGGGCATGTGTGCGCTGCAATCACACCCCAGTCCGCGGGCCACTTGCGCGTCGCCGGCAAGCGACAGACGCGACGACGACCTCGCCTCGAGAAGAGATCCGGTTGTGCCACTCCAGGTGGTCGATCACCGCTGCCAGGCCGTCGGATGGTTCGTCGGTTCCCCTGGACTCGCGCGCGGCCGGAGTGCCCTCCACCGCGTCACCACTCGCGGGACGCCGCAGAGCGTGGCCAGGTTTGCCCCAAGCGCGGCCACGAGCCTCGGAAACTGCATCCGATCGAGATCACGCGACGCGCTCTGATCGACTCGGGGCACGCCCAGACCGCCAGACGCGATGGTCGCACTCGTACGCGAGAAGGGGATTCAGCGGCACACCCCGGGCGAGGGGGAGTCTCCGCGCGCGCCGCACATCCCGCCAAGTTCGATGGACCTTCAGATTCACGTGAAACATCGCAGACGATTGTGGGGCGGTGCTGAACGGCAGGATCAGCGCCTGCCCATCCCGTACCGATGCGTGGCCCCGCGGTCCCGGTGGGGGAGGGGAGGGGCTCGGTGCCGAACATCCGTCACGATACTGGAGGTGACGTGACGGGCAGCCACCGCAACGGTGACGGCCGTGCACATGGCGACCGTCGCACTCCGCCGGGCCAAGAAGACTCGCCATGATGCCACCACACACACGCGTTTGTGGCGCAGCTCCGGCCGATCATCGCGAGGGCTCCGCCGGCATTGCGGTGGGGGAGGGGAGTGTCCCTTGGACGATCGCACGGAGTCGTCGACGCTGGCGGTGCAGCAGTGACTCGCGAGCCGTTGGGTAAGAACCACACCAACGAGACGGCGCGGGGACCCGATCGCGGTTGGCGTGGGTACGGCTTCGACCCGTGATGGAACCGCGCGGACGTGGATCGACCGACCCGCGGTGCAGCGATGGAGCCATCGCCACGGGCAACCGTGTCCTTCGACTCCTCGTGAGGTGCCCGAGAACTCAACCTTCGTCAAAAACCTGTCACAGTGACGAAATACGCCAGGGTGGTTGGATGTGAATTCTCGGAGACCCGTCGGATTCATCCAGTTCACCGAGGTTTGTGACGATCGGATACCCAAATCCATTGCGCCACAACAGGACTGGTAGTCCGGGGGCGAGTTCGGGAGAATCCGACAACTGCCACCGCCGCAGCGCGGTCCGAACGGCTCCGGAGTGCCACCTCAGCGACAGAAATGGGCGCGGTAACCCGCGCGCGAAAACTCAACACCGTCCAGCCACCGCCGCCGGCCGGCCCCGAGGTATCGCATCATCCGCACACACATCGCGACGATGGTCCGCGGTCGATGATCCCGCTGAGCGAACCGGTCCTGGGCTCGGATCCACGATCGCCGCCACGCACACACCTTGTGGACAAGCTCGGCGCGGCGAGCGCCGCCGCCATCGACCGCACCGGTGTCGCCTGATGCGAAGACGGCGGTGCAGTCGATCGGGGTCCGGATTCACGTGAAACATTCGGCACACGTCATGAGGCTGCCGAGTCCCCGGAACGACGAAGGCTCCCAACCTCACGGTCGGGAGCCTTCTCGTTGCTGGGGGGGGTGATCAGCCCTTGAGTACGACGACGCGACGCGACGGCTCGGCGCCCTCGCTCTCGCTCGTGACACCGTCCACGGACGCGATCGCGTCGTGAACGATCTTGCGTTCGAACGGGGTCATCGGGGAGAGCGACTCCGGCTCACCCGACTCCAGAACGCGCTTCGCGGCGGCGAGGCCGATCTCCGTGAGTTCGGCACGCCGGCCGGCACGCCAACCGGCGATGTCGAGCATCAGCCGGCTGCGCTCGCCGGTGGACTGCTGCACCGCCAGTCGGGTCAGTTCCTGCAGTGCGTCCAGCACCTCACCCTTGCGGCCGACCAGCTTGGTGAGGTCGTCTCCGCCGTCGATGCTCACGATCGCGCGGTCACCCTCGACGTCCAGGTCGATGTCGCCGTCGAAGTCGAGCACATCGAGCAGCTGCTCGAGGTAGTCACCCGCGATCTCGCCTTCCTCGACGAGCACGTCCTCCTCGTCCAGTTCCTCCACAGGTGCATCGACTGTCACGTCCGCCACGACCTCGTCCACTCCGTCCCGCGCGGTTCCCGGATCATTCGCCATCGTCGTTCTCTTCTCTGTAATGGGGGAGCGCAGCAGCGCTCGGAAGTCGTCGGTCCCGCATCACCGTTTGCGCTTGGTGTTCTTTCCGCGATTCGCCTGGGGCTTGGCACCGGGCTTCGGCTTTGCTCCCGGCGTGGCGCCCTTCGCCGTCTCGGTCACGTCGACCTCGTCGGACGCGGCACTCGAATCGGCAGCCTTCGCCTGGGCAGCTCCCTTGGCCTTCTTGCCCGCGATCGGCTTGGCACCCGGCTTCGGTGCATTCTCGGCGCGACGCTCGAGGGCCTTGGCCTTCTTCTCTTCCTCCTCCGCATCGATACGGCGGAAGACGAGGTGCTGCTGCGCGTAGGTCCAGATGTTGTTCGACACCCAGTACAGGAGGATCGCGATCATCAGGAACGGTCCGCCGACGAGCACACCGAGCGGGAACACCCACAGGGACAGCTTGTTCATGATCGCGGCCTGCGGGTTCGCCGCGGCCGCCTCGCTCTGGCGGGCCACCGAGGCACGGGAGTTGAAGTGGGTGGCCACCGACGCGATGATCATCAGCGGAACCGCGACGGCGGCGATTGTCCACACCGTGGGGATCGGGACACCGTATGCCTCGAGCTGGGCCTGAGGAGTCGTCATCGCCGCGGCGATCGGGGCGCCGAACAGGCGAGCGTCGAGGAACGACTGGACGTCGGCAGCCGAGAACGCGTAGTTCGCGGTGTTCGCGTTCTCCTCCACGGACATCCCGAGCTGTCCGAAGCCCTCACCGGTGCGGTTGAACGACCGCAGGACGTGGAACAGGCCGATGAACACCGGCGCCTGCAGCAGGACGGGGAGGCACCCCATCAGGGGGTTGAAGCCGTGCTCCTTCTGGAGCTTCTGCATCTCCAACGCCATCCGCTGGCGGTCGTTCGAGTACTTCTTCTGCAGCGCCTTGATCTGCGGCTGCAACTCCTGCATCTGGCGAGTGGTGCGGACCTGCTTGACGAACGGCACGTACAGGATCGCGCGCAGTGTGAACACCAGGAACATCACCGACAGCGCCCATGCGAAGCCGTTGTCCGCCCCGAGGAAGGAGCCGAACACCTTGTGCCAGACCCACAGGATCCATGACACCGGGTAGTAGATGAAGTCGAGCACGGCTCTAGGTACTCCTCTTGTCGCCCACACTCAGCAGTTCGTGGGATTGCTGGTCCGTATCCCTGACACCGTCGTCGCGATGCCGGGACCGGCGCGCGGGCACGGGGTCCCAGCCTCCAGGATGCCAGGGCCCGCATTTGAGCAGTCGAACGACCGTCAACAACGACCCGACGAGCGCTCCGCGCTCACGAAGTGCGTCGACAGCGTACTCACTGCAGGTCGGCGTGAACCGGCAGGTCGGCATTCGTGTCGGGGACACGTAGGTGCGGTACAGCTCGATGCAGAAGATCAACGCGCGCGCAGGCGCTCGACGAACGACCGTGAGTCGATCCCTGTTCGCCGAACTGCCGCGGGTCATCCGGATCTACTCACCGAGAGGAGATCGAGCTTGCGCAGTCCCGACCGCAATTGCCGGTCGAGTTCCGCGGACGTGGCCGTCGCGGAACCCGGCAGTGCACGAATCACCACGTAGGACCCCTCCGACACCTCGTCGACCAGGCTCGCACAGATATGACGAAGCCGGCGTGCGACTCGATGTCGAATCACCGCCGGCCCGACAGCCTTGCTCACAACCAAACCGAAACGCGGACCCGGATCGCCGACCAGCGACTCCGCCTTGGCATCGGCCAATGCGTGGACTACAACGTCCTGACGAGCCGCACGCTTACCGCGACGGACCGTGGACGCGAAGTCCGCTCGCCGCCGTAACCGGTGCGGCTCAGGCAGCACCCGGGTTCCTGCGCCGTGCGATCAGGCGGAGAGGGTAGCGCGGCCCTTTTGGCGACGCGCAGAGATGATGGAGCGGCCCGCACGGGTCCGCATCCGGAGACGGAAGCCGTGAACGCGCGCGCGGCGGCGATTGTTCGGCTGGAACGTCCGCTTGCCCTTGGCCACGGTCGACACTCCTCGTAAATCGTCGGCGCCATTCGACGCCAGTATTGTGTAGCTGAAATTCGGGTGGTCACCGACGATGGCGGCACACAGACCCCGCACGCTCTCGATTGAGCATCCTGCGGTCAGCACGAATCCGCCACCTCGAATAGGTGACCATACGAGACTACGCAGCGCGGGCGGTCAGGTCAAACCGCGACGTGGTGCGACACGCCACGCTCCCCAGGATGCTTGCCCGTCACCCCATCCTGTGTATCAACCTCGTCACACCTCGCGGTGCTCGGAACCACACAGACCTGGTCAGCGAACCGGGGAATGACGCGTCTGCCCAGGTGAGAGGTCCGCGGCGGGCTCACCAGTGGGGCCTGCCGCGGGAAACCGCGCCGCCGATCCTTTATCCACACTTGTGGATAATTGTGTGGAAACACAGATCAGGTGGCATATTCGAAGCCTTGTGCGGGGAAGTTTTCCCCAGGGTGGAGAGCCCACGATCGTCGAACGCCGCGGGCCGCCCGCAGCACGGATTCGGGAGGGCCGACGTTGAACGAGGAGCCGAACACCCTGGCACGAGTCTGGGTGGATGTCCTCGCCGAACTGACTGCGGACAAGTCGGGGCAGCCACTCACCAAGGCGCAGAAGGCCATGCTCGCGCTGGTTCGGCCGTTGACCCTGGCGCAGGGGTTTGCGCTGCTGTCGGTTCCGTCCTCGTTCGTCCAGGAAGCGATCGAGCGCGACCTTCGGGAACCGATCCTCCAGACACTGAACCGGCACATCGACGAAGGGGTCGAGGGTCTCGGTGTGCGCATCGCACCTCCGACCAGCGAGGCTCAGGCCTCCGTCGTCACAGCGCCGATTCCGGTGGTGCCGGAACCCGAACCCCTCACTCCTCTACGTCAGAGTGGTGAATCGGAGGCGGCGAACACGGGCACGGTCAGCGTCGAGGCCTTCCGCCGCCGCAGGCCAGGTATCGGGGACGCAGATCTCTTCGAGCCGGATCCGAGTGAGCACGACGAGATCGACGAGGACGGGGAGGCGATCGCCAGCGTCAACGAGTCGTGGCCGTCCTACTTCACCAAACCGCCCACGACACCTCCCGCCGCATCCGACGGAAACAGTCTCAACGCCAAGTACACCTTCGACACCTTCGTCATCGGAGCGTCGAACCGGTTTGCGCACGCCGCCGCCGTCGCATGCGCCGAGGCGCCGGCCCGGGCCTACAACCCACTGTTCGTGTGGGGTTCGTCCGGTCTGGGCAAGACTCACCTCCTGCACGCTGCGGGCCACTACTCGCGACGACTGTTCCCCGGTATTCGAGTCCGGTACGTCTCCACCGAAGAGTTCACGAACGACTTCATCAACAGCCTCCGCGACGACCGGAAGGTCGCGTTCAAGCGCCGCTACCGCGAAACCGATGTCCTCCTCGTCGACGACATCCAGTTCATCGAGGGCAAGGAAGGCATCCAGGAGGAGTTCTTCTACACCTTCGAGGCACTCCACAACGCGAACAAGCAGATCGTCATCACGTCCGACCGGCCTCCCAAGCAGTTGGCGACGCTGGAGGAGCGTCTGCGAACCCGCTTCGAATGGGGTCTGATCACCGACGTCCAGCCGCCCGAACTCGAGACGCGGATCGCGATCCTGAGCAAGAAGGCGCGGATGGACCGCCTCGACGTTCCCCACGACGTCCTCGAACTGATCGCGAGCCGGCTCGACCGCAACATCCGTGAGCTCGAGGGCGCGTTGATCCGTGTGACGGCGTTCGCGTCGCTGAACCGTCAGGCGCTCGATCTCAGCCTGGCCGAGGTCGTGCTGCGTGACCTGATGCCCGATGCGACGCCCCTCGAGATCGACGCCGCCACCATCATCGCGGCGACCTCGGACTACTTCGGGATGGCCATCGAGGACCTGTGCGGCCCCGGCAAGACCCGGCCGTTGGCACAGGCCCGCCAGATCGCGATGTACCTGTGCCGTGAGCTCACCGACCTCTCGCTGCCGAAGATCGGCAACACGTTCGGTCGCGACCACACGACCGTCATGTATGCGGACAAGAAGATCCGCAAGGAGATGACGGAACGGCGCAAGGTGTACGACCAAGTGCAGGAACTCACAGCGCGCATCAAACAGCGAGCCCGCTGAACCCGTTAGTCCACAGCCGTTCCGGCGGATCGTCACCCATGTGACGGTCCGCCGGTTTCGTATGCCCAGGACGTCACACGGTTGTGCACATCTTCCACAGATCTCCACAGGCAATGTGGATGTATTTGGGGACCGAGAGACGCCTCCATTCCCCATGTGTGTGGAGAACCGGGGTACATCGGTGGATCAACTGTGGACAGAGAGTGGATGAACATGAACAACTCTGTGGGCTTCCACAGGCACCCACAATTCATCCCCGTTCCATCCCCACGGATTCCCCATGCCCGCATGCACGTAGACCTGCACGGACGGGGTGCTGTGCACAGATTTCACAGGACCTACTACTACTGCTTGTTTCTCTAGGGAGATCTTCCTTTGAAAACAGGTGCTGTGGAATCGTCGCGTTCACAAGCTGTGCGGGACCGTTCGCGCCACGCTCGGACCTGAGTGCCTCCAGCTTTCAAACTCGTCCTCGAGGGCTTACGGTGGGCTTCTGTCGCTGTCCGCACCAAGACAGCGGCGACGCGATGTGCCTACTGAGAGGATCAGCCCAGCGATGGAGCTCGGGAGCATGAAGTTTCGGGTCGCCCGGGAAGATTTCGCGGATTCCGTCGCATGGGTGGCTCGTAGTCTCCCGTCTCGGCCTCCGGTCCCCGTCCTCGGCGGAGTTCTCATCGCTGCCGACGAGCAGGGTCTGACGATCTCCGGATTCGACTACGAGGTTTCTGCACAGGTCCGGATCTCGGCCGAGGTCTCCGATCCCGGTACGGCACTCGTCTCCGGCAAGCTGCTGGCCGACATCACCCGCTCCCTGCCTGCGAAGCCTGTGGATCTGACCGTGGACGGGACGCGGGTTCTCATCACCTGCGGAAGCGCCAAGTTCTCCCTGCCGACCATGCCGGTCGAGGACTACCCGCAGCTGCCCGAACTCCCTCAGCAGACGGGTTCGCTGCCTGTCGACGTCTTCTCCGAAGCGATCAGCCAGGTCGCGGTGGCCGCGGGCAAGGACGACACGCTTCCCATGCTGACCGGCATCCGCGTCGAGATCGAGGGCTCGAACGTCGTGTTGGCGGCAACGGACCGCTTCCGTCTCGCGGTCCGTCAGATCGAGTGGACACCCACGAACCCGGACACGAGCGCGGCTGTGCTCATCCCTGCGAAGACGCTGTCCGAATCCGCGAAAACCCTTGGGGGAAGCTCGGCTTCGCCGGTCGAATTGGCATTCGGCGCCGGCTCGTCGGTCGGATCCGAGGGACTCCTCGGCATCGTCGGTGAGGGTCGACGCACCACGACGCGTCTGCTGGACGCCGAGTTCCCGAAGTTCCGGCAGCTGCTGCCCGCCGAGCACACCGCGGTCGCGACCGTCGAGGTCGCGCCCCTGGTCGATGCCATCAAGCGTGTCGCGCTCGTCGCCGAACGCGGTGCCCAGGTCCGCATGCAGTTCTCCGAGGACGGTTTGCTCCTCGCCGCGGGCGGCGATGACGCGGGCCGCGCCGAGGAAGCTCTCGAAGCGCAGTTCCAGGGCGAGGCGCTGACCATCGCGTTCAACCCGACGTACCTCACCGAAGGACTGTCGTCTCTCCACAGCGACCGGGTGACGTTCGGATTCACCACGCCGAGTCGCCCCGCGGTGATGCGTCCGGCGGCCGAGGAGGAGCCCACTCCCGGCGAGAGCGGAACCTTCGCCGCACCCGACAGCGACTACACCTATCTCCTGATGCCGGTCCGTCTTCCCGGCTGACACCCGCGCCCCGCACGTCCTCGAACCGAAGGGAACCGCCGCGATGCAACTGGGACTGGTCGGCCTCGGGAAAATGGGCTTCAACATGCGCGAACGGTTGCGCACCGCGGGACACGAGGTGATCGGCTACGACCCGCGTCCGGAGGTCACGGACGTGGCATCGTTGTCCGACCTGGCTGCGGCGCTTCCGTCACCCCGCGTCGTCTGGGTGATGGTTCCGTCCGGTGCCGTCACCCGTCAGACGATCACGGAACTGGCTGACGTCCTGGGGGCGGGCGATCTGGTGATCGACGGTGGGAACTCGCGCTTCACCGAGGACGGTCCACATGCCGAACTGTTGTCCGCCAAGGGAATCGGATTTCTGGACTGCGGTGTGTCCGGTGGCGTGTGGGGTCTGGAGAACGGCTACGGGTTGATGGTCGGCGGTGCGGAATCCGATGTCGCGCGGGCCATGCCGATCTTCGACGCCCTCCGTCCCGAGGGGGAGCGGGCGGACGGTTTCGTCCACGCCGGACCGGTCGGCGCAGGCCACTACGCGAAGATGATCCACAACGGCATCGAGTACGGCCTGATGCACGCCTATGCGGAGGGCTACGAACTCCTCGCCGCCGAAGACCTGGTCACCGATGTGCACGGCGTCCTGCGCGCGTGGACGAAGGGCACGGTTGTTCGCTCGTGGCTGCTGGACCTGCTCGTCAAGGCGCTGGCTGAGGATCCCGAGTTCGCGGAGATCTCCGGTTATACACAGGACTCGGGTGAAGGGCGGTGGACTGTGGAGGAAGCCATCAATCACGCCGTCCCCGCACCCGTGATCTCGGCGGCGCTGTTCGCACGGTTCGCGTCGCGGCAGTCCGACTCGCCTGCGATGAAAGCCGTTTCCGCGCTGAGGAATCAGTTCGGAGGCCATGCGGTGCAACGAATTTCGGAATCCGGGCAGCCGTAGGGTGTTCGTTCGTAAGTTCACGCTGCGCGATTTCCGATCCTGGGACGCCGTCACCATCGAACCCGGTCCGGGAATCACGCTGTTCCTCGGCCCGAACGGCCACGGCAAGACCAACCTCCTCGAAGCGCTCGGCTACCTGGCGACGCTGTCCTCGCATCGGGTCTCCAGTGACGCCCCCCTGATCCGCGCCGGTGCCCCGACCGCGCAGGTCGGTGCCGTGGTCGTCAACCACGGCCGCGAACTGTCCATCGACGTCGAGATCAACGACGGCAAGACCAACCGGGCACGGATGAACACCTCACCGGTGCGGCGTCCGCGCGAAATACTCGGGGTCCTGCGCGGTGTGCTGTTCGCGCCGGAAGACCTGTCACTCGTCCGCGGCGACCCAGGGGAGCGCCGTCGGTTCCTCGACGAACTGCTCAGCACCCGGATCCCCAGGATGGCGGCCGTCCGCGCCGACTACGACAAGGTGCTGCGTCAAAGGTCCGCGCTGCTCAAGACGGCCGGGGGCGCGCTGCGTCGCGGTTCCCGTTCCGAAGACGGTGTGAGCGCTCTGGCGACGCTCGACGTCTGGGACGGTCACCTCGCGATCCACGGTGCGGAACTGCTCGCGTCGCGGATGCGGCTGGTCGCCGAACTGGGACCCCACGTCGCGGAGTCGTATGCGCGCATCGCTCCGGAGTCGCGGCCGGCGTCCATCGCGTACCGGTCCAGCCTCGGTGCCTCCATGCCTGTGGAACTGACCGATCCCGATCACCAGTGGGTGCGCGAGGACGTCGAACTCCTCGAGGCGAGCTTCCTGAACGAACTCGCCCAGGCCAGGCCGCGGGAGATCGACCGCGGTGTCTGCCTCGTCGGCCCGCACCGCGACGACCTGGAGCTCCGGCTCGGTGACCAGCCGGCCAAGGGTTTCGCCAGCCACGGCGAATCGTGGTCGTTCGCGCTGTCTCTGCGCCTCGCGGCGTTCGAGCTGTTGCGGTCGGACGGCACGGACCCGGTCCTCATGCTCGACGACGTGTTCGCCGAACTGGACCGGAAACGGCGTCGTGCCCTCGCCACCGTCGCCGCCGATGCCGAGCAGGTGCTCATCACCGCGGCGGTCGCCGAGGACATACCCGAGGAACTGCACGCGACGAGGTTCGCCGTCGAGGCCGTCGACAGGCCCGACGGCCGCACGTCCACTCTCCGCTGACCCGGTGCCCCGGCGGGTCAGGTGCGGGAGGAAGTGCTCGAGAGGGATGGCTGGGATGATCGAGTGCGGAAGGGAGCGGTGATGACCGACGAACCGGAGTCCCCGGGCGGTGGAGAACCCGAATTGCGGGGAATCGACCTGGCCCGCCGTGCGCTCGAGGAGGCACGAGCGGCGGCGAAGGCCAGTGGCAAGTCCGTCGGCCAGGGCAGGTCGTCGCCGAAACCCAAGTTGCGGGCAGCGGGCCGACGGAGCTGGTCCGGTGCCCGCCCCGACGGCCGAGACCCGCAACCGTTCGGTGCGCTGGCGAATGCGGTCGCGAAGAGTCGTGGCTGGTCGTCGAGGGTGTCGGAAGGCACGGTATTCGGCAGGTGGCCGCAAGTGGTCGGGGAGGACATCTCGGCTCATGCGGAACCGGTGTCGCTGAAGGACGGCGTGCTGAGCGTGTCCGCGGAGTCGACGGCGTGGGCTACCCAGTTGCGGCTGATGCAGTCCCAGCTTCTCGCGAAGATCGCGGCTGCCGTCGGGGACGGCGTCGTCACCAGCCTGCGGATCACCGGTCCCACCGCGCCGAGTTGGCGCAAGGGCGACCGGCACGTCAAGGGCCGAGGTCCGCGGGACACCTACGGCTGAGTCGGTCACGGCGAACACCTCGAGTTGTCTATTACCCAGTGTTACAGTTACCCCACGTGTTGTGAGTGAGCTGTGTCACGGGCGACGCCCTGCGTCGCCGGAAGGGAACGACAATGGGCGCCGAAACCCTCGACCGAGCCGTTCGCGACGAGCCGGACCACCTCCTGCTGCAGGCGCGCAACGTGCAGTTCGACTGGTCCGACCTGCCGATGCACTGGGTCGACGGCGATCCGTTCACCACCCACGTGTTCAACGTGATGCACATCCTGCTTCCGGCGGGGGAGGACTGGTTCGTCGAGACGTTCAAGGAGGCGCTGCCCCTGATCGACGACGAGGCGCTGCGCGCGGACGTCGCGGGCTTCATCGGCCAGGAGGCCATGCATTCGTCCGCACATTCCGGCGTCCTCGTGCACCTCAAGGCGAAGGGCCTCGACCCGACGCCGTACACCGACCAGATGAACTGGGTCTTCACGACACTGCTCGGACCGCGTCCGTTCACGGCGGGCCGCCGGGAGAACTACCTCGTGGAGAGGCTCGCCCTGATCGCGGCGATCGAACACGTCACCGCGTTCCTCGGCGACTGGGTCCTCAACGCCCGCGCCCTCGATTCGGCCGGAGTGCACCCGGCGATGCTCGACCTGCTGCGCTGGCACGGGTCCGAGGAGGTCGAGCACCGGTCGGTCGCCTACGACGTCCTCCGCTACTTCGACAAGCGGGAGTCGCGCCGGCTGCGCACCCAACTCGTCGCGACCCCCGCGTTGGTGTACCTCTGGATTCGGGGCACGCGATTCCTGATGGCGAACGACCCGGAGTTGGCGCATCTCGCGTCGCACCGCCGCCGACCGCATGTCACCGACTTCCGCGCTGCAGGCAGGCGCGGGGTGCTGCCGACGACGACGGACCTGGTGCGGCGGATGAGCCGGTACTTCCGCCGCGACTATCACCCCTCGCAGGAGGGATCGACGTCGCAGGCCGTCGCCTACCTCGCGTCCTCGCCCGCGGCCCGCGCGGCGGTTCGATGACCGTGAGTCGAAATACTATGGTGCCGAACGATATTCATCAGATCACCCCAGCGGACCTGCGGGGCCGTCGGCGTCCCGACCGCGCCATGGGCCTGCTCCGGGTGTTCGCCGAGCGGTATCTCGACCTGATCGCCAGGCACGCCTACGACCCGACGCACGCCGGACACAACCCGGATTCCGCGATGACCCTCGTCGTCACCGATCGCCGGGTCGTCGCCACCGACCAGAACGTCGTCGCCCTCACGTTCGCCGCGCTCGACGGCCAGGCCCTTCCCCGGTGGCAACCGGGATGTCACGTCGATTTCCATCTGCCGTCCGGGCGCCGCAGGCAGTACTCCCTGTGCGGAGATCCAGCCGACGCGTCGCACTACACCGTTGCGGTGCGGGCGATCCCGGACGGCGGCGGTGGATCGCTCGAAATGCACCAGCTCGAACCGGGAACCCAGGTCACGGTTCTCGGTCCGCGCAACGGGTTTCCGTTCGTCGGCGCAGGCAGTGCGCTGTTCATCGCGGGGGGAATCGGAATCACTCCCGTCATCGCGATGGTGCGCCGCGCCCGGGAACTCGGAATGGACTGGCAACTGGTCTATTCCGGACGTTCGAGGACGACGATGCCGTTCCTCGACGAGATCGAGGGATGGGACCGCAACCGGGTGGTCGTCCGCACCGACGACGAGGACGGGCTCCCAACCTCCGCCGATCTGCTCGGCCGCGCCGTCCCGGGAGGCGCCGTGTACTGCTGTGGCCCCGCCCCGATGCTGGAGTCGGTCCGAACGCACGTCGCCGCCACCGGTGCCGATGCCCTGCATCTCGAAAGATTCGGTGCTCCACCGGTTCTCGACGGTGAGCCGTTCGAGGTGGAGCTGGCCCGCAGCGGTGAGGTGCTCGCCGTGGGTGCGGACGAGACGATCCTCGAGGTCGTGCGACGCCGTCAGCCGGGTATCGGTTACTCCTGCATGCAGGGGTTCTGCGGCACCTGCAAGGTGGGTGTCGTCGACGGCACCCCCGACCACCGCGACACGCGGCTGTCACCCGACGAGCGGCGCGACGACATGCTGATCTGCGTGTCCCGCAGCATCGGCGACCGTCTGGTTCTCGACCTCTGACCGTCTCGAAGGAGATGACGAATGACAACGAACACCAACAACTCTCGCGGTCCTGCCCGCGCGACCACGGTCCGGAACGGAGCGGTCGAACTCGCCGTGTTCGAACAGGGCAACCCGGACGGCCCGACCGTCGTCCTCGTGCACGGCTGGCCGGACACCCACCGGCTGTGGGATCACGTGGTCCCGCTGCTCGCGGACCGTTTCCGGGTGATCAGCTACGACACCCGCGGATCCGGACGGTCCTCGGTGCCGACGTCGGTGTCGGACTACCGACTCGAGCTGCTCGCGACGGATCTACTCGCCGTCGTCGACGCGGTGAGCCCCGACGAGGCCGTGCACCTGCTCGCGCACGACTGGGGGTCGCTCGAGGCGTGGGAGGCGGTCTGCTCACCCGGCGCGGTCGGCCGCATCGCGTCGTTCACGTCGACCTCGGGCTGGTGCTTCGACCACCTGGGACACTGGATGCGCCGCACCCTGCGCAACCCGACGCCGGCCGGGGTGGGGAAGGTGCTCGCGCAGTTCGCCGCCTCGTTCTACGCGGTGCTGTTCCATGTGCCGGTGGTGCCCGAGTTCGTCACGGGGAAGGTGATCGCGCCGCGCTGGCCGCGGTTCCTCGCACTGTTCGACCGGATGGATCCGGCGTTGGCGCTGCCGTCCGCGACGATCGCCCGCGACGCCGCGAACGGGATCAAGCGATACCGCGCCAACACGCTCGACCGTCTGGGGCGGCCACGGCTGCGCCGAACCGACGTTCCGGTCCAGCTGCTCGTGAACACCAAGGACAAGGCGGTATTGCCGTTCGGCTTCGAGGAAACCCGGCACTGGGTCGCTGACCTGCGGCGCACCGAGGTCCCGTCCGGGCACTGGTCGCCGCTGTCGCACGCACCCGACGTCGCGCGGCACACCGCGGACTTCGTGGTCGACGTCATCTCACGGTCGGCCGCCGACGGGGCCGCTGCCGCGGTGTGAGGTTCCCGACGGGTCGCGGGACACGTCGTGGTCGCTGAAACTGCGCCTACGGGCTGCTCAGGGGTGTCGTAGATGCCCTTGTGTCCGGGCCTACCAGTAGAATGACTCGGTACCTCGCGGTCGCGTTTCGCCGACCGCGATCGCCATGCCGGTGCGCGCATCACGCCGGCGCGACCGTCGTGCGATGGACCGTCGTGTGAACGAGAAGGAGAGCACACCTCCCGTGGCTGCCCAGAAGTCAGACAAGAGCACCGGCAACAAGGACTACGGTGCTTCCTCGATCACCGTCCTCGAAGGTCTCGAGGCGGTCCGGAAACGCCCCGGCATGTACATCGGCTCCACCGGTGAACGCGGTCTGCACCACCTCATCTGGGAGGTCGTCGACAACTCGGTCGACGAGGCGATGGCGGGGCACGCGACGCGCGTCGACGTGACGCTGCTCGCCGACGGCGGCATCGAGGTCATCGACGACGGCCGAGGCATCCCGACCGGCATGCACGCCTCCGGTGTCCCCACCGTCGAGGTCGTCATGACCCAGCTCCACGCGGGCGGCAAGTTCGACTCGGACGCCTACGCGGTCTCGGGTGGTCTGCACGGCGTCGGCATCTCCGTCGTGAACGCGCTGTCGACCAAGGTCGAGGTCGAGATCGACAACGACGGCCACCACTGGTACCAGACCTACACCAATGCGAAGCCGGGTGAGCTGGTCAAGGGGGATGCGACGACCCGCACCGGGACGACGGTCCGATTCTGGGCAGATCCGGACATCTTCGAGACCACCACATACAACGCGGAGACGGTGGCGCGGCGCCTGCAGGAGATGGCCTTCCTCAACAAGGGCCTGACCATCACGCTGACCGACCAGCGGATCAGCGACGAGGAGGTGGCCGCAGACGAGGAGTACGACGCCGAGGCCACGAAGGCACCCGAGCAGCAGACCGTCCGCACGCGCACCTACCACTACCCGGGTGGCCTGGAGGACTACGTGCGGCACATCAACCGCACGAAGCAGGCCATCCACAACTCGGTGGTCGGGTTCACCGCGAAGGGCACGGGTCACGAGCTCGAGGTCGCGATGCAGTGGAACTCCGGGTACTCGGAGTCCGTGCACACCTTCGCGAACACGATCAACACCCACGAGGGCGGCACCCACGAAGAGGGCTTCCGTGCCGCGCTGACCGCGACGGTCAACAAGTACGCGCTGGACAAGAAGCTGCTCAAGGACAAGGACCCGAAGCTCAGCGGTGACGACATCCGTGAGGGTCTCGCCGCGATCATCTCGGTGAAGGTCGGAGAGCCGCAGTTCGAGGGCCAGACGAAGACCAAGCTCGGTAACACCGAGGTCAAGTCGTTCGTGCAGAAGGCGTGCAACGAGCATCTCGCGCACTGGTTCGAGTCGAACCCGGCCGACGCGAAGACCATCGTCAACAAGGCCGTGTCCTCGGCGCAGGCCCGTCTCGCGGCGCGCAAGGCCCGTGAACTGGTCCGACGCAAGAGCGCGACCGACATCGGCGGTCTGCCCGGCAAGCTCGCCGACTGCCGTTCCAACGATCCGAGCAAGTGCGAGATCTACATCGTGGAGGGCGACTCCGCAGGCGGTTCCGCGAAGTCCGGCCGCGACTCGATGTACCAGGCGATCCTGCCGCTGCGCGGCAAGATCATCAACGTCGAGAAGGCACGCATCGACCGCGTCCTCAAGAACACCGAGGTCCAGTCGATCATCACCGCGTTCGGCACCGGCATCCACGACGAGTTCGACATCGCGAAGCTGCGGTACCACAAGATCGTGCTCATGGCCGACGCCGACGTCGACGGCCAGCACATCTCGACGCTGCTGATGACGCTGCTGTTCCGCTTCATGCGGCCCCTCGTCGAGCACGGCCACGTGTACCTGGCCATGCCGCCGCTGTACAAGCTGAAGTGGCAGCGCAGCGATCCGGAGTTCGCGTACTCGGACCGTGAGCGGGACGGGTTGCTCGAGGCCGGCCTCGCGGCAGGAAAGAAGATCAACAAGGACGACGGCATCCAGCGCTACAAGGGTCTCGGCGAGATGAACGCGAAGGAGCTGTGGGAGACCACGATGGATCCTTCGGTGCGCGTTCTTCGTCAGGTGACCCTGGACGACGCGGCGGCGGCCGACGAGCTGTTCAGCGTCCTCATGGGTGAGGACGTGGAGGCGCGTCGCAGCTTCATCACGCGCAATGCGAAGGATGTCCGTTTCCTGGACGTGTGACCGACGGATCCGGAGCCGCACCCGAGTGTGATTTGAATCACTCGAAGGTGCGGCTCCGGCCGTCTCCGGTGTCGCGATTCGGGACGGAAAGTGACAATTGTGACGTGTGGTGCACAACACGATCGCGGTGGTCGCATCTCGATCCCAAGTTTGATAACGACACGGTAACCAATTGGGTACATTCCCCGTACTGTCGTGAGCGAACAGGCTTTACACTCCGATATCGCCCAACAGTCTGTTTCTCGGCGCCCGTACGAACACTCGATATGGGGGAGGACGGTGCAGGTCGGCGACCAGCACCGGACCTGGGTGGAAAGTGAGCGTTGGAGAGATGAACACAGAATCGACGCCTGTCCGCAGGCTGTGGAACCTCGAGGGCTGGGGCCTGCGGTGGAAGGTCTCCGCGGTTCTCGCGATCCCACTGACCGTCGCCATGGTGCTCGGTGGGCTGCGAGTCCAGGACGAGCTCAGTCGTGCCATGCACTTCAGCTCCGCCGCCGACCAGGTCGTTGACGTCCCCGACATCGTCACCCTGGGAACGCGGTTCGGCCTCGCCTCGGCAGGCTACTCGGTGAACACGATGCTGCCCGAGGACCTCGACGCGGTCGATCAGTCGATCGAGACGGTCAGGGGCGCCGCCGCCAATCCGGAGCTGTCCCCGGAAGTGGCCGAACAGCTCAACGCCGCAGTTCAGGAGATCGCAGAGATCCAGACTGCGATGCGCGCAGGCGCGCCCGTCCCCGACCTGCCCGCTCGCACGTCCGCGATTCGTGTCGACCTGGCGAAGATCGTCGACGAGATCGTCGCGCCGATCGACGATCCCGAGGTCGTCGACGCCCACACCCGCCTCGTCGACGCGTGGTCCGCTCAGCGTCGACTCGCCGACCAGGTCACGGGCGCCATCGCGCTGCTCAAGGACCCGAAGGCCCCGCTCACCGACCTGATCTCCGCGACCGGCGCCGAGCTCGCGATGATCGACTCGCTCGCGACGTCCTACCCGGATGCCGAAGCCAAGACGAACGCGCTGCGGGACGGCGTCCATGCCCGGCTCCGGATGATCGACGCCGCGATCGGCGGCCCGCTGCCACTGCTCGAACTCCGTGCCTCGCTCGTCGACAGCGTCGACATCTACGGGTCGCTGATCGACGAGGCGTCCAGCGCCATCTCGTCGACCGTCATCGACCGGGCCGAGGAGACGCGTTCGGCCGCGCTGCGTGACGCGACGATCGTTCTCGTGACGCTGCTCGCCGCCCTCGTCCTCGCCCTTCTCGTCTCCCGGTCGCTGGTCGGACCGATCCGGCGCCTGCGATTCGGTGCACTTCAGGTGGCGCGGAAGGACCTGCCCGACGCCATCGACCGGGTCATGGCGGGCGACGCCGATGCCGTCAAGAACTTCGATCCACTGCCGGTCGACACGACGGAAGAGATCGGCCAGCTCGCTCGCGCCGTGGACGACATCCACGGCCAGGCACTCAAGCTGGCAGGCGAACAGGCCGGACTGCGCATGCAGATCGGGGACATGTTCGAGACCCTGGCCCGGCGCTCCAAGTCGCTCGTCGACCAGCAGCTCGGCCTCATCGAGAGCCTCGAGTTCGAGGAGAAGGACCCCAAGCGACTCGAGAGCCTGTTCCGTCTCGATCACCTCGCGGCGCGCATGCGCCGCAACGGCGACAACCTGCTCATTCTCTCGGGAACCCAGACGCGACGCACCCAGTCGGCGCCGGTGCAGCTCGGCGACGTGGTCCGCGCCGCGATGTCCGAGGTCGAGGAGTACCAGCGGGTCCAGGTCGGAAGCACGCCGAGCGGCGCCCTCTCCGGCGGAGTCGCGACCGACATCGTGCACCTACTGGCCGAACTGCTCGACAACTCGTTGCGCGCGTCCCCGCCGGACACCCGGGTGCGGATCACGTTCGCCCGGGCGGTCGACGGCGGCGTCCTCCTCGAGGTCACCGATCAGGGCATCGGTATCCCCGCAGCCGACCTCGCGGTCATCAACGAACGACTCGCATCCGGCGGCCAGGTCGGCCCCGAAACCGCACGCCACATGGGCCTGTTCGTGGCGAGCCGCCTTTCCGCGCGCCACGGGTTGACGGTTCGGTTGCGGTCGTCGCTGGTCGACGGCCGGCCGCTGGGCATCACCGCGAGCGTGCACGTCCCGGCTAACCTCCTGATGTCGCCGGTCGAGATGGACGGCACCGGGCCGCAGGTCAGGTTGGACACCGGGGGTCTGCCCCAGGTGACCGTCGTCCAGTCCGGTGAGATGCCGCAGCTGGTCGCCGAGCCGGCGACGTCCGCGATGACGCGCGTGCGGCCCACCCCGGTCCCGCTACCGCCCGTACAGGTCGGTCCGCAGGCAGAAGCAGGTCCGTCGCAGCCCGTGCCGGGTTCCCTGCGCCTCGTTCGGG
>NZ_SCOY01000048.1:0-29229 GCF_005503035.1 Rhodococcus sp. Q
GTTCCCCGCCGTCGGATCACGAACCGTCCCCGAGGGATTCGACGCCATCACGGCACCCTCGTCGTGGTACGCGCGGTGGGCGTCGCAGTGTCTGAACGTCTCCCCCGTCGACGGCGGCTTCCTCGCCAAGTCGCTGTTCGGGGTGCTCGCCGAGCAGCGGGTGCTCACCGCGGACCTCACCGAGGCCGGTCTCACCGCCTACTCGCTGCCCGCCGCCGCGGTCACCGTCTCCGCACCCGCCGACGAGGCCCTCACCGACGGCCGGCACCTGCTGGTGTGCAGCGTCTGCCAGACCGCCACCCCCGGCACCGTTACCGTCGTCGACGAACTCGACGGCGCCCCCTGCCTTCTCGTCCGCTGCCCCGGCACCCTCGCCCGCGCACCCAAGGCACAGAACTTCTACCGCCGGCTCTACGACAGCGCCGAGATGAAGCGCGTCGTCGCCCGCGAGCACACGTCACTGCTGCCCACCGCGACCCGGCTCGGCTACGAGACCGCGTTCAAGCGCGGCGGCGCCGACCCCCAAGCCCCCAACGTCCTCGTCGCCACCCCCACGCTGGAGATGGGTATCGACATCGGCGACCTGTCCACGGTGATGCTCGGCTCGCTGCCGCGGACCGTGTCCTCGTATCTTCAGCGGGTCGGCCGCGCCGGCCGCCTCACCGGCAACTCGCTGGTCCTCGCGTTCGTCCGCGGCCGCGGCGAACACCTGCCGAAGCTATACGACCCGACGTCGGTGATCCAGGGCGACGTCCGCCCGCCCGCGACCTTCCTGACCGCCGAGGAGATCCTACAACGCCAGTACGTCGCGCACGTCATAGACCGCCTCGCCCGCGATCCCAACACCATCGCGCCCCGCGGCGCCCGCGCGGTGCTCGGCAGCTTCGACCCGGGTAGCTGGATGGCCGACCTCCTCGCCGCGGTGACCACCGACGCGGATGCCCTGGTCGACGGATTCCTCGCCCAGTTCGACGATGTCCTCGATGAGCACACGCGGGACTCGTTGCGGGCCTGGACGACTCCAGACCCGGATGGGAACCCGAGCGGACTCGTCACCGACCTGCAGGAGGCCGTGCACCGCTGGAACCGGGACCTCACCGAACTCACCGCGCGCCGCGCCGCGGTCGAGGCGGAGATGCCGGAGTTCGAGCGTCGTGCATCCTCCCCTGCCGCCACCGACGACGACCTGCGGGATCTACGCACCGCGAAGGGTTCGCTGCGGCTGCTCGGCGGGCAGATCCACGACCTCACCGACGACTACTGGATCAGCGTGCTGGAGCGCTACGGCGTGCTGCCCAACTACACGCTGCTCGACGACTCCGTCACCCTCGACGTCGGCGTCACCTGGATCGACCCCGACACCAACCAGTACATGGGCGAGGCGACCAGCTACCAGCGCGGCTCCCGGGTCGCGCTCACCGAACTCGCACCCGGCGCCACCTTCTACGCCCAGGGCCTCGCCGCCCGGATCGACGCCGTCGACCTCGGGGCAGGCGAATCCAACATCCACACCTGGCGGCTGTGCCCGCAGTGCGGGTGGGTGGGCATCACCCTCGCCGGTGAAGAAGCGCCGACCGTCACCGCGTGCCCGCGTTGCGGGACCGGCGCCATCGCCGACGTCAGCCAGCAGCTGCAGGTCGTCGAGATGGCGCGGGTGTCCGCGGAGGTGCGCCGCGACGAGGCGTCCATCAACGACTCCCGCGACGAACGGCACAAGGAGTCGTTCACCGTCGTCACCGCCGCCGACATCGACCCCATCAACGTGGACCGGTCCTGGTTCGTCGGTGACCTCGAGTTCGGTGCGGAGTATCTGCGCCGCATGGACGTTCGCTGGCTGAACATGGGCCGACGCACCTCGCAGGGCGGCACCCGCACCATCGCCGGGCAGGAGACCACGACGGGCCTGTTCCGGGTGTGCTCGTCGTGCGGGCAGCTCGACAAGTCCGCGGGCCGCAACAGCCGATACGAGCACCGCAGCTGGTGCCTGCACCGCAACGCGGCCACCGAGCACGTGCGGGAGATCGCACTCGCCCGCAGCCTGCGCACCCAGGGCGTGCTGCTGCACCTGCCCCGCTCGCTCGAATACGACCTGTTCGCGCACCCCAGCCTGAGCGCGGCGATCCTGCTCGGCCTGCGACAGGTGATCGGCGGGTCCCCCGAGCACCTCGACGTCGCAACGATCACCGACGCCCTCCACGCCCCCAGCCAGCGGGCACTGCTGATCCACGACACCGTCCCCGGCGGCACCGGCTATCTCGCCGAATTCGCCGACCCCGCGAAGGTGTGGGCGGTGCTGGACGCCGCCCGCACCGTGGTGCGCGACTGCGACTGCGCCGACCACGACCGGCTCGCCTGCCACAAGTGCCTGCTGCCGTTCGCACCGCCGCACGAGCTGGACAAGGTGTCCCGCAAGACCGCGCTGCGAGTGCTCGACCATCTCCTCGGTGTGGACGGCGACGTCGACCCGGATCAGCGGGCGTGGCTCGACTCTGTCACCGAGGAAGCATCCGGGAAGCCGACCGGCAGCGAGGAGTCACCGTTGGAGAAGGAGTTCTACGTCGCGTTCGTGGAGCGGCTGCGCACCATGGGTGCGACCGTGAAGGAAACGCCGGGGACGTACGGTCCGTCCGCGACGATCGTGCTGCCCGGCAAGAAGATCCGCACCTGGAAGCTCGCCCCCCAGGTGCACATGGCGAACTCCAAGCCCGACTTCGAGCTCGCCACCACGGACTCCAACATCCCCCGGATCGCGGTGTTCGCGGACGGACGCAAGTACCACGCAATGCCCGGCTGCAACCGCGTCGCTGACGACGCCGCCAAGCGGGCCGTCCTGCGAGACAGCGGGCATCTGGTGTGGTCTTTCGGCCACGACGACCTGCAGCGCTTCATCGCAAACGAGTCGGCTGTGCCGCCTTGGTACACCGAGCGGGCCGCGTCGCAGACGATGGGTGCGGGGAATCTGCGACCGGCACTGGTCAAACTGCTCACCGCGGACCCGGTCACCCAACTGCTGTCGTTCCTCGTCGACCCGGACCGCGAGGCGTGGGAGTCGGTCGCGCAATGGCTGCCGATGATGTTGGTGCGCAGCGACAACAGGATCAAGGGCGACGCCGAGAACCTCGCGGCGGGCGCCCACGCTCTGCTGGACCACCACCCCGCGACGTTCGGCGACGGCACCGACATGTGCTGGTCGTACGCGGACGGCCCGCTCGCCGTCACGGCCGCGATGCTGCCCGGCACCCGCGCAATCCACGCCGTCGTCGCCGTGGACGACCGGGACGAGGCGCTCGAGATCCACGACGGTAAGGGCTGGAAGGAGTGGCTGCGGCTGTCGAACTGGCTCGGGCTCAGCGACCGACATCGCGTCACCACCCACCGCCTGCTCGCGGCCGACGACACCGGCGGTGGCCGGGCGGCCCAACCAGCGGCCGTGCTCGAACCCGAATGGCAGGCACTGTTCGACGAGACGGTGTCCGACGCCGAGAAGCAGCTCGTCCTGACCCTCGCTGCATCGGAGGTCCCGGTGCCTATTCCGGTACTCGGGTTCGAAACAGACGACGGCGAGGTACTCGACCTCGCGTGGGGGGACAGCCGTGTCGGCGTGGTCCTCGACGGCGAGTCGACCACTGCCCATACGATGAGCGAGCTCGGGTGGACCTTGTGCCCGCCGGACGCGGCGCAGATCGTGAACGCGTTGAAGACGAACGGGGTGCTGTAAGTGGCGAATCTGGTTCTGGCGACCAACACCAAGGCCATGCCGAAGTTGGACGGATCCATCAAGCACAAGGTGTACGACTTCTTCGAGAAGGTCCGCGCCGACGACACCACACCCGGCCTGCACATCGAACCGCTCCACAACGCCGTCGACAAGCGCGTCCGCACCGGCCGGGTCGACCTGCACTACCGCGCCATCCTGTTCCGCATCGACAGCAGCGCAGGCGACACCACGTACATCTACATGGGTACGTGGAATCACGACGACGCCATCAAGCTGGCGGAGCGGTCGACGCTGCGGGTCAACCCCGTCAACGGTGTGCTCGAGGGCATCATCGGCGAACTCGATGGCAACGCCGACCGCAAGAAGCGATCCGTCGTCCACGACCCCACCGGCCAGATCGGCAAGCTGGTCGCCGAGGAGTCGTCCGGGTTCCTCGCCGGAGTCGGCTTCACCCTCGAGGATCTCACCGACCGGCTCGGCCTCGATCCGGAGCTGGCGAAGCGGGCTCTCGCCGCGGCCGACGATCACGTCATCAACGCGATCGCCGCGGAGGTGGAGGGCTGGCAGGGCACCGCTCTGCTCGAACTGGCCGTCGGAACCAGCATCGACGACATCAAGGCCAAGCACGGCTTCACCGAGAACCCGATCGATCCCGACCTCGACGAGGACGAACAGATCCTCGTGGCACTCGAACAGCCCGCATCGAAGATGCAGTTCACCTACATCGAAGACAACGACGAGCTGCGCCGGGTCATCGAGGGCGGCGACTTCGCAGCATGGCGGACATTCCTTCATCCCGAGCAGCGCGCATACGCGGAGAAGGACTTCAGCGGCGCCTTCCGGCTCTCCGGCGGTGCGGGCACCGGCAAGACCGTCGTCGCGATCCACCGCGCGCGGCACCTCGCGAAGCAGAACCCCAACGCGCGAATCATCCTGACCACGTACAACAAGACTTTGGCGATGGGCCTCGAGGCCGACCTGCGGGCGCTCGATCCGGACGTTCGGATCGCGGGCAAACCCGGCGAGCCGGGTGTCTACGTCGCGGGAATCGACAAGCTCGGCAATGCCGTTCTTAATCTCGCAGGCAACCTCGCCGACGCGTCGGAAGCGGTACTCGGCTCCCGCAGCATCGAGGCCACCAACAGCCGCACGGCATCGGACAGAGTGTGGCGTGACGTGACGCAGTCCGTCGCGAGCGGCCTCGACACTCGGCTCGCGACACCGGGATTCCTCGAAAACGAGTACGTCGCGGTCATTCTCGCGAACCGCGTGACGACGCTCGAGCAGTACGCGAAGGTCGCACGACCCGGTCGCGGGGTGCGGCTGAGCCGCCCGCAGCGGATCGCGGTGTGGAAGCTCGTCGAGGCGTACCGGCGGCAGAGCCGGATGGACGCCAGCCTGAGCTTCCCCGAGGTACTCGCCCTCGCTGCCGAGCACATGCGGCTGCGCGGCGAATCCGGCGGCGGGCACGTGGCAGACCACGTCATTGTGGACGAGGCACAGGATTTGCATGCCACCCACTGGGCGCTGCTCCGGGCGTTGGTCGCCGAGGGCCCCAACGATCTGTTCATCGCCGAGGACTCGCACCAGCGGATCTACGGTCAACCGATCGTCCTGGCGCGGTTCGGCATCAAGATCGTCGGACGGTCACGCCGGCTGACCCTCAATTACCGCACCACTGCGCAGAACCTGCACTTCGCCGTCAGCATTCTCTCCGGCGCGGATTACAAGGACCTAGAGGAGGGCGCGGAGTCGACCGCCGAGTACCGGTCCGCCCGGCTCGGTCCCGACCCCAAGCTCCTCGAATGCAAGGATGCCGCAGACGAACTCGACAAGGTCGCCGAGCTGGTGCGGGGTTGGCTTTCACCAACCGACGATCCCGACGAGCCGGTGGTCGATCCGTCCACCATCGCCGTCCTCACGCGTGGCAAGACCGACCGCACACAGTTCGTCCGAGCCCTGGGCGAACGCGGCGTCGAGGCGCGAGCACTCGACGACAACCCCGCCACCCCCGGCTACGTCCAGGTACTCACCATGCACCGTTCCAAGGGCATGGAGTTCTCGCGCGTGATCCTCGCGGGTATCGACGACACCCACGTCCCCTCAGCGGCGACAATGCGATCCGTCCCCGAAGAGGAGCAGGCCGAGGCGCTGCTGCGCGAACGGTCGCTTCTGTACGTCGCAGCGAGCCGGGCGCGGGATGCACTTGTCGTGACCTGGAGCGGCAAGCGGTCGGAATTGTTGAGGAGCACGGCAACGGAGCATCTGTGAGCAGTCCGAACCGCGGTCGATCGATCCACATCTATCTGACGGACGGGCATCCGGACGGAGTCCGAGTGGTCACGCGCCCTGGGTGGACCGGCTCGCTACTGGCGTTTTCGCGCGCAGACTATGCGGACGCCCGGTTACGGCCCGAGTTCAGCCTCACCGGCGTGTATGTCCTCCTCGGCCCCTCCAGCAGCGGGCCTCACCACGAGACCGTGTACATCGGCGAGGGTGACGTGATGCTGACCAGGATCGACAACCACCACAAGTCGAAGGACTTCTGGACGCGCGGCTACGTCCTGACGAGCCAGAACAACTACCTCAACAAGGCCCATGTGCGCTACCTGGAGTCGCGCCTTATCGAGATCGCCAAACGTACCGGAGTTGTCGGCCTGCACAACGGAACCGCACCCGATCCGATCGGCCTCGGAGAGGCGGAGGAATCCGACATGGAGGTGTTTCTCGACGAAGCACTTCCCCTCTTTCCACTGCTCGGAGTCGTCGCATTCGACACCGGACGCATCCTGGCACCCTCTGCCGACCAGCCGATCTCGAAGACGGAATCCGGGTCCACTCGAGCTGACGCCTCAACGGTGCACGAGTTCGACGACCCAGGCCGCAAGCTCTTCCTCACGTCGCACGGCGTTCAGGCCGAAGGTCGAGACGATCAACGCGGATTCATCGTGGCGGCAAACTCACTCGCCCGGCGCGCGACGGGTGAAATGACCAGCTACAGAAAGCTCCGCGATCAACTGACAGCCGACGGAATCCTGCGTGAATGGTCGTCGACGCAGCTAATCCTCACTCGGGACTATGTGTTCGACAGCCCATCTGCTGCGGCCACAGTGTTGTGCGGAACCAGCCGGAACGGTCGCCTCGATTGGAAGACAGCGGACGGCATCACCCTCAAGGAACTGCAGGATCGAGAAGCAACGTTCAATTCGGGACCATTGGACGACCGCGGACCGAACACCGCGCAACGGCACGCGACACCTGAGCGCACACAACCCAGCATCCCCGCTCCGTCATCTACCCGACGGGAGCGCAGGCAAAGTCGAATCAGCGCACAAGGCCGATCGACCCCAGTCCACTACGACGAGGACATCGCGCTCCTGCTCGACCTCGGGTACCTCAATCCCGGTGACACGCTCCACTTCGAAGAACGTAAGAAGGGCCTCCGCCACATCGCAACGATCGAACCCGACGGCGCACTCCGCATCGGAACCGCCCGATACGGAGCTCCGTCGACCGCACTCGGCGCGTGTGTCGGTTACTCGGTGAACGGCTGGACGACCTGGCGCATCGAAGATGGCCGGAAGCTTGGTGCGCTTCGCAATCAGGCTCGACGCAGGTCGGGGACGTGACCGCCACTGCTCGACAATCGATACGAGCGAGAATGGCGATACTTCGTTGATACTTCTTGCATACTTTTAAGCTCATTGCTAGGGTAGTTTCATGACCGGAAATGAAGACACAGTCGTCGTGTTCACCGCCAAGAGCCCCGAGCAGATCCTCCGCGAAGGCGGCTCCCAGTCATGGAAGCTCGACCCCACCCGGGCCACGAAATGCGAATGGTTGGTCTGCACGCAGAATGCCCACAATTTCGAGGACTACGCCGACGGCACCGAACCTCATGGCAGCGCCTTCCTCATCGGCCGCATCTCCCGCATCAGCCCTGCGACGGACACCGATGGCCGATGGCTGATCGAAATCGGTGAGTACGCTCGCGTCAGCCAGCCCGACGTGTGGGGCGGGGAGCGTAACCCCGTCCGCTACACCAACTTCGACTCGCTCGGCATCAGCCTTGAGGACGTGAAGTTCCAGGCGACGGAACGCCGTGACGCCGCCGCTGCAGCGCAGCCCTCTGCGGAATCGACCGGCCTCACCATCACGCAGGCCAAGGCCGGGCTCGCGAAAACCTATGGCGTCGACCCCAATTCCATCGAGATCGTGATCCGCGGATAGCGATGCCCAGCTTGCGGCGGTGGTCACGACATGACAGGAGGGCCACCGCCGCGAGCAGATCATTCCCGGTCTGCTCGCCGCGAAGTCGACGCCGCCATGTCACCAGCCGTATCGGCTGCAGATTTCGCGGTCGATGTAGCCCTGTTCGCATCCATCCTGCGTTTGGATGTCTCCACTGGTGGGAGCCTTCCCGCAGAGGACACCGCAGCGCTCGTATCCGTGAACGACCCCGTCGCCGTTTCGGTCCTCTTCCGGGTCGTACGGATAGCCGCCGCCCGGATTCGGATTGGGATTCTCGCGGGCCTCCGCCTCCGCACGCATCGCCGCGCAGGCCGGATCGGTACTGGAGTACGTGCCGTCCATGTACACGGCAGTCCCTGGATAGTCGCAGTACCGCAAGACCTTCGCGGCCTCTGTGGTCGGCGGCGGCACGTACGTGTCACAGACTGCCTCGTACCCGACGGTCCCGTCGGAGTACAGGGCCGTCCCGGATTCGTAGGCACTGAGGTCACCGCAGTCGAACGTGACGGGCGCAAGCGCAGCGGTAGTCGTCGACGCCTGGAGTGTTGTCTCCGGTATCGCCGTGGTCTCCGTCGTGGTGACTGCAACCGACGTCGTGGATGTCGAAGGTGGCGGCCCTGTCTCGCCACCGTCTGCGCACGCACCCAGTGCGAGGGGCCCGATCAGGACGAGCACTGCCGGCACGAACCATCTCTTCACGTCCATCTCCGTCACCTTCGGTCGACACGTCTCCCTCGGCCGGCGGCGGGTGGGACTTCGTTTTTCAGCTGCGCGACCCATTTTCGATATCGTCGATGTCGACCGAATCGCTATATGTGATGGTGGACGGCCATGCACAAGACCTGACCGAACCGTTCGAAACCTGCGCCACGGCCGGTCGGTAACACATCACCAACTCGGAACCTTCCTGCACGGGACGCGGTTCCCTGCCAGCAGTGCATCCAGGTCCTCCGCACACACGAGATGAACGTGCCTACCACGGCTGCTCCGAAGCCCGGCAAGTTGTTCCAGTGCGTCGACCCCGCCGACACGGCCCTCCCGCCGCTGGCCGTCGCGGTAGGAGCCGACGACAAGAATCTTGGTGAGCGAACAGAAGTCGGGATGGAACACTGCGCCCTTCCGTTCGAGCAAAGGACGCAGCCGGTGCCTGGCAACGTGCTCACCGCCGAGCGACACGTACCCCGTGGCCGTCACACCCAGCCCCGCTATCCGGTTGATACCGGCACACCCCATCCCGACTCCCCGCTCGTATCCCGACGCGACCGTCCGCTACAGCATCGACGTGAAGAACCCCGGGACGGTGCCGGTCTGGTCCCCGATCAGCATCGCTCTGTCCAGGAATCCGTTGAGGTGCTCGCAGCTCGTTTCCGGCAGCAGCACGCAGGCATGGCACGCGGCCATGTTCACACTGCCGGCCCCGCTGGCTTCCGCCTCCATGCACAGTGGATCGTTCGAGCACCATTCGGCTCGGGCCAGAGCTGCCCGCAGCGTGTGCGCGAGCTTGTCGGGCTCACCCTGTGCCACGATCCCGCCTAGGCTTCCCGCGGAATCGCTGGTGGCCGTGTACAGCAGCATTCCCGCCATGTCGCCGTCGGCGTAGAGCCGCTCCCTCAGGGCCGATGCCGGGTAGCCCGCGTCCAGGCTCCACTCGTTGATCAGCGAGTGGGCGAGGGTGTGCAGGAGGAGCAGCCGCGGAGTCACATGGGATTCCACTGCCTTACCGTCCTTGTCCTTCCGTGCGGCCCCTCGTTCACGGAGCAGCGCGAGGTGATTCGCACGCACCCGCTCACTACGGGCACGGACGGCCGGATGTGACTCCCATTCCGCGAGCCGGGCACCGTCGAGCCGCAGGAACACCCCCTCGCCGCTGACCTCCATGGCGGGCAGCCACTCGGGGTCGTCCTTGTTGCTGAGCTTGGCCTGCCGCTGGTCCGCGTCGGCCTCGGTCGGCTCGTCACCGCGCACGAACGAGGACAGCACCCGGACCTCACGCAGCCGCTTGACGAGCATGCTGTCCCGGAGGCCGAGCTCGCGGATCGGCGCCGGATCGACGTCCGGGGTCTCGCAGACGAACGGTTGGTACTCGGCGACGTGCACCTCTGGCCTTCCCCGAACCAGCGCCTCGTACTCGTCCTGGCGGAGTCTGGAACTTGCCTTGACGGTCGGTACGTCGTCCTCGTCGGGCGTCGCGTCGGATTCCTCGAACGCCTGCACGACCTTGATGACGTCCTCGACGGATGCGTTCAGCTTCGCCAGCAGGCCGGCGCGGTCCTTGAAGTAGAAGCGAACGTACTCCTCCGGTGCCCCGATCAACTTGTGCTGCTCGACGAGCGCATACAGGCCCTCGCCCCACGGGGGAATCGAGAGGGCACTGCTCATGATCGGGTGCCATGCGGACGACGAGCCTCGCTGCATGGCGCGCGGCGGCTGATCGCAGAACTCGGTCACGGCACCCTTGAGCCAGGGACGTCGCCCCTCACAGCGAATTCCGAGATCCTTCAACGCCTTCGAGCGGAAAGCACCCTCCATCGACGCCTCGGGAACCCCACAATCACACCGCACCACGACGGACCGCAGGGATGCGGTACTGCCGTCCGTGTGCAGCGACAGGTTCCCTCCACACTTCCCAGCTTCCCGCTCGACCCCACGGTGCACCCACTTCCAGTAGGGGAAGTCTTCGATGTGCCCGTGATTGCAAGCGATGACGAAGCGCGACGGCACCAGGTCCTCGGCGCAGTCGTCGCACCGCGCCTTGCCCTTGTCCGAATTGAACTTGAAGAACGGCTGCAGCGCCTTACATTTCGGGCACGAGTAGAACTCAGGGAAGCGGTGGACCACGACTCCCCCGGTCCCTCGGTCGGGGTCGGGTGCCGGAGGGAGGCGGAAGGTGTCGACGCCCAGGATGTGTGTGAGCCGACGCTCGTACACCGCTGGGGCCTCGCTCACGTCCCACGAGTCGATGCCCGCGACGATGAACGACTCGTTGTCGATCGCGATCATCGAGCCGACGCCGTAGGTGGTGACGAGCTGGGAACGCCGAACCGCTCCGGGCTTGCGGGGCACCGGCTTGGCGGGCGCCCCCGCGCCGCGGCGTCGACGCGGATTGTTTGGGGGTGTCATCTGCTGGCTCCTGACCGATTGTGCTCCAAGAAGAGACTCGATTCCGCGTCCACATCACGCAGGCTCCACAGGGTTCCCCACCCGGTCGCGAAGTCGGACTCGTCGTCGAACCCGGCTAGCAGCGCTCGCTGTGTGGTGCCGCGCTTGGCCTGGTAACAGAGATCGGGATGGTCTCGGGCCTCCTCGAGCCACCATTCGATGAATGCAGCGCAGTGATCGGCGGTCGCCTCACGTTCCCGTTCGTCGACCTGACCGACACGATCGAGAATTCTCGGCACGATCTCGGCCTCGATGTCGTCGACGAAATCCACGATCCGACCGGCCGCATCGTTGTCTGTGGCACTCGGAATCATCAGTCGGGTCAACGCGACGATCACCGCGTGCAGGCCGCGGTCGCGTGCTCGCGCGGAGAACGGCGTGACGCTGGTCGACTCGACCTCGCGGTAGAGGGCGGAGTGGAAGCTGGGGAACTTCTCGTAGTGCGAGCGGTCCCGGGAGCGCGCCGAGTTGAACATGACGGCAACGAGTCCCGGATGGCGACGGCCGACGCGACTGGTGGCCTGGATGTATTCCGCCGTGGTCTGCGGTTGCCCCATCACTGCCATCAGCCCGAGCCGATCGATGTCGACGCCGACCGAGATCATGTTCGTGGCCAGGAGGACGTCGAGCACTTCCTTGTTCGGGAGCGTGACGTCGAGCTGCTTGAGCCGGCTCGGGATCTGGCTCGAGTCGGCGCGACTACTGAGTTCGACCAGTGCAGTCGCCGACCGGACACCCGTCGCGTTCGACTTCCCGAGAAGCTCGAGTCGATCCTGCACGTCGTCGAGGACCTGCAGCTCCGCGGCGGACAGCAACCTGAGGCTGTTGAAGTAGCCGACCAACGTCCAGTAGGCGTCCAGCACCGCGGGATCCGCTTCCTCGCCGGCGGCCTGTGCGGCGTTGAGCAGTGCTGCATAAGTTCGGACGAGCAGAGTCGTCTGGCTCCCACTGGGGGTGAACAATCCGACATACCTGCGGGACGCCTTGTCCTCGCGTGGCGTCTCGACGGCGAACCACGAGTCGCGGGAGTCGACACCGGCAGGCGGGAACTGGGCGACCTTGCGGTCGAACAGCGCACCGACCTGATCGGAAGCCCGGCGAATCGTCGCAGTGGACGCAATCACTTTGGGCTGCTTCGCCAGAACATCGATCGCGGTCTCGTACAGCCCGGTGAGGGTGCCGAGCGGACCGGAGATCAAGTGCAGCTCGTCCTGGACGACCAGCTCCGGCGGGGCGTACCCGAGGTCGCGGTTGAACAGTGCGCCGGTCTCGGGGCGCCACGGCATCGACGCGAACTTGTCGACGGTGGCGATGATGAGGGTGGGATGCGCGTCGTACACGGCCTCGTCGACCAGATGCACCGGGATGCCGTCGCCGGAATGGAAATCACACGTCCGATTCGGGCAATTCACCAGCATCCGACTCAGCTCGGGCCGAACCGTGTAGTTGGTCGCGTCCAGCGGGTCGCCGCACCACGGGCAGCTCTTCAACTGCACGGGGTTCTCGCGCTGCAACGACTTCTGTGGATTGGCCCGCAACTCGTCGAGCTTGACCTCGGCTTCGGAAAGCAGGTTCGGTGTCGCGGACTTCCCGACCCACATTCCGATCGAGATGGGAGAACCGCCTAGATCGCCCCGCTCGGTGCGTAATTGCTCCATGGCGCAGATCAACACCGTCGCGCGCTCGAACTGTTGCAGCGTGAGGAGCCGAAGCGTGTAGCGCATGAGCACCGTGACGCCTGCGCCCTCCTCCCCGCCGCGGATCCGGCGAAGGAACACCGTGAACGCGATCAGTCCCAGATACGCCTCGGTCTTGCCACCACCTGTCGGGAACCACAGGAGGTCCGCGATCTCACGGTCCTCGTGATCGGGATCGACGATCCCCTCGAGACACAGCAGCACGAACGCGATCTGGAACGGGCGCCAACGTCCGCCCGCCGTATCGACGTCGCCGGTGCGTCCACTCTTGATCCATGCGCTGCGCCCACGCTGGCGGGCCATCGCCTCGTTCGCCAGCTGGAACGCGGCGAAGATCTCGGGCCTGCTCGCATCGGCGATCAGCGCGACACCGCGGCGCATCCGGGCGAGCGACTCGTCACAGAGCCGGATCTGCTCGTTCGCCACCTTCTCGTAGTCACTGCCTGCGAGCGCAGCAGCGTCCACTCCACGATCGACTATCCAGGCCTGGTAGCCGTCGAGAAGCTGGGTGAGCGCAGCGACCACCTCGTCGCGACTGCCGCTTCCCAACCCTGACATGCCGAGCGCCCGATCGTCGATGTCCGGGTTCGAGTCCGTCAGCAGGACGTCGTGGGTGGGCATGAAGTCGGTTCGAATAGACCGCACCGCCGCACGGCCGGACACCGGTGTCCGGACCGCCTGAGGCTGCCAGTCCCAGGCCACCGAGCATCCGTGCCCGACCGCGAACGCAGGTGCATGGCGATGCAGCAGTCGGCTGAGTGCGTGTTCGTCGTCAACCGCTCCCGCACCTGTCGCGCGCTCGACGAACGGAAGGGTCCCCTCCGGGCCGGTGACGATGATCTCGGGCTGGAAGAAGCACGATGCGTCCTGCAGGTCGTATTCACCTGTGCGGAGGGTGTTCACGATGGTGACGGTGACGGTGACGACGCCTGCACTGTCCGGAGTGCGGACCAGAGTGCGCAGTTCGAGTCCGGGGCACAGCGCCACCGGTGGCTGCATACCCGGAACCGCGACGTCGACCGGTACCGGATCGCATTCCAAGGGCGCCCGCCGCCAACGCTCTCGTTGCTGCCCGGTGGTACGCGCCTCGCTTCGAGTGGGCTCGACGGGCAGCCCGTCCTCGTCCTCGGGTGCGTACTGAGCGGCTCGGACCGTGACGTGGACCGTGGTGGCGATGTCCGATCCGACACCGAAGGTAAGGCCCATCGACGAAGGCTTGCGGAGGTTGGTGAGCGCCACGCCCAGGTCCGTGACGCCCTGCTCGCCGTCGTCGCCGCGGACGACGTCGGGTGCCTCACCGCCCTCCTCCTCGCCGACAGTCAATGCCGTTCCTGCAACATGCGGGAAGAGCACACCCATCAAGTAGGCCGTGATAGGGGCATCGTTCGCGAGCACTTCGTACGGCCCGTCCTGCGGGCCCAACAGGTCGGCTCGCAGCGCGCCGCGGATCTCGGAACGCAGCGCGTAGTGCGCACTGTGGTCGGGCTTGCTCACTCGCTGATACCACTTTCCGCCGTAGTGTCGTTCCATTCGAATTTTCCGAGCCCACAGAGCCTCGGCGCGATCCACACCCCGACACCGCCGATGCCGCTGCGTTCGCTCACCGCTGCGGACCCGGCCACCGTCTCCAACGCGTCGACGCGCAAACCGGTGATCCGCCTCGGCCAGCGTTGAACCTCGTAGCCGCGGTTGAGCTTGAGCAGCCGCCACAGGTCGCCACGGAATCGTGCTGACACCTCGCCGATCGCCCTGCCGTCGTGGAAGATGCCGTAGGGCGGTGTCTCGGTGCTGGACTCCGGCAGGTCGTGCAGTCGCCTCAGGTCCACTGCGTCGTCAATGCGGACGGATTCACGGAGGTACCGCTGGGTGTCCGCCGGATCCGCGAACGGTTCACGCACCCCGGCAGGCGCCACATGGCACACGTCGAACTCCATCGCCTCGATACCGTTCCGTGCCCACCGTTCGCGCCCCCCGAGATACCAGCGGTCCACGGGGTACGAGTTGTGGATCGCCTTCCGCATCTGCCACAGCTTCGGAACCTCCATCCGGTACAGGTCGTCCCGCGGCCTGGTCATCGCGACGTACAGCAACCGCGCCTCTGCCGGCGGGTCGACGTCGCGTGCACTATCGGAGGTGATGGGCTCCGGAGCAAGGACCAGAACACGGTCGAACTCGAGACCCTTCGCCCGGTGCACGGTCGACAGCACCAGGGGGTGAACAGGATTGGCGGTCAGTTCATCCGGAAGTCGACCCTCCGCGACAATCCTTCGGAGCGAATCGACGTCGAGCTGGTTGCGGGGGCTCGACGCGACCCTCCGCAGTGATCGCCACACCCGATCCGGCTCGTCGATCACCGACGAAATCCCGGACACGATTTCGCGGAAGCGGTCCTCGGTGATGGTGGCGCCGCCTGCGGCCTGAAGCAGGTCGGCGACCCAGGCCGGTGCCGGGCGGGACCGGGGCGATCGCTGGATACGGTGCGGCACACCGTATCCGTGCAACTTGTCCGACAGCCACAGAACCTGGCCGTTGTCACGACAGAGGATCGCAGTCGTACCTCCGTTCAGGCGCAGCGAATCCTGAACGAACGGGTCCTTCACGTCCCCGAAGAGCGGCGCCGCCGCCAGTTCCGCACACAGGTCGGCATGGATCGCGGTGGCCGCAGCATTCGCTGCGTCAGCATCCATCGGGAGCGCTTGCAGCTGCGCGCCGAAGCGCAACGCGACCCGTGCCTCCGGTGTACGTGCCCGGAAGTTGTCGTCCAGCGTGACCTCGACCAGATCGTCGGAATAGGAGGCGCGCACCCAGTCGAAGAACCGATTCGTCTCGCCCGCTCGCTGCTCCGCATCCGCCACCTGGAACCCGTAGATGGACTGTGCGGCATCGCCGACAACCGTGAATCCACAACTGTCGGAGAAGCGATCCAACAGGGCCTCGACCATCTCCCGGCGAATCCCGACGAGATCCTGGACCTCGTCGATCACCACGTGAGCCGGGGATCCCTGTTCGAACGACTCGACCACTCCCTCATCGATCGCGGCGATGGCCATTTCGATCCGGTCGTCGAAACTCGTCCCGGCGAGGTCCTCCCGATTCGGATCCATCTGACGCAGAAGCGCAAGCGCCCACCCGTCGAATGTTTGCGCGCGGACGCGGCGAGCGGTAACGGCCAGGCGGTCGACGCGATCACGTAGCTCTCGTACCGACGCGCGCGAGAAACTGAGCACGAGGATCTCCCCCGCCTCGAGCTCCTCGATGCCCGTCAGGTGCTCGAGGCGGTAGGTGAGAGTGGTGGTCTTGCCTGCGCCCGCGCCAGCCGTCACGAGAGTCCGTGCATCCCAGGGTTGCTCGACGACCTTCAGCTGGCTCGGAGTGAGATCGAGGCTGTTCCCCGCCACAATTGTCATCGCTTGTCTTCCTGCCACAGGTACTCGAACTCGGTGAATGCAAGGCTGTTGTCGAAGTTCGTGATGTTGTCCCGAACGTCGAGAATCAGGCAGCTGTCCTTGCCGCCATTCTTCACTCCGCGCAGCCCACGGCCGACCATCTGCTGATAGGCGTTGGCGCTGTATACCGGACGAGCAATCAGAACCGCGCGCGTGGCGGGCGCATCGAAGCCCTGGGACAGGACGCCGTAGTTGGTGATGACGCGAATCTGTCCCTTTCTGAACGCGTCGATCCGCTGACGTCGATCCGCCGCAGGCGTCGCCGAATCGATGGCGACCGACCGGATCCCCCGGTCGGTAAGCCTCGCCGCCAGCGTCTTCGCGTGATCAACCGAGGTAGCAAACACCAGGACAGGCCAGTCCGCGGGCAGATCGACGATCTCCTCGATGATCACCTTGTTACGGTCGTCGTCCTCGGCGAGCCGGCGCTCCGCGCTTCGAGGGAGGAAGCCGTGCAGCTTCTCGACCTCCGCGAGTTCGTGACTGTGAAGCGCCATGTCCATACCGGCAAGCTCCCGATGCTCCACTCGCGAGAGAATCCCCAGTTCCTGAAGTCTCGCGATCGGCTCGCCTCCGAGAACATCGTCGTCGAGGCGGCGGTCACCAAACCGCTGGACGAGACGCCGAGTCAGCTCTGCATCGTTCCGGAACGGAGTTGCCGTCAATCCGACCAGATGCCGGGACGTGACGCGATGGGTGAGGCCCATCGATTCGAGAATCTGCGTGTACTGCTTGGAGATTGCGACATGGGCCTCGTCGACGATCACCAGCGACGCATTCCTCAGCCAAGCGTAGTCATCGGAGTCCAGGCAGGACCGCAGCTTCGCATCAGTGGCCACCACGAGGTGCGGCCGCCCGGCGACCGGTGTCGCGGAATTGTTCGTCCACAGTCGGTCGATGGTCAGCGGACACTCCGCCCCGACCTTCTCCCAGACGAACTTCCACGACTGCACCGCCTGCTCACACAGTTCTGTGGTCTGAGCGATCCAGAGGATCGGCCCCTCGGGGGTACCCGACTCGCGGATCCAGCGGATCACACCTTCCGCCGCAACACGGGTCTTTCCGGCCCCGGTGGGAAGGCTCAGCATCGCTCGTTGCGGTTGCGCGCGGCAGAGCAGATCGACGAACCGCCCGGCAATCTCTTCCTGATACGGGTGGAGCGAGGGGAAGTCGGTCGGCCCGGATGCCACCTCGCGCTCCGGCGGCGGCGAGATGTACGCACCCGCGAACGAATCCGGAAATCCGAGATTCGTGACGAACTTCAGTGCAGCAGAACCGCCGTCGAATCGATGTGGAGCCTCGGGAAATCCAGCCTTGACCTCCTTCGCATATGCCCTCAGAACACCGTCATCGTGAGCATTGAAGGCCAGCTCCGCCAAGCGCTGCACGTCCGGCTGCTGTCCGGTTTCGTAGATCTCGCTGTCGATCAGGCCGGCAGGAAGTCCCCGCCGAAGGTCGTCCTCGCTCAGCATCGCGGCAAGCTTCTCGGGAATCGCCACAGCAAAGCGGATGGCCTCGAGCCGCTGCCGGAACGCCTGGTCCTCGAGATGCTTGCGCTGCGCATCGAGCACCGCGCGGCACCCACCGGCACCCAATCCGAACCCTAGTTCCTCGTCCACCAGGACGAGGGCAGTCTCCTCGGTGGCGTCGACAGGGACCAACACCACGTTGTCTTCGCGCGCACTCGCGAGCGGGGTGTGCCGGGTGCCGTTGGGGGTACGGACAACCTCCTCCAATTCGCTGCATCGCTGCAGGAACAGACCGTTGAGCCGCGCGGTTCCGACTCGTTGCCGAAGCGACGGGAACGCGTCGGCCAACATCGTTGCAGGCCCCGCGGGCACCGCCCGGATCCGCTTCTCGATCACGTCCGCAACCGTCCGCATACCCCATTGCGTAATCATCAATTCCGCTTGCTCGGCGTCGCCGGGCAGGTCAACCAGTAGTGCCGGGTGGTTCTCGCGAATCAGTTCGTCATACTCGGCGCGGGTCCTCGCGACAGCGATCTCGCCGTCCGGCAGAAGTTCCCAGGTGTCACCGACTCGGCACCGCACCGCCTCTTCCTCGACAACCAGGTCGAGCGCTACCCGAATCAGCAGAGCGTAGGTTCGGCCGACGAACTCGTCGTCGGTGCTCCCCTTCACCATCTCGAGCAGGGTCGCCCACCGGTCCGGTGCAAGCTCCTCGACTCGCGTAGCCAGCCTGAGCTTCTGCGCCTTGGCAGCGCTGATCTCTGCGACCGGGAGCACCTCCGCGTAGTCAGCGAGCTGAGGTCCGACCGCCTCACCAAGTGGACGAAGTCCGAGCGAGGTCTTGACCAGGCCGTGGGTGGTGATGAGCCAGCGGATCGGCGAAATGACCTGAGCCCGACTGTTCGAGGCCTTTCCGATCTGTCGTGTCCAGTTCTCGACCAGCCCCTCGTCCGGGATGGCGGCGAGGTACGCTGCCCGCCCCTCGTCCGACAGCTGCTTGAACAGGTGGAGCGGACCGGCCGTTGCACCACCTTCCAGCCGCATCGTGTTGATCATCACCGGCCGCGTGGTTGCGGGAAGTGAGGCGCAGTACGCCTCGTACATCTTCGCCCGATACGAGGCGAACCAGCCATCGCCGTCCGGCTTGTGCCCCGTAGTCGGACGATCTGCGACTCCGAACTCACGCAGAATGGACCGGTCATTCGCGTGGAACTCCATGTCGACGGCCAGGTCGACGTCCCTGGATCCGTCCGCCGGCACAACCGGCCCAGGGAGCATGCAGGCGTGCAGCGGACGGAAATGGCCACCGAGCGTTCGCGCGTGCAACGTCGTGGCGATGTCGGGTACCCGCTCGGCAATTGCCCGCGCCTGGCTGGCACCGCCTGCCCGGTTGAGCAACTCCCAGAACCGCATCCAGGATTCCGAGGTGTATCCGTCGAATCCCTGGTCCAGAACACTGTGGAACCGTCCCTCGGTATCGGCCTCACGAATACCCAACTGATCCAGCAGGGGAACGAGTTCGAGGTCGTCCGCAAGTCGCTGGTCGACATAGACGAGGTCGTCTCGAAGGCCATCCTCGCTCGACCGGCGGAAGATGCCTCCGGCGGTCGGCGCAACGAGCTTCCCGCTGTCCGTCAACACAATCCGTGCCTGACGCGCGTCGGCGGCCTCCTGCTGGTACGCCGACCCGTCCAGATCGTTGGACAGGATGTGGGCGAGAACCCGAATCGCGGCCTTCGAGGCCTCGACGGTGCCGTCCTCGACGAGCGCCTCCAACCATTCGCGAATCGGTGCGGCACCGAGCTTGCCCGCCGCGTCGAGGATATGCACCATCTTGCCGCGGCGAGATCCCGGCCCCTCGACAGAGTGATGCACCCAGCTCTTCGGACGGCCATCGTATTGACGCCACAATGCCAGCGCGTCGTCCGATAGCTTGTCGCTGTGAAATCTGAGATTCCCCGGTACTCGAAGGATCCCGTCCTGGTCGGGCAGGGACGGACTCACCGCTGCGAGCTTCCAGATCTGCTCGGTCAGGAATTTGCACGCCCAGTTCGGCGATTCGGAGTCGCGCGCTCGACCGGGCAACAGCGGCAGATAGGCGGCCGGATCGGAGGGTGGGGAAAGCTCCTCCAACGAGTTCACGACCAGTTGGGCCGCCTCGACGAGCAGTTCCGAGTTGAGCTTGCTGCCCGCGAGAAGATTCTGCCTGTCCTCGTTGGTCTTCCACGCGGCATTGAGCGCGCCACTCAACTGCATCGGATAGTTCGTCGGAAAGTAGGACCAGAAGTTGCCGCGTTCGGTAGGTACGGTGAGGTACCCCGACTCCCGCGATTCGGAGTAGCCCGGTACCGCCCACGAGATGTCAATGATCACTCGGTCGTGCAGTTCCCCCGCACCTGTCCGCGACTTGTCGGTCACCGAATGCGCTTGAGTGAAAACACGATAGCTGTCCGAGGATGCCTTGTGCCCGCCCCTGGACTGATTGATCGTCCGCATCCCGTCCTGCTCCCGGACCGAGAGCTCACGGCGAATCTTGGGCATCGCCCGGTGATCCTCGAGAAGCACAGACCCGACATGCGGCGAGAACAGCTGGAAGAGGTGCGGAAACTCCCCCGCTGCTGTATCGGTGCTCGCCTTCGAGCCCTGCTCGATGTCCTTGCCGAGCTTGTCCGCCGCGCCCTTCAGCAACGGCAGGCGTACCACGGTGCTCGCCCAGTCCAGCATCGAGTCGAGAATCGGATCGCGCGAGCGCTCGAAGTCGACGTCGAGTGGACGGGCCATCCGGAGCACGGGCGTTTCGCCCAGCGAGAGAAACGGCGGCTCGCCTCGGTCGACGCGTGCCGCGTTCACGGCAGCGAGGATCTCACTCGCCGACCAGTCGGCATCGAACCCGAACGATCCTGTCTTGCTGAAGAACTGCGGTGTGCGGGTCACGGAGAGCACAGACTTCACACCGACACCAAACCGGCCGATCTGCCCACCACGCTTCTTGGAGACTCCCATGCGAAGGATCGTGTCTGCGCCTTCCGGCGTGACAGGCGTGCCCTCGTTCGCGCAATACAGGTGGTCGTCGGTCAGAACCACATGGATACGTCCACCCCGATGGCCGTCACCACGGAGTTCGTCAGCTGCATTCTGGACGAGCTCGAACAGCTGGCGGTCTCCATATCCGCCCTGATGGATGCGACGCTCGCCGTTCGCGTCCTCCTCGATACGCGCAGGGTTGTAGGCGTATGTACCGAGCGCAAGCTCGGTGAGCTTCGCAACCTTCTGGAGAACGTCGCTGTCGGTGGCATTGTTCATGGGTCGTAGTCCTCGAAAGTACTTGAAGGAGCGGCCCGACAGGTACGACGGGCGCAGTGATACGCGATCGGACCTTGTTGCTACGTGCGCACACCCGCACTCGAGCAGTCACGCTTGCACGACGCGGCATGCATGTTGCCTCCCCTGATTCTCGCGGTGAAATGCACTCTGGGCGCCCATCCACACCTCAGGCTCCACTTGCCGTAATTGTGCACTCACCGACCGACAAATCCGACACAGATCCGCGCGCCGTATCGTTCGTTTGACCGACAGTAATTCTGCGGAGGTAGGCGCTGATAGGCTCCGCGCACACCTGCGCCAGCAACTTCCAGGAGAAACACGATGACCGCCCCGCACGAGGACTTCGGGCCATGGCTTGGGCGGCGACTCCAGGGTGTCGGTATGAACCAGGCTCAGCTTGCCGAGCGACTTGGGGTTACTCGTGCAGCTGTGTCCGCGTGGATCACCGGCCGCGCCCAACCCCGCGACGAGGTGAAGGCCAGCATCATCGCCGTCCTCGGCGGCGATCCGCCAAGCACTGGTGACACCGCCACCGATCAAGCGTTGCAGTGGCACCACCGACCCGCACACACGGACGGCGGCCGCGAGTACGGAAATGCCGCCGCCTTCGCGTTCAACGCCGACCTGTCCGTCCTCGCACGCGAGGCCACCCAGAACTCCCTGGACGAACGCCTCGATTCCACTTCACCGGTGAGTGTCCACTACACGCTGCACGAGCTGACGGGCGAGCACCTCGCGTCGTTTATGAAGGCCGTCCGATGGGACGAGCTGGCCCCACACCTGGCCAGCGCCGCCGCCGCCGAACAGAAAGTGTCCCGAAGCCTGCGGGCCGCGCTCAGCGACCTGGACGAGCGTCGAGCACTTGTCCTGCTCCGTATCGACGACTTCAACGCATCCGGGCTGAACGGCCCCGAGTACGACAACGGAAACTTCGCCGCCGTGGTCCGGCGTCAGCTCGACAGCCACAAGCAGTCAGCGGGCAGGGCAGGCGGATCGTACGGCCTCGGCAAGGCAACACTGTGGGCCACAAGCCGGTTCGGCCTCGTCCTGATCAACTCGACCCTTTCCGAGCCGCACGAGGGCCACACCGACCGTCGAGTCATCGGCCGACTCGACCTGCCGTGGCACGAGGTCGACGAGGCCGCATATGCGGGACCGGCGTGGTTCGGCATTCCCGAAACCGAACCCGAACACGAGGGCGTCTCGAGATCGTGGTGGGCCACCGAGGAGGATGCACGGAGCCTGCGGCTCGATCGTGGGACGTCTGCACCGGGAACGTCGTTCCTGATCGTCGGAGCACACGACGCGTCGGGTGACGCCGAGACCCTCGAGGAAATGCACGACAAACTCGTTCGCTCCCTCGCCGACGGGTTCTGGGCCGCAATGGTCGGAGGTAAGTCCGCCTCGCCTCTCATGGAGGCGCATGTCAGCACCCTTCGCAACGACGAGGTGGTGGTGGCCCCGCAACGGGTGGATCCGCATCAGCAGCATCCCTCGCTGAGCCGCGCCCTTCGCGCCTATCTGGACGGCGACACTGTCACCGAGCTGAGCGCAGCGGAACAGGTTGCGCGTGCGTACGTTCCACTCGTCGTCACCCCCCGCAAGGGCCAGGGCTCCAGCAGAAACAAGGGTCGGCAACACGATTGTGTACTGCTGGTGACCCCTGCGGGAGATACTCCCGCCGCCACCAACCGGGTCATCTGTATGCGCGGCAATCGGATGACGATCATGGAGCATCGCCCTCGCGAGATTCCGCTCGGAACGCCACCATTCCAGGCTGTGCTGCTCGCCGGTTACGCCACCGGCCGCGACGACGAGGACGTCGTCGAAGCCGAAGCCTTCCTGCGCGCGTCGGAGCCGCCCGAGCACGACAAGTGGGACCGGACGGAGGAACTCACCTCGTCGTACGAGAGGGGTGCGCTCACGCGCCTGAAGGAGTTCCGTTCGGAGATCGACAAGGCCGTGCGCGGCGTCGTCGGACAACGGGAGCAGGACCGAAATCGCGGGCCGAAAGTGCTACGCGAACTCCTGAAGCTGGACACGAAGTCGAGTTCCGGTAGCCGAACGTCCCAAGGCGCACCGTCTGTCCAACACATCCAGGGACGCGTGGGCGACACCGGCGCGTGGACGGTGACCGTCACGGTCAAGACGCCCGAATCCGATACGCCGTGGCTTCTCACCCCGGTCGCCAAGTTCGACGTGCGTTCGGGCGGGCGGCCCACTGTCCGTTGGTCCGATCTCACCGCTGAGGAAGGGTGCAAAGTCGACGGCGAGAACCTCATGATCGAGACGGGAGTTCGGCAGGCGGTCTTCGTCGGGGTCACCGATCCGTCCACGCACCCCGTACAGGGGCGATTCGCCCGCCTCCTCGTCGAGGTCCCCCGAGCCCGTGGCGGTGCCTCGTGAAGCCGGTCTACTCCTACCCCACGCTGATCGGCGACGTCGATCTCGACGTGGTCTCGGTCACCGTCGACGGAAAGGACCTGCACTACAACAAGGTCTCCAAGCCGGAGCGGACCGTCGCGTTGCACGAGGCGGAACGTACCAAGTGGAATACCGCCCGCCTGGCGTTGCGAGCATCTGTGCCCGAACGAGAACTCACCGAAGGCAGTTGGAGCGACGTGTCATGCCTCGCGATTCTCACGGAGAAGGCCACCAACGCACGCAGCACCGTCAGGTTGACCCGGGAAACGGGCGGCGAATGGACAGGGACCATCGACCTGTCCCATGCGCGGCATGCTCGACGGGCGAATCTCTCACTCACGGTGACAGCAGAGGTCGACGGGGTCGCAGGCCGAGTAATCGGTGGTGCGGAACAGGACTGGTTCGTCGACCTCACCTCGTCCAAACCGGTTCGACAGCGAGACGTCGAAATCATCGAAGAGGACTTCCGCGACGGTCCCCTCGCCTGGCTGAAGCCGTACAAGGAGTCGGCCTGGATCGTCGACACATCGGCCGACCTTCCGCGCGTGTACCTCAACACCACTGCAGTGGAGGGTCTTGTCGAACTCATGAACAGCGGCTCAGGTTCCGGCGAGGAGAAGCTGCTCCGCGACCTGGCGGCCAGCCAGATCGCTCAGGATGCGTGGACGGCGATGTTCCACTCGGCGGTGAGCAATCTCGACAAAGACGAGGACGGCACGCCCCAACTCCCCGGAGGATGGCGGGAGGCAGTCCTGAAAACCATGCTGCCGGAGGTTATTCCGGACCGGCAGCTGACGGACGCACTGTACGAGATCGAGCGTCGACGCACCGACGGCATCGGCTGGGCCGAGATCCAGACACGTATCCAGTACTCAGCCGGGCGCAGGAGCCGATTGACCCGAACCCTGACCGTCGCCGTGCGCTCCGTCCATCAGTCCAATGCGAGGAGTACCCGGTGACCCGCTCCGTGCAGGTTCCCAGAATGGTGGGACTGCTCCCCAATTCGGCCGTGACGAAGCATCTCGGACGCGGAGTGCAGGCCGGCATCGAAAGTCCGCCGGTCGCGGCGCTGGTGAAGTCCGCAGTGCTGCAGGACGAGTCGGAGTCACGGTGGCGGGCACAGCCGATTCGCGTGCTCCTCGACGAGGCGATGAATCGGTTCGACGGGAAGCGGTCCGCCGCAGACGAATGGCTGGCGCCGCGCCTGCACGCGACGCTTCGGATGACCCGCAGCGAGGCCGCGAACAGCGAGTTGTGGAACTACATCGCACTGGTCGTCGCGCCGGACTACGTCATCTGGCGACACAAGGGTGCTGACGTGGCGCCACCGGCTCGATTCAGCGGACCCCACTACACGCAGGCATTCTCCCGACTGTGGTGGGCGGCCGAGCTCTTTCGGGACGGCCGCGACTACGCACCGGTCGAGATCGCGTGCCGGGTACAGGACGTCCTGAACACCACGATTCGTCTCGACGTGATCGACCATCGGCCGACCGCACTCGCCATTCTCAAGGTCGTCGGGCGGCTGATCGACGAAAACACCTCGCGCATCGGCGATCACGTCAACGCGCTCTCAGCGGCGGTCAACACTGCAGGCAGCACCCTGGTCTACGACGTCCTCGCCCCGGATTCGTCACCCGACGACGAAGCGCTGCAGCACTGGATCGACGCTGCGGCGAACATGCCACCCGTGTTGTGGGGCATTCTTCCCGACGGCCCCGACGACGGAACCGCAGACAGGAATGCCATGGAGACCCTCGTGTCGTTGTTCGAAGGGATGCTCGAGGACGCACCTCGGAGAAAGCGATCACGACACGCTGCGGATACCGAAACGGACGAGTAGTAGCGCTCGTCAGCTCGTGCGAGAGGCAGGACGGTGCACGCCGTACCGCGTGTCACGCCACGATGAGGCCACAGCACTGTCGAGTAGACCTGCATCGAGTTCAACGCCCAACGCCGCCGCCAGGACCTGCGCCGCGAGCCTGGGCGGGATCGCGTTTCCGATCTGCTGTGCCACGGCTCGCCCCGACCACGGGTAGTCCGCCGGGAACGTCTGCAACTGACCGGCCTCGGCGTTCGAAAAGCGTTCAAGTTCAGCCTGATCGAGCGCGACGACGCGATTCCGGGAGATCTTTCCGGTGACCGTCGCCGCTGGCTCTCCGGAAGTCCGTCTGCCACGCGCGCGGGGGTCTCCACCGGAACCGTAGTTCGAAATGACGACGAACGGGTCTCGGCGATCCAGTGCGTCACCCATCGTGTTCCACGGCAACAGTGCCTGGTCCCCCGCGCTTCTCGACACTCCCTTGCGATATTCGCGGTGAGTCGGCATAGGAAGCCGCGGTTCGAGGTTCCGGTTGGCAACCAGGATCGCTCGACGTCGAGTCTGGGGAACTCCAAACTGCTCGGTCTTGAGAACTCCGACATCGACTGAATAGCCCAGCCCCTCGAGAACCTCCCGATACGCCTCCCAGACGGGTAGGACTGCAGGTACCTGCTCGAGGACGACGGCGTCGTACGGGATACCGAGACGGTTCGCCTCGAGGATCCATCGCAACGGCTGCAAGACCAGCCCGGTCCGTTCGTCGTCCAGGCCTGCGATGCAGGTGTCCACGTCCTCCCCTACCGCCATCCGCTTGACGAACGACAGAACCTCGTCGAGCGCGCGACGACCGACACCCGTGCCCGCCATCGTGTACGTCTGGCAGGGGGGCCCGCCGGCCAGGATCGTGGTGTCGGGAAAGTCTGCCGGGCCGACGTTGCGCACGTCGCCCTCCTCCGTGCCGAGGCCTGCCGCACGCCGCGTCTCACACGCATCCGCGTCCCACTCCACACCGTGCACACGAATACCCAGCCAGTGGGCGGCGACATCTAGACCACCGGGACCTGCAAAAAGGTCAACCATGTGATGCTGCTTCCGCGACGCGGATCGAGTGGCGACCATGGCGTGCAGCTTATTGGGCGGTACCGACCGATAGCGGAGGCAGGCCGTACGCCCGCCCACAGGTCGACGTGCTATTGCAGCAACTCGGCGACGGCCAGCCCCAGCGCCCTCGCCAACGGCGGCGGCATGGCGTTGCCCACCTGCCGGTACCGCGAGGTCTTCTTCCCTGCGAACCGCCAGTCGGTCGGGAACCCCTGCAGGATCGCCGCCTGGTCGACTGTCAGCTTGACCATGCTGGAACGACCGAGGCTCGGATCCCACACGAAGTCCGGCCCCGGAACCGCGTCCGCGACCGTCGCGCCGTCAACCCCGATGCGCGCCCATGCCCGCTTCGATCCCGTCGGACCGAGGTCGGCTCCCCCACGCTCCCACGAACCTCCCACCAAGGTGGGGGCAAGCGCGTCGGCCTGAGAGGCCCAGTTCTGTGCACCCGACCACCCTCGTGCGGCCATCGACTCAACGAGCGCGTACCCGACCGTCATCCTCATGTCCGAGAGGTAGTCCGGTAGTTCGAATGTGTCGAGCTGCCGGTCCTTGCACGCGACCAACACGCCATGCTTGCGATCCTGCGGTACACCGAAGTCGGCCGCGTTGACGACGAGCCAGCGGAACGAGTACCCGAGATGCTTCAGCTCGGTCTCCACTTCAGCTCGGATCGGGGCATATGCGTCACTGGTGACGAGGTCGGGGACGTTGTCGATCAGCACCGCTCTCGGCTGCACCCCGTGCATCAGGAGTGTCGTCGCCCGGACCAGCTCGAGCTCCACACTCGCATCCCGGGTACGCGCGACCGCTGCAGTTGCCTTGAGCCTCGGCAGCCCCGCGGCGAGCAGGTCGATGTCGTACACCTGTTGTTCCTCGACAGGATCGAAGTCGAGAAGATCCTCTTGGCGGACGTCCCATGCGGGGCGGTTCAGGCGAAGGGTCGCGCACGCATCGGATCGATTGTCCAGGAGGAGCCGGGGAAGGAATCCGGCCTGTTCGAGGCCGAGCGCAAGCCCACCGCCTCCCGCGCAGACCACCAGCGAAGTGAATTGGCCATGCACGGCACTCACTCCTCACCTCCACAAATCGAATGGACGGATACGACCCTGCCACAGGATGCTCACGAGCGAGATCAGCTCGCCACCAAACGCTCCCGGCACTGAGCATCGCCGTGGCCACGATCCCACACGGGAATCCGTGAGTGACGACCACCTGCGATCGCCACCCCGTCGGTACCCCGCGATAGCGTCGACCCGACGTCCGGGGTTGAAGGAGGGGCCGATGTCTGATGGAGGCGAGTTCGACCGCGCGGTCGATGAGGCGTGGCGGGAGTTCCGGGGAGCCCTGGCCGACCGGTTGGCGGCGATGGGCGGGGACGAGGTGCTCGTCGTCGGGGCGCTGTCCGCGGATCGTGAGTCGCTGCTGGTGACATTGGAGTACTTCCTGACCGGCGACCGCGTCGTGTGTTCCGCCCAGCAGGATGCGCTGGCCACCGACCATTCGCTGTTCGACCTGCTGTGCGCGGACGGCTGGGCCGAAGAGGATCGGCCGGACAGGTTCTCCCTGGAAGTCCCGCTGCTTCACGTGGATCGGGCGGCCGCTGCCTCCGTGACGGTACTGCGGGAGGTGGCCGGTGTCGCCCACCCGAGCTTCGTGGAGGCCCGAACCTCCGATGGTCCACTCGAACTCACGCGGGCGATGTCGGAACCGCCGATCGAATCCGACGCGTGGGAACCGCCCGACGTCGAGTTCCCTCGTGATCCGGAAGAGCTGCACGCCGCGGTCGAGCGAGTTCTCGCGGGCCATTTCGGCGCCGCACCCGCCACCGATGACGACGGCGACTTCGTGATCGCTCTGGGCGGGTTCACCTCCTACGTCATCCCGCATGACGGGCGCCCTCAGGTGCGGATCCTGGTGCCGTTGCTGCAAGACGTCACCGGACTCACCCGCGCCTCCGAGGTGCTCACCGAACTCAACTCCCGGTACGCGTTCATCCGGCTGACTCTCGCGTCGGATCAGGTCAACGCGATCATCGACCTGCCCGCCGCGCCGTTCTCCGGTGTGCACCTGTGCGATCACCTCGACCTCATGGAGGACTTTCTTCAGCGCCTCGACGAGAGGTTCGAGGATGGCCTCGGCGGCCGGTACTGCAACCGCACCGCACCCGACGATCTCGACGCATCCGAACCGGACAGCAGCGAGCCCGACGACGACACCGACCTGCCGCCGAGTCTGCTCACTCTCATTCAGCTCGACGCGAGCGGCGCAGGCACCCTCGACCCGGACGAGGTCGCCGAGGTCTGCGGCCACGACCGCGACGCCATCCTCGACTACCTGCGCATCTGCGAGGAGCAGGAGATCGCCTGGAATCGGTCGGCCGATGACGCCTCCGCCGCGGACAACCGCGACGAGTTCGACATCTGCATGCACGAGGCCGGCGCCTGGCAGCGAACCGTCGGTGCGCTTCGCGCGGCACTTCGGGTCGTCACATTGCCGCACACACCTCGTGCACATACGGCGCCGCAACGGAATTCAGCACCGCCGCGGCAGGGCGAGCTGTTCGGACACCCCGACCAGCCCGGCCTGTTCGACTGACGTTCAGCCAATGGAAGCAAGGAGAATCACCGCTGACCTCCATCCACGCGCGTGCGCGCCTGCCGCTCCACGAGCTCGTGCCACAACGTGCGACGCAGGAGCCTAGATGTACCCGGCCATCAGGTTGGTGTCAGGCGGCTGACCGGCGGGAGCCCTCCGAGTGCGCTGTGGCGTCGTCGAGTGTTGTAGTACTCGACCCAGGGCGCAAGTGCTTCGGCGC
>NZ_SCOY01000049.1:0-26607 GCF_005503035.1 Rhodococcus sp. Q
CGTTCGGTCAGCGTCGCACCGACCGCGGCGGCGCCCCCACCCCCACGGTCGGTGCGACGCTGACCGAACGTGAATCCGATGTCGCACGCCTACTGGTGACGGGATTGACATACCGCGACATCGGGTCCCGGCTGTTCATCTCGGCGAAGACGGTCGAGCATCACGTCGCCCGGATCCGTCGCAGGCTCGGCGCGCAGTCCCGAGCGGAGATGCTGTCCATGCTGCGCGCCATGGGTCACGGCGCGTAGCGGGGACGAGGGTCACCTCGCGAGCACCACCGACGCTTCCGCGGTCAGCGCCGAGAACGTCAGCGTCTCTTCGAGGTACAGCGTGACCTCGGTGGCGGTGTGGCTGTCGTATCCGATCGACAGGTCGACACCGAGCGTCAACTGGTTGTCACCGCCACGGGTGGACAGCACGTAGCCGCCCCGCACCGCGGGTGCCCACACGATCTCGCTCACGAGATTGACGAGGTGGTCGTATACGGGATGGCCCTCGTCCCGGGTCTCGGCGACCGCGGTGTACGCGTCGGCATCGAGCACCAGCGCGTACGGGCCCTCCACACCGGCGAGCCGCAGCGCCGACAGCGCGGAGACCACCGCGTCGGGCACCGCGAGCGGGTCCTCCGGCAATTGCAGGACGGGGTTGCTCGACGACGGTCCGAGCCCCAGAATCCCTGCTTCCTCGTAGCCTGCGAACACGGCCTGGTCCTCCGCGAAGGCGATGGCCTTGGCGGCGTCCTTGACCGGTTGCCAGTCGGAGTCCAGCGACCCGCGCGCCACGTCGTCGATCTCGGCGCGGCTCAGGGTGAACGGGTAGCGCAACTCGACCAGGGGATGCACCTCTCGGAGCTGCGCCCGAATTCTGCTGTCGGAGGCGGTGATCGGCTTGACCCGTCCGACGTTGTGCGCCGAGTACGAGTAACCGTACGGTCCGGCAACGTCGACGACGCGTCTGCCTGCGACATGCCGTTTGAAGGTGCGGGCGGCCTCCTCGCCGATCTGCTCCCACGCAGCATCGGTGACCGGGGCGAGTTGGCGGTGCAGGTTGCTGGACTGGGTCATTGGGCTACTCCCTTGAGGTCACCGATGTTCAGGGACGTTCCGTATTTCGCGGCCAGGTCCGCGGATTCGTCGGCGTCGGGCTCGGCAGTCTCCGCGTCCGGGTCCGCGAGCGCTTCGAGGACCGTCACACTCGGTACGAAGAAGAGCGTGCCGGTGACCGCAGTGGAGAAGTCGAGGATGCGGTCGTGATTGCCGGGTGGGTCGCCGAGGAACATGTGCCGCAGCATCTCCTCGGTCACGTCCGGCGTCCGCGCGTATCCGATGAAGTACGTGCCGTACTCCCCTGCCTCGATGCTGCCGAACGCCATGTTGCCGCGCAGGATCTCCCGCTCGGTGCCGTCGTCGTCGACGAGGGTGTTGAGCGCGACATGCGAATTCGACGGCAGCGACTCGAGTTCGACGTTCTCGAGCTTCGTGCGCCCGATGACCCGCTCCTGGTCCTCCGTCGCGAGCCCGCCCCAGGAACCCATGTCGTGCAGGTACTTCTGCACGATCACGTAACTGCCGCCCGCGAACTCGGCGTCCTCGTCGCCGATCAACGCGGCATCGAAGGCGCCCGTGCCCGTCGGGTTCTCCGTCCCATCGACGAAACCGAGCAGGTCGCGGGCGTCGAAGTAGCGGAACCCCGTCACCGCGTCGACCACCGTCGCGGCATCGCCGAGTGCGTCGCGGATCTGCCGCCCCAGCTCGAAACACAGGTCGGCGCGCGACGCCTTGATGTGGAACAGCACGTCACCCGGCGTCGCGGGCGCGTGATGCACCGGCCCGTCCAGTGGAACGAACGGATGCAGATCGGCGGGTCGGGTCGATTTGCCGAGCCGATCCCAGAATTCCGAACCGACGCCGACGACGCAGTGCAGCGAGCCCGCGAGTTCACGGAACCCGACTGCCCGCACGAGCGCCCCGACATCGGCGGCCACCCCTGCGACCGTCGCCGCGTCGGCAGGTTCCGGGCCCGCGGTGACCACGAGAAACAATGCCGACGTGGTGAGCGGGTCGAGGATCGGCTGGGTAACGGGTCGACTCATGAGCACTCCAGACATGTCCGTGGTGCAGTTGTTCGTCGAGCCTAGGCGGGCTCGACGCCGCCTGCCGGACGACATGCCCTCCGCGATCAGCGAGGCGCAGGATCATCGGGTTCGAGCACCATCACGGGGATTCGCCGCCCGGCCGCCCGGTCGACGTAGTGCTCCCACGGCGGATACGAGCACACGGCCAGCGCCCACAGCCGGTCCCGTTCCTCCCCCTCGGCCTCCCGGGCCCGCACGCGCCGCGGCGCGTGCGGCGGGATCACGAGCGTCGCGGACGGATGGGCGCGCAGGTTGTGGTACCAGGCCGGATTGCCGGGCCTGCCGTAGTTCGACGCGATCACCACCACGCGGTCACCGTCCGGCAACCCGAGCATCGGGCAGGTGCGCGGCTCCCCGGTCCGGGCGCCCGTCGTCGTGAGCATCACGGTCGCCCGACCGCTCATCGGGCCGGTCAACGTGGCCCGCCCCTTCGTCACCCGGTACACGAGACGATCGACCCGGTGCCAGGGGACGCGGGTGTTCATCCATTCCGCGGGCGGGGTCGTGGACCACCGCTGCATCGCGCGCTGGAACCAGTTCGCGTCACCATCGGTGCGCATGTCTTCGACGCTAGTCTCTCGATTTCGCTTCGATGCACCTGGCAGGGTATCGGCGCCGACGACATGCGGCGGGGCGGCGACTGAACGCCTGGGGCGAAGAAGAGCGGATCGGGAGACATGCCCTGGTCCGGTAACGGACGTGAAGCGAAGCCCGATTACTGTGACGCGGCGGCGCAGGAGTTTCGCCGGGGGGACGGACGAGTCGGGGGACTCAGAAACAAGGGGGCATGACGATGACGGTCCAGCACGGGATAGGTCTCGGTGTCGGCAACACCGACGCGATCGCGGTCCTGCAGTCGTCGGACGCCCCGCTCACGGATCCGTCCACTCTCGTCGAACCCGCGACGCTCCGCATTTCGGCGACCGCCGCGATGCTTGGCGCGCCGCGCAGCGAACCGGGAGTGATCGGCCGGTTCGTCGATGCCGTCGGCGACCCCGACGGCATCACCGCCGCCGACGGCACCGTCTATCTCGCGGAGGATCTCGTCGCGACGGCCACGGCCAGCCTGCTCGCCACCGCTGTGCAGCAGTTCCCCGGATTCGCCGGCAACCCGGCCCTGGTCTCGGTCCACCCGGCCCGCTGGGACGGCTCGCGGGTCGATGCGTTGCGGTCCGCGCTCGACCGTGCCGGCCTGTCGTCGGTGCGCCTGGTGCCCGACGCTGTCGCCGCGGTCGGGTGGTACGAGGCGACGCAGGGACGTCTGGACGGCGGGACCGCCGCGGTGTGCGATATCGGCGCCGCGGGTCTCACCGTGTCGCTGGTCGGCGCAGGTGACGAGCCGCACCTGCTGGTCCCGCCCACCTTCTCGCCACTGTTCGGCGGCGACAGCTTCGACGACACCCTGAGCGAGTACGTCCTCGGTGTCGCCGCGGCCGATCTCGACGGCTTCGATCCCGCCGATGCCGACATCCGCGCCGACCTCGGCCGGTTGCGTGACGGTTGCCGCGCCGCGAAGGAAGACCTGTCGGCAGCGGACGCGGCGACGATCCCGGTGAGCATCGGCGACTCCGCCACCGAGGTGACGGTGACGCGGTCGCAGTTCGACGAGATGATGCGAGGCCCCCTCGAGGGTGCCCTGGCACTCGTCGTCGAGGTCCTCCGTGCCCACGACGTCGACGCGGCGACGCTGCGCGCGGTGGTACTCACCGGCGGGGGCGCGGCAATCCCCCTGCTACTCGAACTCGCCGAACTGGCCGGGTCGCTGCCCGCGCCCGCGGTCGTCGCGCCGAAGCCTGCGCACACGGCCGTGCACGGTGCCGCAATCCTCGCCGCGGGCATGGTCGGCGGTGCAGGCGCCGCGGCAGGCTCTCCCGGCGCTGCGGCCACTGCGGCCGCCGGTGCCGCCGCGGCGGTCGGGGTCGCCGGTGACGCAGTCGACGACGACGCCGTCACCGACTTCCTGCCCGTGGTGGTTCCACAGGAACAGCCGGCGGCGTTCACCCAGGCAGGCTTCGGCAACCCGGTCCTTACCGTGGCGGCGGGTGTCGCGGCCGCTGCAACGCCCGCTGCCGCGGCGCCCGCGGGCGATCCCGCGGATGCATCACCCGTCCGCGGTCGCCGGACGCTCGTCGCCGCAGGCGTGACGCTCGCCCTTCTGTTCGCGACGATTGCGGGCGTCGCGATGACCCGAGGCGAGAGCACCGACATCCCGCCGCAGGGAGTCGTCGCACCTGCCACGTCGACCGCCACGGCAACGACGACGAAGCATGCCCCGACCACGACGACCGCCGCGACTCGGACCACCGAGGCGACGACACCGAGGTCCACCGAGGCCGCTCTTCCGCCGCCCGTCACCACCGCCGTTCCGGTGCCGCCGCCTCCGGTGGTGACGACAGCGAAGCCGCCGGCGCCGACGACAACCACGAAGACGACGACCAAGCCACCGGCGGAGACGGAGGAAGAGGAAGAGGAGGAGACCACGACCACCGAACCGCCGACCGAAACCGAGACCGAAACGGAAACGGCGACGGAAACGGAGCCCACGCCCGAGCCGAAACCCGACCCGGAAACGGACGCCGGGGTCTGAGGACGGAGCCGCTCCGGGGCGGGAATTTCTGATAAGAAATCCTGCTACCAGCAGTTGCCGACATCACATCGAAGTTTCCCCTATGGTAGGGCGTCGTCGTCCGTCCGAACGCCTCCAGAAGGGTCTTCATGCGTCTGCCGCTGGTGCTCCGCGCCGCAATCCTGGCCTCTGCCACGCTCCTCCCTGCCGCCGCACTCGCGCAGGCCGCGCCGCATGAACCCCTGGTGACCGAGAAGCAGGTGACGCAACTCCCCGCGGAGCTCGTCGACGCCATCAAACGCGACCTCAAGCTGACGCCGGAGCAGTACCTCGAGCGTGCCGAACTCGCTCAGCGCCTCGGGACGTACTCCGACGGACTGCGCGAATCGGCACCCGACACCTTCGCCGGGTCGTGGATCGCCACGGACGGGCGTCCCATCGTCGCCGTCACCACCACCGAGGCGGCGCAGCGGGTGTCGGCGGACGGCTACGGAACCCACATGGCCACCAAGTCCGAGCGCCAGCTCGAGGCCGCCCGAGGCCAGCTGAACCAGTGGATCACGGCGCTCCCGCAGGACGTGTCCTCGCAGGTGAACTCGACATCGATCGACGTGCTGAACAACCAGGTCGTCATCGACGTCGTGAACAGCCCGATCGGACGCGCACTGAACCTGCCGACCCTGCTCGCCCAACTGAAGGTGATCGTCTCCCCCGGCGGCGGTGGCCCCGTCGATCCGCGTCCGCAGGGCGGCGACACCTACGTCACCACCGCGAAGCCACTGTCCGCCGCGACACCCGTGGAGGAGATCGGGGTGTGCTCGTTCGGTTTCAACGCCGTCGGCGCGGACGGTGACGCGTACAACGTCAGCGCCGGGCACTGCGACCCGGCCCAGGGGCAGTCCGGCGTCGCCGGCGGGTCTCCGGTGTACCTTCCCAACCACACGGACGTCACCCGCAGCACCGAGATCGGCAGCTTCGAGCACTCCGAGATGGGCGTCAACGCCGAGGGCCTCGACTACTCGGTGATCGGTCTGAACAAGGCGGGCGTCGACGCAGGCCTGAACCACCCGACCGTCCGCGGCGCCAACGGAACCACCGTCACCGTCACCGGCACCGCACGACCGATCGTCGGGGCACCGATCTGCAAGTCCGGTCAGACCTCCGCCTTCACCTGTGGGATCGTGCTCGCCGACTCCGTCGACGTGCCGCTGGACCTGGCGAACGGAACCAACCGCCTCGTCCGCGGATTCGCCGGGTCCACCTGCACGCTCAGCGGCGACAGCGGCGGAGCGATCCTCACCGGCACCCGAGCGCTCGGCATCTCGTCCGGATCCAACGCGAGCGGCGCCCCCAACTGCACCGAAGCGAACCTGGTCCTCGCCCTCGACGGCGGCACCGCGAGCATCGGTGTCCCGATCGAGAAGATCGTCGAGCGCGCCAACGCCACCCTCGGCCGCGATCTTCGGATCCGCACCCAGGACGCACCCGCCTGACGGAACTAACGCCACGACGACGGCCGCACCGGAACCACCGGTGCGGCCGTCGTCGTTTCCCGGCACCGTCGAGCCGGATGCGCCATCTCGCGTGATTCGGATGAGACGTCCCCGGTGATTCGGATGAGACATCCCCGGCAATTCGGATGCCGCCACTCCACAAATCCGCGAGACGGTGTTTTCTCGGCGCTCCAGGCCATATAGTCATGGGCATTCGACCCGGACCCGCGGCGCCCGGCCGTGCCCGCATGCCTGCCTCACGTCAGTCGCGTGTCCCCGAACGGAAGGTCCTCATGCGCAGCACCCGCGCGCTTCGCGCCGCGATGATCGGTTCCGCCGCTCTACTCCTGCTCGCTCCCGCGTTCGCACACGCGGCCCCCGCCACCCCCGCTCCCGCCGCGGCGCTGCCCGAGGATCTCGTCGCCGCAGTCAAGCGCGACCTCGGCCTCAGCGCGGAGGAGTACCTGACGAAGGCCGACGCAGGCCAGAAGCTGGTGGCATTCGCCAACGAGATGCGCACCCGATTCCCCGACGTGTTCGCAGGCGCATGGCTCGACCCGGCCGGCAAGCCCCTGGTCGGACTCGCCGACGGCACCGACACGGACGCCGCCCGTAAGGCCGTCGAGGATGCCGGTTACACGGTCAAGGACCTGCCGCGCAGCGAGCGGGCCCTCGAGGACCAGCTGACACAGGCGCAGAAGTGGATCTCCACCCTCCCCGAGCCCCTGGCCGGCCTTGTCGGCGGCGCAGCGGTCGACGTCGTCAACAACAACCTCGTGCTCCGCGTCTCGAACACGGTCGAGGTCGGCGGATTCCAGGTGCCTGACTTCCTCGAAGGCGCGGTTCTCGCTCTGCAGCCTGCGCTCGGTTCGGTCGCACCCGTCGCCGACAACGGCGGCGCACCTGACGACGCACTCTTCGGCGGCGACTCCTACGCCGCCGAGAACGCCGAGGGCGCATTCCGCTGCTCGCTCGGGTTCAACGGCGTCGACGGCTCCGGTGCCACCGTCAACATCTCGGCAGGCCACTGCGACCCGAACCACGGCGCTCCCGGGTCCAAGGTGTTCCAGATGCCCGCCGACGGCGTGTTCGGACCGCAAATCGGAACGTTCAAGCGCACCAACCTCGACGGACTCGACTTCTCGATCATCGACATCGAGGACTCTGCCGACCATCGCTTCCAGAACAACCTGGTCCGCGTGCCCGGACGCTCGCCGCTGCACATCACCGGCACCGCCGACCCAGTCGTGGGCGCACCCGTCTGCAAGTCCGGCCTGACCACCGGCTTCACCTGCGGCACCATCAACGCCGTCAACCAGACCGTGGGCGTGGGCGCACGCGTCCTGCGGGGCGGCTTCTCCGCCAACATCTGCGCGCTGCAGGGCGACAGCGGCGGCACCATCGTCACCGGCGACCGCGCACTCGGCATCTCCAGTGCCTCCAACGTCGCCGACCTGAAGTTCTGCGAGGTCGCTACGGTCATCACCACGATCGTCGGGGACAGCCCGCAGTTGTTCGCGACGCCGATCAACGCGATCATCGGTGCCAACCCTGGCCTGAAGGTTCGCACCAGCTAGACACCGCATGACGCACATTGTGCGCGGGTCCCCAGGTCGGGGGCCCGCGCACAGTTCGTTGCGGGCAGGTGACGAGTAGCGTCACCGCATGCTCGAGCCACAGGGTAGAATGCCCGAAGTTGTTGCTGGCGAATCTTTTTCGCACTGACAACGAACTGACTGGGGGGATCCAGTCGGGCAAGCCGCCGACCCAACGGGTCGGCCTACACGACAAGGAAGTGCAATGGAGGAACTGCTCCCCGTTCTGATGAAGTCCCTTGGCTACGTCTTCTCGATCGCCACGAACGCAGGCGGCGCCGGGCTGTCCTGAGACTGCCCTGATCGAGGCCGGGACGCGCACGCGTCCCGGCCTCGACTCGTTTCACGGCAAGCCTGCAACACAAAACGAGCGGCCCGCCACCTCCCTCGGAGATGGCGGGCCGCTCGGCGCGTACCGGGTGAAACTACTTGGCCGCGTAGACCGTGGTGCCCGGCTCGGCCATCAGGGTCTGGCCCAGGCCGATGCCCGCAGCAATCAGCGTCGGCCCACCGACGACGATGGTGCCGATGACGCCGCCGATGCCCGCGCCGACCGGAACGGACACGAGACCAGCGGGGCCACCGAGGAATCCAAGACCACCCGCGACGGCACCGATGATGGTGCCGATCAGGCCACCGGAAGCGGTAGCGACGGCGAGCTGCGAGGTGAAGGTCTGCTGCGCCCTGAGGTTCTCGTCCGGCGAGGCGATGTCCTTGATCGCGAGACCGGCGCCGTTGATCGGCTGCGCGGTCACGTCTCCGCGAATGGACTTGGCCTTGCCAAGGTCGAAGACCGGGGTCAGGGTGACGGTCTTGCCGTCCTCGCTGATCTTCTGGTCCATCGGGAACTGCAGGGTGTTGAGCTGGAACGCGAGCGGGAGGCTGACGACGGCATTGCCGCGACCGTCCTGCAGCTCGATGTTCTTGCCGTCACCGGACACCTTGAACGCACCCGCGTCGATGGTGGTGACGACGGACGTTCCCTCGACCTTCGAGCTCCAGTCGATGGTCTCCGGCGCCGGGTTGGCGCTGGCGGTGCCGACACTGACGCCGAGTGCGGCGATCGCCAGCATCGACGTGACGGCAGACTTCCTGAGCTTCATTCGGTATATCCCCTCCGGAATGACTCGCGGTTTTGCGAGAAAAGACACAGCAACACACGCACACTAGTCTGTGAACCTCCTGAGAACAACGACTTCGCGTCAAAGTTAGGAAACCCTCAGGACATCACTAAGTTACTGGTCAGTTGCCTAACTTAGGCTAACCTGCGCGGATCGACCGGTACACGAGCCTTTACGGTGAACGCAAGCACTACTGTGCACCCGGGCGAAAACCCGGCGCACGCAGCCGTGACATGATGTGAAACCAAATGCTACCGGCGGGTAACTTAGGTACCTTACGCTTGCAGGCGTAACCGTCGGAGAAGGAAAGGCCGTGACATGAATGCCCTGACGATCACGTTGGGCACGATCGGCGTACTGCTCAGCCTCGTGTGCTGGGCCTCGTTCCTCAGCGGGGCCTGGACCATGGGCAAGACAGTGACGATCGGTCAGCCCGCGCCCGACCGGTGGCGCCCGTTCTTCCCCCGCTTCAAGCAGATGATCATCGAGTTCATCGCGCACACCCGGATGCAGAAGTTCCGCACCGTCGGCTGGGCGCACTGGCTCGTCATGATCGGCTTCCTCGTCGGCGCCCAGTTCTGGTTCATGGCGTATGGCCAGACCTTCGATCCCACCTGGTCGTGGCCGATCATCGGTGAGACGTGGTGGTTCCACCTCGGCGACGAGATCCTCGGCGTCGGCACGGTCGTCGGCATCGTCACGCTGATGGTGATCCGCCAGCTCAACCACCCGCGCCTGCCCGAGCGCCTCTCCCGCTTCAGCGGATCGAAGTTCGGCCCCGCCTACTTCGTCGAATGGGTCGTGCTCACCGAGGGCATCGGCATGGTGCTGGTGAAGGCAGGCGTGCTGTCGCTGCAAGGCCACTCCAGCTGGACCGACCCGGTCACCGGCCTGATCGCCAATGTGATCCCGGCGAACGTCACGCTGGTCTCGATCTTCGCCTTCGTCAAGCTGATGTCCGGCATGGTCTGGCTGTTCGTCGTCGGCCGCAACATCACCTGGGGTGTCGCCTGGCACCGCTTCTCCGCGTTCCCGAACATCTACTTCAAGCGTGAGAACGACGGCGGCGTCGCCCTCGGTGCCGCGAAGCCGATGATGTCCAAGGGCAAGGCCCTCACCATGGACAACGTCGACCCGGACACCGACACCCTTGGCGCCGGACGCATCGAGGACTTCTCGTGGAAGGGCTGGCTCGACTTCACCACGTGTACCGAGTGTGGACGCTGCCAGTCGCAGTGCCCCGCGTGGAACACCGGTAAGCCGCTGTCGCCGAAGCTGCTCATCATGTCGCTGCGCGACCACGGCTACACCAAGGCCCCGTACCTGCTGGCCGGTGGCCGCAAGGACATGGGCGGCGACGAGGTCGGCCTCGTCGACGCCGAAGGCAACGTCAACGAAGCCGCGCTCGCGAAGATCCCCGAGGCCGCGCGCCTCGAAGCCGAGCGCAAGCTCGTCGGCGAGACCGCCGAACTGGTCGCCGCGGGCGAGCAGGCCCCCGTCATCGACCTCGAAACCCTGTGGTCGTGCACCAACTGTGGCGCCTGCGTCGAGCAGTGCCCCGTCGACATCGAGCACGTCGACCACATCATCGACATGCGCCGCTACCAGGTGCTCATCGAGTCGGAGTTCCCGACCGAGCTCGCGGGCCTGTTCAAGAACCTCGAGAACAAGGGCAACCCCTGGGGCCAGAACTCCAAGGACCGTCTCAACTGGATCTCCGAGATGGACTTCGAGATCCCGGTGTTCGGCAAGGACGCCGAGACGTTCGACGACTACGAGTACCTCTTCTGGGTCGGCTGCGCCGGCGCCTACGAGGACCGCGCCAAGAAGACCACCAAGGCCGTCGCCGAGCTCCTCGCGACCGCGGGCGTGAAGTTCATGGTCCTCGGCGCCGAGGAGACCTGCACCGGCGACTCCGCACGTCGCGCCGGTAACGAGTTCCTCTTCCAGCAGCTCGCGATGCAGAACATCGAGGTCCTCAACAACGTCTTCGACGGCATCGAGGAGTCCAAGCGCAAGATCGTCGTCACCTGCGCGCACTGCTTCAACGCACTCGGCAACGAGTACCCGGAGGTCGGCGGCCGCTACGAGGTCGTCCACCACACCCAGCTCCTCAACCGTCTCGTGCGGGCGAAGAAGCTGATCCCCGTCGCGTCGGTGCAGGAAGACGTCACCTACCACGACCCGTGCTTCCTGGGTCGCCACAACAAGGTGTACGACGCGCCGCGTGAGCTGATGGCCGCGACCGGCTCGAACCTCAAGGAAATGCCTCGCCACGGCGAGCGGTCCATGTGCTGTGGCGCAGGCGGTGCCCGCATGTGGATGGAGGAGCAGCTCGGCAAGCGCATCAACGTCGACCGCGTCGACGAGGCACTGTCCACCGATCCGAAGAAGATCGCGACCGGCTGCCCGTTCTGCCGCGTCATGCTCACCGACGGCGTCACCGCTCGTCAGGAGCAGGGCCAGGGCGAAGGCGTCGAGGTCGTCGACGTCGCGCAGATGATGCTCGAGTCCATCACCCGCCTCGAGCCGGCGCAGCTGACGGAGAACCTCGTCGTCGTGCAGACGCCGCGGGAGGCCGTCGTCGCCGAAGCCGCACCCGTGGTCGAGGAGGCACCGGCCGAGGCCGAGGCTCCCGCTGCGGCCGTTGCCGCGACGGTTGCCCCGAAGGCAGGCGGACTGCAGATGAAGGGCGGCCTGAAGGGTCCCGGGCCGAAGGCCCCGGGTGGTGCGCCGAAGGCGGGCGGACTGCAGATGAAGGGCGGGCTCAAGGCTCCCGGTGGCGCTGCGGCTGCAGCCGCGCCGGCCGCCGAGGCTCCGGCTGCTGCTCCCGCCGCGAAGGCGGGCGGACTGCAGATGAAGGGCGGACTGAAGGCTCCCGGTGCCAAGGCCGCTGCGCCTGCCGCACCCGCTGCCGAGGCCGCAGCTCCCGCTGCCCCGGCCGCCAAGCCCGGCGGACTGCAGATGAAGGGTGGGCTCAAGGCCCCCGGCACCAAGGCTCCGGGTGCGAAGGCTCCGGGCGCGAAGGCCCCTGCCCCGGCTGCTCCCGCTGCCGAGGCTGCGGCACCGGCCGCCGAGGCTCCGGCCGCTCCGGTCGCCAAGCCCGGCGGGCTCCAGATGAAGGGCGGACTGAAGGCTCCGGGTGCGAAGAAGGCCGCCGCGCCTGCTGCTCCGGCTGCGCCTGCTGCTCCGGTCGCCGAAGCCCCCGCTGCCGAGGCTCCCGCAGCACCTGCTGCCGAGGCTCCGGCGCCGCCGCAGCCGAAGGCGGGCGGACTCGGATTCAAGGGTGGCGCAAAGGCGCCCGGCGCCCGTAAGGCCGCGGCACCCGCCGCCGCCCCGGCACCGGCTCCCGGCGAGGAAGCCCCGGTCGAGGAGGCACCCGCCGTCGCGGAGGCACCCGCTGCTCCGGCGGCCGAGGCTCCGGCGCCGCCGCAGCCGAAGGCAGGCGGACTCGGGTTCAAGCCCGGCGCCAAGGCCCCCGGCCGCAAGTAGTCGCGCAGTACGGAACGCGCCCCCACCGGATTCGGTGGGGGCGCGTTCTGCGTTCTCCCCCACCCAAAACCCATGCGCACGCCAGTTCCCGCACCCACACCCCCACTGCACGCCCAACACCCCTGCGCACACTCCAGAACCCCTGCGGACGTCCGCACAGCAACCTGCGCCCGACGTCCTGTGCACAACTGCGGCTTTCATCCACAGGCACCGCCTGCACCAACGGTTGCTGGGCAGGGCGTCCGGGACGATACGGCCATGGGCGAATTCATCATTCGACGCGCCGAGGCACTGCGGCGTGGCGCGACGGATCGCGAACTTCAACGCCAATGCCGAACCGGGGCGTGGAAGCGACTGCACCCCGGACGATTTGCGCACGCCGCGACGTTTCTCGACCTCGACGTGAACGCTCGGCATCGGCTGGCGGCCGAAGCGGTGCTCGACGTGGCGTCTCCGGAAGCGGTGCTCAGCCATCAATCCGCGGCAGTGGTGCACGGTTTCGACCTGTGGAACACGTCGCTGTCGCGGGTGCACCTGACGCGGAACCGGTCGTTCGGGGGCAGCGTCAGCCCTCGGCGACAGGTGCACTCGGTGCCGCTGCCGCCCGAGCACGTGACAACCCTCGACGGTCTGCGCGTCACGACGCCTGCGCGCACCGTCGTCGACCTCGCGGCAACTCTCGGGTTCGAGCAGGCCCTCGTCGTCGCGGACCACGCACTGCACACCCGTGCCGTCACCCGCGCGACTCTGGCAGCGGCCCTCGCGCCCGACCGTAAGCACGCGGGTCGGGTCCGTCGGCTTCTCGATCTCGCGGACGGCCGCTCGGAGAGCGTCGGCGAATCACGCAGCCGCGCACTGTTCGTCCGCGATCAGCTGCCACTGCCGGACCTGCAGGCGACGCTCCACTCGGAGGGTGGCATTCGGCTCGGGCGGGTCGATTTCCTGCTCGACGGTGTGGTCGGCGAGTTCGACGGTCGCGTCAAGTACGGCCGGCTGGTCCCGGACGGCGAACGGCCCTCGGACGTGTTGTGGGCGGAGAAGGGTCGCGAGGACGCCATCCGGGACGCGGGTTGGCAGGTGGTCCGCTGGACCTGGGACGAGCTCACGACGCCGGGAGTCGTGGCTGACCGTGTTCGTCGGGCCGTAGCGCGTGCCGGACGAGCGGAGCCGCCGTCGGGTCGGGTGACGCGAACTCCACGCCCCGCCTGACCCGACGCCTGCGCACCCCGTTTCGCGCACCCGCACGGGGAATGTGCGACGAGAACCCGTGTGGATGCCCGAAAACCTGTGCGGACCTACACCCGCGACGGCTGCACGTTGATCCGTGACAGGTCGTTCTCGTAGTGCTCGAGCAGCAGCGGATCCATGACCCGACGCCACAGCGGCGGGACGAACGCGAGCACGATGAGCACCGCGTAGCCGGCGGGCAGCTGTGGGGCGTTCTGCATCGAGCGGAGGGTCTGGTAGCGCCGCATCGGGTTCGCGTGATGGTCGCTGTGCCGCTGCAGGTGGTAGAGGAACACGTTGCTGACGACGTGGTCGCTGTTCCAGCTGTGCTCGGGCGCGACGCGTTCGTAGCGTCCATCGGGACGCTTCCCGCGGAGCAGGCCGTAGTGCTCGAGGTAGTTCGCGGCCTCGAGGAACGTGAAGCCGAGGACGGCTTGCACGACGAGCCACGGCGCGACGGACCACCCGAACGCGGCGATGAGGACGGCGAACAGCACGACGCTCATCGCCCAGGCGTTGAGCACGTCGTTACGGATGCTCCAGCTACGGGCACCGCGCCGGTGCAGTCGCGCCCGCTCGATCACCCAGGCGGACCGCACACCGCCGATCACCGATCGCGGCAGGAAGGCCCAGAACGACTGGCCGTAGCGTGCGGTCGCGGGATCCTCCGGAGTGGCGACCCGCAGGTGGTGTCCGTGATTGTGCTCGACGTAGAAGTGCCCGTAGAACGACTGCGCGAGCGCGATCTTCGCGAGCCACCGTTCGTGTTTGGGTCGCTTGTGGCCCAGTTCGTGCGCCGCGTTGATGCCGACTCCGGCGACGACGCCGACGGTGGCGGCCATCGCGAATCGTTCCGCCCAACCCATGGGGGCGGTGGTCCACATGTAGCAGGCGAAGACGAGGCCGGCGAACTGCAACGGCAGGAACAGGTAGGTGCACCAGCGGTAGTAGCGGTCGGCTTCGAGGGAGGCCATCACCTGCTCCGGCGGATTGGACTTGTCGACGCCCGCGACGAGGTCGATCAGCGGGACGACGACGACCAGCAGCAGCGCGCCCGACGCCCAGAAGAGTCCGAGGTGGAACCGGTCGACGAGGAACCACCCGAGGAACGGGCTCAGCGGCACCAGCAGCCCGAGGAGCCAGTAGTAGCGTCGACGATCCCTCCATCGGACCGCGGGTGTTGCCGTCCCCCCGTTTTCGGCGCGCGAAACGACCGCCACGATCCTCCATCCCCCTGTAGATACGCGCCTGCCAGATCTGACGCACCGGTAAGTATCACCGGAGGGCCGCGCACCGTTCCAGAGGATGTAGCCCGGATCACACAGGCAGCCACGCTCCGTGCAGTCCGGAGGGAACGCGGATCGGAAGCTCCACCCGCGCAAGAGGGCCCGACGCCGGGTCTGCGGCGGGCAGGATCACGAACCACGACCTCAGGTCGGTGCGGTCGGTGCCGATCATTCCCCAGTAGTCGGCGGTGGCACCGGGGATGTACTGCGGCTCGCCGACAGCCAGTGAGCCGGCGTCCCAGTGCGCCTCTTTGCCCGCGTCCGGGTCGAAGAACCGCAGCGAGTCCCAGCCTGCGGAGTCGCGGCCGAGTTTGCCGACGGTGGCGACGGGTCCGCCGGCGCGGGTGAGGGTGCGGTCGTCGACGCGGGGGAACTCGACGTCGCGGTCGAACACCGTCTGCCGGTCGACGGTGCCGCGCTCGGGGTCGACGACGGCGCGGACGAGTCCGCCCGGGCAGGGTGCGTCGGAGCGGGCGAACCCGTGCGGGTACGCCCACTGCGCGTAGTCGACCTGGACGCGGCCGTCCGGGAGGTCGCGGGCACCGGCGAAGTGCCACACCCAGAACGCGTCGCAACTCGCCCAGCGGACGGGCCCTCCGTCGCGGGGGATAAGGGCGATGCGGGTGCCGTCGTCGGGGCGCCAGTCGAGGAGCGCGCCGCCGGTGAACATGGCGGCGATGTCGAACACCAGCGGGCACAGGACGAGGACGGCGTACCGCTCGGTGAGGGCCATGTCGTGGATCATCATCGGGGTGTCGACGCCGTCGACCGGGGTGGGTGGCCGCGACGTCGTCCCGTCCGCGGCGAGCACCGCCCACGTCAGGTAGGGCGCTTCGAGCATGTAGTTGAAGAGGACGAGTTCGCCGGTCGCGGGGTCGCGTTTCGGGTGGGCGGTGCTGCCGACGGCCATCGCGTCACCGCAGGTCTCCCGCCCGAGGGTGGACAGGTCCGCCGGGTCGAGGCGGTACGGCGGCGCGCTCTCGGCCATCGCGAGGAGCCGTCCGCCGTGCCGGACGATGTTGATGTCGGGCAGGTCGCGACTGGTGCCCGCGAGGTCGGGTCCGACCTCGTCGACGCCGGGTGTGTAGAGGTCGGTGACACCACCCCAGATGGCGTGACCTGCGCGTTCCTCGGCTTCGACCATCGGCGTCCGCACGAAGCGGTTCGTGTAGCGGGCGCGCCCGTCGGCGATCTCGACGCGGTGGACCATCCCGTCGCCGTCGAGGGGGTAGACGTACCGGCCGATCGGGTCGAAGCGCGGATTCGGCCCGTTGCGCAGGTAGGCACCGTGCAGGTCCGGGGGGATTTCGCCGATCACGTCGAGGTCGTGCACGTCGACCTCGTCGCGTTGGGGCGCGAACAGTCCGGTGAGGTGACTGTGGTGCGCCATGTCGACCGGTGCGGGTCGGGGAATGTCTGGTGCGCTCATGGGACTGCCGCTTCCGTGTGGGCGGGTGAGATTCGACCACCGTCCAGAATCCTCCCCCAACGCTCACCCGTCTCGTCCACACGGTTTTTCGGGCTTCCGCGGGGGTTCTGCACGCAGAAATCCCCTGTCGACGCCCGAACGCCTGTGTGAACACGTCCGCGCTCCCCACCGCCCGGCAGTAATTCGCTTTACCTGCAGTGGCACCATGGACGGGTGACCGTCTCGGAGCCCTCCCACCACACCCATGTACCGCCGCGCGTGCTGACGCAGTCCGCGAAGCTGCAGAACGTGCTGTACGAGATCCGTGGCCCGGTACACGCGCATGCGGCGCGGCTGGAGTCGGAGGGTCACCGCATCCTCAAGCTGAACATCGGCAATCCGGCGCCGTTCGGGTTCGAGGCGCCGGACGTGATCATGCGGGACATGATCGCGGCGCTGCCGACGGCGCAGGGGTACTCGGAGTCGAAGGGCATCCTGTCGGCGCGTCGGGCAATCGTGACGCGATACGAGCTGGTCCCCGGCTTCCCGGAGCTCGACGTCGATGACGTCTACCTCGGCAACGGGGTGTCCGAGCTGATCACGATGACGATGCAGGCGCTGCTGGACAACGGCGACGAGGTGCTGATCCCGGCACCGGACTATCCGCTGTGGACGGCGACGACGGCGCTGGCGGGTGGGACGCCGGTGCACTACCTGTGCGACGAGGCCGACGGCTGGAACCCGGACATCGCCGACATCGAATCGAAGATCACGCCGCGGACGAAGGCGATCGTCGTGATCAATCCGAACAACCCGACGGGTGCGGTGTACTCGGAGGAGGTGCTGAGCCAGCTGGTGTCGTTGGCCCGGAAGCACTCCCTGCTGCTGTTGGCGGACGAGATCTACGACAAGATCCTGTACGACGACGCGAAGCACATTTCGCTGGCGACGCTGGCGCCGGATCTGCTGTGCCTGACGTTCAACGGCCTGTCGAAGTCGTACCGGGTTGCCGGATACCGGGCGGGCTGGGTGGCGATCACCGGGCCGAAGGATCACGCGTCGAGCTTCCTCGAGGGCCTCAACCTGCTGGCGTCGATGCGCCTGTGCCCGAATGTGCCTGCACAGCACGCCATTCAGGTGGCGCTCGGCGGATACCAGAGCATCGAGGATCTGATCCTCCCCGGTGGACGGCTGCTCGAGCAGCGCGACGTCGCGTGGGAGCGGTTGAACATGATCCCGGGTGTGTCGTGTGTGAAGCCGCGGGGCGCGCTGTACGCGTTCCCGAAGTTGGATCCGAACGTGCACGAGATCCACGACGACGAGAAGCTGGTGCAGGATCTGTTGCTGCAGGAGAAGATCCTGGTGGTGCAGGGCACCGGCTTCAACTGGCCTAATCATGATCACCTTCGCATCGTGACGCTGCCGTGGGCGCGTGATCTGGCGGTGGCGATCGAGCGGTTCGGCAACTTCCTGTCCAGCTACAGCCAGTAACGGACAGGTCACGACGGCGCGGCGTGGCGAGCTCCGCTGCGTCGGGGGGTGTTCCTTCGTAGGGTGAGATCGGCCCTGTCACCCACCCGCTCGGAGGCCATGCATGACGGTCCGGTCCTTGGCGTTGTCGGTTCTGTGTGCTGCCGCGTTGGCCGTGGCCGCTGCGCCCCCTGTGCAGGCGTTGCCTGCTCCGGCCAGGCAGGACGAGTCCCTGCCGTTCCCATCGGTAGGTGTTCCCCCCGCACTGACGTTTTCGGGGCGCACCGACGACGTGACGCTCCAGATTCCGGTGCCGCAGGGCCTGAGTCCGGTCGCGCTGCGCGGAACCCTGCAGGTGCCGGCGGGTTCCGGGCAGGGATGGATCGACGTCCTGTCGGACGGGCGAACGCTGGGCCGCGTAGACGTTCCCTCGGGCGCACCGACCGTGCCGGTGTCGTTACCGTTGACCGGTGCATCGATCGTCGGGAACACGGCACGAATCACCTTGCGGTCGTATCTGGTTCCCCTGGACGACCAGTGGTGCTCGTACGACTGGTCCGAAGGGTCACTCGCGATCGTCAACGGTGTCGTCGACTTCGCGGGCACGGAAGCGCAGCCGACCGTGCTCGCCGATTTCCTACCGCCCGCGCTGACCCGACTGTCGGTGTACGTGCCGCCGGAGCCGAGCCGCGAGGAGGTCGCGGCGGCGCTCGAGATCGGCGCCGCGATCACCGCCCGGTACGCCAATCAGGATGCGGCGGTGGACCTGCGGGCACTGCCTGCGGGTCAGGATCTGCCGACGGATCCGGCGGGACTGCTGGAGCGTCAGGTCGTGGTGTCCGAGTCGGACGTGAACGCCACGACGCTGTCGACCTCGCCCGCCGGGGTTCCGGTGCTCACACTGAGCGGCAGCGGTGACGGCCTGCTGAACCAGTCGCGACTACTCACGAGCGATCTCGCTGCGGTCACCGTCGCGACGACCGCGATCGCGGGTTCGTTGGACGCCGCACCCGCGGCGGCACAGTCATTGACCACATTGGGCGACTTGGGTGCAAGTGCCCTCACCGCGACGTCGACAGGCCGTGTTCAGGTGCGGGTCGGGATCGACCAGACGCGCCTCGGACAACCATCCGGTCCGGTGCGGGTGCACCTGATCGGCAACTACACGCCGTTGCCGGACACCCAGAACGGGCAGATCACGGTCACGGTCGGTGATACGACATTGGATCAGTGGCCGGTGGACGAGGACGGTCGGATCGATCGGTGGGTGGAGATCCCGTCGAATCTGATGTCTCGGTACACCGAGCTGGTGGTGACGTTGCAGGTGGCCGGCGCGATGGCATGTGGTTCGACGCAGCCGGTGACGCTGACTCTCGATCCCGATGGTGCGGTGCGGAGCGAAGTGCAGGTGCCGCCGCATCCGAGTGGATTCCAGGCATTGCCACAGGGTTTGATGCCGATCGCGCGAGTGGGACTGCAGGAGGACACCTTCGACGATGCGCGTCGCGCCATGTCGATCGTCACGGGGATGCAGGGCTTGACGGTGACCCCGTTCCGTCCGGTCCTGGTCGACTTCGACGACGCCGTGAACTCCGACGTTCCCGCGATTCTGGTCGCGGCGAACGGCGGCCTGCCCGACTCGGTTCCGTTGCCGTTGAAGGTGACCGGCGACGACACGGTGGAGCTGGTCGATCTGACAGGCGACGGCGAGCCGGAGCGAGTCGACGTTCCGGGGCTGCAGTTCGGGTCGTTGCAGGCCGCCTGGGATGCGGAGCGGGACCGGATGCTGCTTGTGGCGACGTCGACGGGGACACCGGAGAGTGTCGACCGGATCCTGGCCTGGTTGGACGCGGACCGCTCACGCTGGTCGTCGCTGTCCGGTGACGCGTTGTTCCAGACCGGTGACCGAGATCCGGTGCAGGTGACGGCGAAACAGCCGGCACCGGAGACCGACGAGACGTCGGATGTGGTGCGGGGCGTACTGATCGCGGGTGGAGTCCTGATACTGGTCGGACTCCTCGTCGCGGCAGCGGTGGCGATCGGGCTGCGGCGCCGTTCGCAGCGGTGAGTCGAGCGATCGATGACGACGACGGAAGCGGTGTCGACGGCGACCGACGGTCCGAGCGTCCGGTCGGTCCTGACACCGCTGGTCGTGCGGTTCACCCTGATCATCGCGTGCACGTTGGTGGCGTTCTGGAGTTCGTTGACGCGGACCACCGTCGACACCCTGCCGGGTGGCATGTACGAGTACATCCTCACAGTGCCCCTGATGGTGTTCGTCGCCGGCATCGGCATCACGCGGCATCGGCACGACGAACTCCCGATCCACGACCGCGAGGTGGACGTGATCGTCGGCGGCATCGCGTTGGCGTTGTCGGTGGCGACGGCAGCCCTGCTGGTCCCCCGATACCGGGACACCTTCTACCTGCTGCGAACCGACCTGCTCGCGATGCTTCTCTTCCTGTTCGGCGCGTGTGTGCTTGTGTTCGGGTTGCGGCCCGCCGGGCGGTACTGGCCGATCTGGCTGGTGGTGGTGACGGTGTCGCCTCTGGCGTACCGCGCGGCGGTGATCTCGCTGGGCGGCACGTGGTTGGCGGCGGCGGTCGTGTCGACGGTGCTGATCGCGATCGCCGCCGGCATCACGGTGGCACGGACCCTGAGGCGGGCGCTGATCGGGACGCTCGGGACGCTCGCGCTCGGATTTCTGCTCCTGGGAGTACAACTGGCGGTGGGCTATCCGGCGGTGGCCGGCGCCCTGTCGTCGCGGCTCGCACCACTGACGGCGGGCACCTCGATCGTGCTGGCGTTCTGGGCGTACTCCGTCCGCATTCGCGAACCGCGCTTGTCGTTCCGCCCGCAACGGACCTCGCCGGTGACACGGCCGTGGAAGGCGGCACTGCTGGTGCTGGCGACGGCGGCTGCGCTGTTCTCGATCCCCCTTCCTGCGGAGTTGATCATTCCGATCGCGACGGGGCCGCCGCTGCCGGAGACTCCCGGCCTCGTCGTCCCGGAGGGGTGGACGCAGACTGGTGTCGAACCGGCGGACTGGGCCCCCCGATTCTTCGGTGCCGGAGCGACGGTCGTGCGTCAGACTTGGACTGCGGATGAGGTGAACCCGGAGTGGGACGACAAGGGCAGGCGCCGAACGGTGGTGGCTGATTCGCTGCTCACCCGCGACCCCGACACGCTGAACGTGTACCCGGGCGAGACGCTGTACTCGACCATCAAGGGCAGGCGGTCGCCGATCGTGTCGGTCGATCTGGGGCACGACGTGCGGGGCCTGATGTACACGATCGTCGACCAGAACCTGTTCCTGACCTGGACGAAACTCAACTTCCAGTGGACTCGTGGTGACGGGACGGTGCAGGTGGTGAACCTGATCTCGGTCGACAACCACGATCCGGGCGCCCAGTTCCCGCAATTGGATCCGGCGGCGCTGTCGGTGGCGACGCAGACGATCAACGTACTCTTCCGCGGCAACGCGGTGCTGGAGGACGAGGAACCGGACTACAAGGATTCCGACATGCTGACCGAGTTGGGGCGTGACGTCGTCGCGACGCAGTGGGAGGTGGCGTCGTGACTGTGTCCTCTCCCCCGCCACATCCGGATTCGGCGTCGGCCGAGTTCCGTGAGCAAGCGCTGCACGACGCCGTGCACGGACTCCGCGAGCGGGATCCTGACGCGTCGGCGTCGGTGGCGTTCGTCTCGTGGCAGCGGATGCTGCTGATCGCGCAGGCGGCGGTGTTCCTCGTGTGTCTGTTCCTGTGGCCGCAGGTGACGCTGACCGTCGTGACGGGGGTGTGCACCGTCGCCTATGTGTTGACGCTCGGCGACCGGCTCGTGGTGTTCAGGAAGGGGTTGGCGGCGGACGCGATCATCCGGGTGAGCGACGAGGAGGCGCGCGCGATCCCCGACGCGGACCTGCCGCCGTACACGGTGCTCGTACCCGCCTACCACGAGCCGGAGGTGATCGGTCAGCTGCTGTCGTCCCTGTCCGTGCTCGACTATCCCCGCGACAAGCTGCAGATCCTGCTGCTTCTCGAGGAGGACGACGACGTCACGATCACGGCGGCGAACGAGGCCGGGGTCGGCGAGCTGGTGACCGTACTGCTGGTGCCCGCGGCCGAACCCCGAACGAAGCCGAAGGCGTGCAACTACGGTCTGCACTTCGCGACGGGCGACATCGTCACCATCTACGACGCCGAGGACGTGCCGGAACCCCTGCAACTGCGCCGGGTCGCCGCGACGTTCGCGACGCGGGACGAGCGGGTCGCGTGTGTCCAGGCCAAGCTGGAGTACCTCAACGGCGGGCAGAATCTGCTCACGGGCTGGTTCACCGTCGAGTACGGCGTCTGGTTCAGCTATCTGCTTCCCGGCCTGATGCGGTTGAAGGCACCGATCCCGTTGGGCGGCACGTCGAATCATCTGCGGCGCTCCGTCCTCGACGACATCGGCGCGTGGGACCCGTTCAACGTCACCGAGGATTCCGATCTGGGTGTGCGGATCGCGGCCCGCGGATACACGACGGCGGTGCTGGAGTCGACGACGTTGGAGGAGGCGAACAGCGATCCGATCAACTGGATGCGGCAGCGGTCCCGTTGGTACAAGGGCTATCTGCAGACGTGGCTGGTGCACACGCGGCATCCGGCGCGGTTGTGGCGGCAGATCGGGGCGTGGCCGTTCGTGCGGTTCACGCTGCTGCTGGCGGGGACTCCCCTGATCGCGTGCCTGAACATGCTGTTCTGGTTCATCACGATCGCCTGGATCCTGGGTCAGCCGGTCCTGATCGGCGACATCTTTCCGCCCTGGGTCTACTTCCCGGCGTTGGTGTGCCTGTTGTTCGGCAATGCCGCGACGATCTACATGAACCTGATCGGCGCCCGGGAGACGGGGAATCCGCGACTGGTGTGGTCGTGCCTGCTGGTGCCGCTGTACTGGCTGTTGATGAGCATCGCCGCCATCAAGGGCGTGTGGCAGTTGCTGTTCCGCCCGTCTTACTGGGAGAAGACCTTTCACGGTCTGGCCGGCGAAGCCGACACGACGGTGGACGCGGCGGGCGCCGCTCAGTCCGAGAGCGGGCCGCGATGACGTGGCTCACGCGCGTGTTCCTGCGACCTACCGTTGCGGTGTTCGCGGCGAGCGCCCTGCTGTACCTCGTCATCGGCTGCCTGCTGGCCGTGCACGCGGAGTTCATGCTCGGCGACGCGCTCAGCCGGGTGCAGTCGGCGCAGGGTGTGCTGTTCAGTCGCGACCCGCACCTGGCGAGCATCGGGTTCATCTTCACTCCGATGACGGCGCTGGTGGAGATTCCGTTGACGGCGTTCAGCCCGTGGTTTCCGAGCCTGACGAGATACGCGATGGCCGGAGTGATCATGTCGTCGGCGTTCATGGCCGGTGCGGCGGTGCAGATCTGGGGTATCGGCCTCGACCGTGGGGTGCCGCGCTGGCAGCGGGTGGCGATCACCGTCCTGTTCGCGGTGAACCCGATGATCGTGTTCTACGGCGCGACGGGGATGAGCGAAGCACCGTTCGTGTTCCTGATGTGCTGGTGCGCCCGGCGTCTGATCCGGTGGACGAGCACCGACGACGTGCACGACCTGATCGGCGCGGGTATCGCGTTGGGGCTGGCCTATCTGACGCGTTACGACGCGGGCTTCCCCACCCTGGTCGGTGCCGCCTTCGTCGCTGTGGTGACGTGGCGTCGTGCCCAACGGAACCGGTGGCAGACGGCGTTTCTGGATGCGGTGATCCTGGCGGCACCGGCGGCGTTGGCTTTCTTCGCTTGGGCGGGTACGAGTTGGCTGCTGACGGGTCAGGCCTTCGCGCAGTTCAGTTCGCAGTACGGCAACACGGCGATCCTGGATCAGGTCGGCGGTCCTGCGGAGTCGGGCACTCGCACGTTCGCGTACTCGGCGGCGGAACTCCTCGTTCTCGCTCCCGCGCTGCCCGTCCTGGTTCCCGTGATCGTGGTCCTCGCCGTGCGACGTCGCGATCTCGAAGTACTGGTGACGACGTTGATCTTCGGATCGGTGCTGGCGTTCCAGGTGTACTCGTACGCGGCGGGCTCGACGTTCCCGTTCCTACGTTTCTACATCTGCGTCATTCCGCTGATGTGTGTCTACGCGTTCCAGGTGTTCCCGGCCCGGGGCGATCTCCATCCGCGGCGGCCCGGCGTGTTCGCGGTGCCGCACGCGATGCCCCCACCGCGGCTGCGGGGTGTCGCGGTCGCAGCCACGGTGCTGGTGGCGCTGTGCCTTCCGGTCACCGCCATCGGCATGGAGAGCCGCAGCCTGTCGGTGCAGCAGTACGCGGTCGGTGCGCTGCTGCCGTTCGATCCACAGGAGGGCACCGACATGGACCAGCAGCTACGGATTCTCGAGTCGTTCGGAACGGAGCGCGAGATGGCGGATCGCCTCGACGCGATGGATCTGCCGGACGGGTCGATTCTGGTGGACAGCCTGTACGGATTCGCAGTGGTGGCGGCATCGAAGTATCCGAAGCGGTTCGTGCTGCCGTCGGATCGCGATTTCGTGTCGATTCTCAGCGATCCAGCCGCCAGCGACGTGAAATACATTCTGACGGTGCCGAACTCGGGACGCGGCACCGCGGACGCCGTCAACCGGCGTTATCCCTCCATCTACTCCAACGGTGCCCAGATCTCGATGCTGGAGCTGGAGTTCCCGAACGACGGTGCGGATCAACCGGATTGGCGGATCTACCGGGTGTTGACCAACCCCGACGACGCCACCGAACCGGAGTAGCGGTCAGTACGCCGCCAGGAGGTCGAACAGCGGATCGTCCGGCCCGATGTCGTAGGTGCACTCGTCCGGGCGGGGATCGGGCACGAACGACCACAGCAGCGCCCCCGCTGTTCCCGCGGCGCGCTGCCCGTCGATCTTGGCCTTGACGTCGGTGACGCGCCGCGCCAGTGGCAGACAAGAACCTGCCGCCTGTCCGATCTCGGCGACGAGCAGTGGCTTGCCGAGTGCGCGAGCCTGCTCCAGACGTCGCGCCAGACCGTTCCACTTGTCGCCGGGCAGCGGCACTCCGTCGGAGTGGTAGTCGTGGTACTGCAGGATGTCGATCCACGGGGACGCGCCGACGTATTCGTACTCGTCGCCCTGGGCGCCGCACTGGCCGCCCCCTGCCAGTCCTGCGGTGATCGGCGTGCCGGGTGCGATGCCGCGGATCAGGCGACCCGACTCGTCGAAGAACGCGCGCAGCACCTGGGCGGCGCCGGGAGGGCAGTAGCGGTCGTCGACGTCGCACGCACCGCCCGGGCCGATCGTGCAGACGGCGGGTTCGGGTTCGCCGACGGCTTCCCAGGCGGCGAGTGCGGGCGAGTTTCGGTACCGAGCGACCACGGCCTCGGTCCACGCCGCGAACGACGGTTCGAGTCCGTGCGGACGGGTCTTCCAGCCGTCGACGTACCAGCCGTGGTCCTTGAACACCTCGTCCTCGCAGGACCCGTCCATCGCGGTCAACACCGGGATCACCAACTGGCCGTGCCGCTCCGCGGCCGCGAAGACACGGTCGATCGACGTCCAGTCCCGGGTGCCGGTGTACTTGTTCGTGGCTAGGGATTCGAAGGCATTGAACCTCGTCAACGATCTTGCCGGCAGCCGCGAGAAGTAGTCGTCGGGGTCGACCTGGGCGCCGCAGCCGACGTTGACCGACCAGTCGGTCGCCAGCTGGTACGCGTTCATGCCCACCGGCCACCAGGGGCGACCGTCGAGGGTGAGCCCCGTCCCGGCTGTCCCCACCCGGGCAGCGCGTTGTGGACTGCCGACGGCCGGGGTGAGCGCCGCGATCCCGAGAATCACCACCGTCACGACGGCTGCTCGTGCCCAGCGTCGAACGAACGCGGCAGCCACCATGCGTCCGACGCTACCCGCCGGCGCAGCATGCGGTCACGGCCCTCACCCGCCCGGAACGCGATCCGATACCGTCATCTGCGTGTCCAACGAGAGCAGCAGTGCCCCAGGTCAGCGCGACGTCATGTCCGTGTACGACGCCATCCGGATGCGCCGGGACGTGCGCGCCGAGTTCACCGGCGACCGAATCGACGAGGAGCAGCTGAACCGGATCCTGCGGGCTGGCCACAACGCGCCGAGCGTCGGCAACACGCAGCCGTGGGACTTCGTCGTCGTCCAGGATCGCGGCACCCTCGACACGTTCGCAGAGCACGTCGCCGGGTGCCGTCGCGCGTTCGCGGACTCGCTGCCGCCGGAGCGTCGTGCGACGTTCGATCCGATCAAGGTCGAGGGCATCCAGGAGTCGGGCACGGGCATCGTCGTCACCTACGACCCGTCGCGGGGCGGGGCGAACATCCTCGGCAGGCACACCGTCGACGACACGGGAGTGTTCTCCGCGGTACTGGCGATTCAGAACATCTGGTTGTCGGCGGTAGCGGAGGGCATCGGCGTCGGGTGGGTGTCGTTCTACGACGAGGCCTTCCTGACCGACCTGGTGCGCGTTCCGGCTCCGGTGCGACCGATCGCGTGGCTGTGCGTCGGTCCGGTGTCGCAGTTCCAGGAGACGCCGGACCTCGTGCGTTTCGGCTGGCGTGACGGTCGGCCGCTCGAGGACGCGATCCATCGCGAGACGTTCTGATCTCGACGCGACACGCGGGTTCGGCGCCGCCACCTGCCGTGATCCAGTTCTCAGCATGAATCTCGACCTGGAGTGAGACAGATTGCACATCACCATGTAAATTCGGTGAGGACACCATTGGTGTCCAGCACGCTCGATTGCACCTCCCCCCCTGTGTGCAATCGAGCCGGTGGCGGGGAGACACCCCCCTGTACCCCGCCAC
>NZ_SCOY01000004.1:0-294081 GCF_005503035.1 Rhodococcus sp. Q
GCGCCGAAGCACTTGCGCCCTGGGTCGAGTACTACAACACTCGACGACGCCACAGCGCACTCGGAGGGCTCCCGCCGGTCAGCCGCCTGACACCAACCTGATGGCCGGGTACACCTAGACTCCTTCGGTGCTCGACACCAGCCCCATTTCCCATGACGTCACCTCGGTACGCGCGGCCGTACGATCCCCGCGACGCCTGACAACCGAAGTGCTCGCCGGCCTCGTCACCTCGCTCGCGCTGATTCCCGAGGTGATCTCGTTCGCGGTCATCGCGGGCGTCGACCCCAAGGTCGCGCTGTACACGTCGTGCATCATGGCGATGACGATCGCCTTCGTCGGCGGCAGGCCCGCGATGGTGTCGGCGGCAGCAGGCGCGACAGCTCTGGTCGTCGCGCCGCTCGTCGCCTCGCACGGCATCGACTACCTGATCGCCGCGGTGTGGCTCGCGGGTGCACTGCAGATCGCTTTTGCCGCAGGGGGACTCGCGCGCCTCGTCCGCTTCATCCCGCGGTCGGTGATGATCGGATTCGTCAACGCGCTCGCGATCCTCATCTTCAGCGCGCAGGTGCGACACCTGATCGACGTGCCGTGGCTGGTGTACCCGCTCGTCGTGGGCGGGATCCTGATGGTGGTCGCGATCCCGAGGCTCACGACGGTGGTGCCCGCGCCGCTGATCGCGATCGTCGTCCTCACCAGCGTCGTGACCCTCTTTCACCTGGACGTCCCCGACGTGGCCGACCAGGGGGAGTTGCCGTCCGGGCTGCCGACGTGGATGATCCCCGACGTTCCCATGACCTGGGAGACGCTGACGATCATCGCGCCCTTCGCGCTCGGCCTCGCCCTCGTCGGCCTGCTCGAGTCGCTGCTCACCGCGAAGCTCGTCGACGACATCACCGACACGCCCTCCGACAAGACCCGCGAGGCGTGGGGGCAGGGAGTCGCGAACATGGCAGGCGCACTGTTCGGCGGTATGGGCGGCTGCGCGATGATCGGCCAGACGATGATCAACGTCAAGGAAGGTCGGGCCCGCACCCGCATCTCGACGTTCCTCGCGGGACTGTTCCTACTGGTCTCGTGCGTGACCATCGGTGACGTCGTCGGGGCGATCCCGATGGCGGCACTCGTGGCCGTGATGGTGGTGATCGCGGCGACCACCTTCGACTGGCACAGCATCGCCCCGCGCACCCTGCGACTCATGCCGCGCAGCGAAACCCTTGTCATGCTCGTGACCGTGGTCGGCACCCTCGCCACCGAGAACCTCGCGGTCGGCGTCATCGCGGGAGTGCTGACGGCGATGGTCGCGTTCGCCAGACGCGTCGCGCACATGGCCGATGTGACCGTGAGTGGCGACGACGAACGGGTGTACCGGGTCACCGGCCAGCTGTTCTGGGCGTCGAGCAACGACCTCGTGCACCGGTTCGACTACGTCGGCGACCCGGACTCGGTCGTCATCGACCTCACCGCCGCCGAGGTGTGGGACGCCTCGACCGTCGCGACCCTCGACACGGTGCAACACAAGTACGCGGAGCGCGGGAAGGCCGTGCGCATCGTCGGCCTCGACGGGGCGAGTCTGGATCGCCTCCAACGGTTGTCCGGCCGGCTGGGGTGATCGACCCCGCGGCGTAGCCTGAGGTCGAGTAACACGCGAAAGGAACCTGGGCCGATGGCTGCTCATTCTCGTCCCACCTCGTCGCTCCCGATCATCGATCTGGAAGACCTCGACGTCGATGCATTGCGGACGGTGACGCACGAGATCGGGTTCTTCCATCTCACCGGCCACGGGATCGATCAGCGTCTCACCGACGACCTGATCGCGACCGCGCGCACCTTCTTCGCCCTACCTGAGGCGGAGAAGCTCACGATCGAGAACTCCCACTCGCCGCAGTTCCGCGGATACACGCGCGTCGGTGGTGAACGCACGCAGGGTTACGTCGACTGGCGCGAGCAACTCGACATCGGTCCCGAACGCGCCGCCGTCGACCAGGTCGATCCCGACCGTCCATGGGAGGTCCTCCACGGTCCGAACCTGTGGCCCGAGGGCGTCCCGCAACTGCGCGCCCTGGCGCTGGAGTGGATGGCCCAAGCCCAGGACGCGGGCCTGCGGCTGATCCGCGGATGGGCTTCCTCGCTCGGGGCCCCGGCCGACTTCTTCGACGCCGCGTTCGCCGACCCGGACCCCTTGTTGAAGATCGCCCGCTACCCAGGCCATGACGGCTCGGTCACCGGGCAGGGCGTCGGCAGTCACAAGGATGTCGGTGCGCTCACCCTGCTCTACCCGGAGGCGACGAGCACCGGGTTCCAGGTCGACATCGGCACCCCGGACGGGGGACCGGCGTGGCTCGGTGTCGACCCGATCCCCGGACATTTCCTCGTCAACATCGGCGAACTGCTCGAGGTGGCGACGGGCGGCTACCTCCGTGCCACCGTGCACCGGGTCCTGCCGCCCGCCGCGGGCACCGACCGCGTTTCGCTGCCCTTCTTCCTCAACCCCGGCTACGACGCGGAGCTGCCGACGGTGCCGCTGCCGCCCGAGCTGGCGGCAGCGGCAGCGGGTGTCGGTTCGGATCAGCACGGCGGCACCCTCCACGCGCGCTACGGGCTCAACGCCCTCAAGTCCCGCCTGCGCGCGCACCCCAACGTCACGGAGCGCTACCACCGCGACCTTCTGGACCTGCCGGTCCTTAGGGGATGACCGCCGTCCTCCGTCAGGTTCGGCTCGGGATCCGTCCGGTGGTCGCCTGTCCGAGAACCGATCTGAATCCCGCTGTCGTCTCGTCGGCGATCGCTTCGTCCTCCCCGGCCTCCAGTGCGTCGAGGATGCGGCCGACGATGACGGCGGGGTCCGATTTGGGTACGTCGAGGTTCGCGGTCATCGGGGTGTCGGTGTATGCGAGGTGTGCCCCGAGGACGTGTGTGCCCTGCCCGGCCAGTTCGATCCGCAGAGAGTTCGTCACGCCCCAGAACGCTGCCTTCGACGGACTGTAGGCGCCGGGTGCGGCGAGCCAGCTGAGCACCGAGTGCACGTCGACGACGGCACCGCCGCCACGGTGCGCGAGGATCGGGGCGAACGTGCGAACCAATTCGAGCGGGGCGAACACGTTCGTCTCGAACGTGTTCCGGATCTCGTCCATCGGAGATTCGAGAAGTGATGCCGCGCCGGTGATTCCGGCGTTGTTCACGAGTACGTCCACGTCACGGGCCGCCGCTGCGGCGGACGCCACCGACGCGGTGTCGGTGACGTCCAGACGCAGCGGGATGCCCCGATCGTCGTGCCATTCGTGGTCCCGTCGCGCGGCGGCGTAGACCGTGCTCGCGCCCCGGGCGAGGGACTGGCTGACGAACTCGCGACCGAGTCCGCCGGTGGATCCGGTGACGAGAACGGTGCGTCCTTGCAGATTCATCGGTGTTCTTCCTGTTGATGGGTGAGACCGGTGAGTGATCGCGGTCAGAGCCGCTCGATGATGGTGGCGTTCGCCAATCCACCTGCCTCGCACATGGTTTGGAGACCGAAACGGCCACCTCGCTCGTGCAGGGCGTGCGTCAGCGTCGTCATCAGGCGTGCGCCGCTCGCGCCGAGCGGATGGCCGAGCGCGATCGCGCCGCCGTGGACGTTCACCTTGTCCGGGTCGGCACCGACCTCCTTCGCCCAGGCCAGCACCACCGACGCGAAGGCCTCGTTGACCTCGAACAGGTCGATGTCGTCGAGAGTGAGGCCCGCGCGTTCGAGCACCTTCCGGGTGGCGGGGATGACCGCGGTCAGCATGTAGAGCGGGTCGTCGCCCGCGACCGCGACACTGTGGATCCGTGCCAGCGGTCGCAGTCCCAACTGCTCCGCGCGTTCGCTGGTGGTCATCAGCAGTGCGGAACTGCCGTCGGTGACCTGACTCGCGTTGCCCGCCGTGACGTTCCATCCGATCTGAGGGAAGCGCTGCGCCATCGCCTCGTCGTAGTAGGCCGAACGCAGCCCGCCCATCGTCTCCAGCGTGCTGCCGACGCGGATGCCCTCGTCGGTTCGGAGCTCCCCGACCCTGCTGAGTTCGGCGTCGAACAATCCGTTCTTCGTCGCGTCCGCGGCCTTGGCATGGCTCGCGAGCGCGAACTCGTCCATCTGCATGCGGGTGATACCCCAGCGCGCGGCGATCAATTCGGCGCTGATGCCCTGCGGGACGAGGCCGTCGGGATAGCGTTCCGCGAACGCCACGCCGCTCGGATCGGTTGTCCCGAGCATGCTCGAGCCCATCGGTACGCGGCTCATGGACTCGACACCGCCCGCGACCACGATGTCGTAGGCGCCCGAGATGAGGCCCTGCGCCGCGAAGTGCACGGCCTGCTGGCTGCTGCCGCACTGCCGGTCCACGGTCGTCGCGGGCACGGATTCCGGGTAGCCGGCGGCGAGCGTCGCCCGCCGGGTCATGTTGGAGCCCTGCTCGCCGACCGCACTGACCACGCCGCCGATGACGTCGTCGATCAGGGTCGCGTCGATGCCGCTACGGTCCACGACCTCGCGGAGGCTGTGGGCGAACAGGTCCACCGGATGTACGTCGTGCAGGGCGCCGGTGGCCTTTCCTCGGCCCAGGGGAGTGCGGACCGCTTCGACGATTACTGCGTCCCTCGTGCTGCTGATGCTCATCGTGTGTCCTTCTCCGTTCGGAGGACCCGGTGGTCCTCTGGCAGTTCAAACGTTCTAACTATGCAAAACCATACCCAGCTGCCGCGCAGCTGGCTACATATATCCGAAGTCAGTAGGCTGGGCTCGTGGCGATGAAGTTGCAGGGACCCCTCGCGGACCGTTCGGCGTGGGACGCCGACGAGCGGTGCTCGATCAGCCGCGCCATGGGCATCGTCGGCACCCGGTCCGCGATGCTGCTGCTCCGCGAGGCCTACTACGGAACGACGCGCTTCGACGACTTCGCGCGCCGCGTCGGAATCACCGACGCCGTCGCCTCCGCGCGACTCAAGGAACTCGTCGAGGCGGGCCTGCTCGCCAAGAGTCCCTACCGCGAACCGGGGCAGCGCACCCGCTATGAATACGTCCTCACCGACATGGGCCGCGACCTACTGCCTGCCGTGGTTGCGCTCATGCAGTGGGGCGACAAGTACCTCCAACGCGACGGCGCGCCACTGCAGGTCGTCGACGACGCCACCGGCGCACCCGTCAGCGTGCGCGTGCGCACCGACGCAGGCGACGACGTCAAACTCGACGACCTGCGGCTGCGGGTGAATCGCGACTAGTGGTACGCGCACACTCACCTGCTCGCGTGAGGTGTGATGGCACGATGCGGTGGATCCGAGCGTGCGTAGGCGTCCTGGTCGGACTGGGGATCTGGGGCTTCGCCTTCCTCGTATCGACTCCCGACACGGTCTGCTACGACCACATGCCGGCGCCTGCACCTCCCGGACCCGGGGCCTATGGAGTCGACTACGTGACGGGCCGCGGTCCACTGCCGATTCCCGTCGCTCGATGCACGACAGGGATCGAGGGCACCGGCATCACAGCTACCGCGTGGGTCGTCGACTGGACAGCCACTGCGCTCGCCTCCCTCGGCATCGTCCTGATCGTGGTGTCCTTGTGGACACTGAAGATCGATGCCGGCGCCCGACAACAGTGGGGTTCACCGTCAGGCAAGTAAGGGCTGAGGCCCTGATTCGAATACTGCAACGAGCCATGCGCTTTGGTTCGAAGTGGGGAAGGCAAGACCTTATGCCCAGCCATGCGCTGCCTCAAACGACAAGTCGCCAAACGCCTCTGGCGCACAAGGAGCGAAGACTTCCGGCGGCGCCTCGAGGCTCCGCTCAGTGCACAGATTGGCCGGGTGCAGGCATAATCGGAACGGCACTGTTCGTTGTCCCGTACCTTGCGATGGTCGCGGCAAATGGGTATCTACTTGTGCGTCTCTGGAAGCCTCTTCGGTCGATGCTTGAAGGCTAGTTCCCTCTCGCGATGCACAACCGACAGCAGTAAACCCCCAGATTGAACGGTGCGGGTCGACGCTTCCGACTTGTATGTCGGAGCGGCGTCGTGTTCGAACCGACGGGTCGTAGCGTGCCGCAGGAGACGGTGGGGGTGGCCCGAGGAGCTTCCTGCTCTCCCGCGGTGGGCGCAGGATGAATGACCGCATCGACGCGGCCGCGTCGGCGTGTGTGGCGTTCAGCCAGGGCGACTTCCGGCCGGTCGCCCCGGAAGGGCGCACCGATGTGAGGCGGATCCTCGACGAACGCCGGATCGACCTGGTCAAGCAGAATGGCCGGCTCGTCAACCAGCTCCATGCACTACTGCGTGAGCTGTTCCCAGGCGGGATGGAACGTGAATTCGACACCGAGGACGCCGCCCGCCAGCTCGAGGCGTTCCTGCTCGGGACAACGGCGGACGCGATGCGCAAGAACGTCGCCCTCGACATCGTCGGTTACCTGCGGCGGACCCGGTTCGAGATCGAGGACATCACCACCCGCATCAAAACCGAACTCGCCGCCAGCGGCACCACGCCGCTGAAGATTCCCGGCGTCGGTACCGTCACCGCAGCCCGGATCCTCGCCCGCACCGGCGATCCCACCCAGTTCTCGAACGAGGCCGCGTTCGCGAACTACAGTGGCACCGCACCCGTCGAGATCGTCAGTGCCGACGAACTCGGCTATCCACATCGTCGCAGTCACACAGGCCAGAACGCCGAGCAGCGGCGGATATGCCTATCACCAGCGAAAATGGCGGAAGGTAAGATCTCACGGGAGGCGATGCGCTGCCTGAAACGGCAAGTGGCGAAACGGTTGTGGCGCACGATCTGTGCAGATACCGAGAGGCAGCGGAGCGCGGCGCTGACGGCCTAGTCACGGGCTTTCACGATGAAGCGCAGTGCGCGTAGCGGCTCCCGGCGCTGTCGAAGGGCAGCGGACCCCGGCTCATGCAAGGATCAGCCACACCCAGCACGTCGCGGGATCACGCCCGAGGAGACGAACATGAGCGAAGTGCCCGAAACTCGAGAACACCCTCGCCACGAGTCCGCAGCGTCGACTGAACGATTCGGTCACCTGATCGAACGCGACGACAACGCCGACTTCCCCTTCTACAACGGCAAGCCGACAACACTGTCGGTCGGCCAATGGATCACCCTGTGGGCCTCGGTCGCGGTCGGCTTCGCCGCTCTCGTTCTGATCCCGGCGCCGAACGACGTCGTCGACCTGATTCCGCGAATTCTGTTCGTCGCGATCCCCCTGACCGTCCTCGCCCTGGTCACCAGGGAACACTGGACTTCGCTGTTTCGCCGGGTCACCGGCCGGGACGTGCTTCTCATGTTCGGGTTCGCCGCCCTCAACATCGCCGTGTCACTGATCCTGGGTCTGATCGTCAAGGCGCTGTTCGGCGCATCGGCGAACGAGGCGACAGACGGTATCGAGGGTGCGCTCGACATCACCGCGTTCTACGTCGGCACCGCCATCCAACTGCTCGGCGAAGAAATCTTCACGATGCTGCCGTTCCTCGCGCTGTTGTACTTCCTCTACGCCAAGGCGAAAGTGTCCCGCAAGACCGCGATCATCCTCGCCTGGCTGATCAGCGCGGTCTGGTTCGGGGCGGCGCACCTTCCGACCTACGACTGGAACTTCGCGCAGGCATTGATCGTCATCGGTGGCGCCCGAATCGTCCTGACGCTGGCCTACATCCGCACGAAGAACCTGTGGGTCTCCACCGGCGCTCACATCATCAATGACTGGGTGATGTTCACCCCGTCCATCCTCGGCATCGCGGCATTGATTGCTCTCTGATCGCCAATCCACAATCGAGGGCCCGGGAGCGTACCCCGGGCGCCCTCTGTGCTTCTAATCCACGATTCGCTGCGCGGAACACCAGCGACGCCGCGCAGCGGACAGAGCGCAGGCACGATGGCGAACGACACCCTGACTGCCACGGCAAAGGGTCAACGGCTGGCTGCGGCGAGAGCCTGGAGAGGCCCGACGCTTCTCTTGCCGGACCGCGCCACACCCTCGCCACTGGTGGTGTTCGAAACCTCCGTGGCTTGACAGAACACACAGGATCTCAGGTCGGCTGTCCACGCCAAGATCTCGTAGGTGTTCGAGTGTTGACCGACGACCGAGAGTTGTCGGTGGGTCGCGGTAATGTTTCGAACATGAGTTCGAGTTCTGAGGTTTCGGGCGGTGACCGGGTCGAACAGCACCTGGCCGCACTCGATGCCGCCGTGGACGGACTCCTGGGCGCGGGGTTGACCGGCTTGTCCGACGACGCCGTGGTCGAAGCCCTGCAGCGGGTGGAGGTGTCGCTGCGGAAAGCTGCGGCGGTGGGGAACCGGCTCGTCGTCGAGGCCGTGGAACGGTCCATTCCGGGGAACCTCGCCTGCCGCTCGACCACCGAGTTCCTGATCCAGACGCTGCGGATCTCCGGCGGCGACGCCGCTGCACGAGTCAAGCGGGCACGCAAAACCGGTGTGTGGCACACCATGTCCGGCGAGTCCATGGAACCGACCCTCCCGGACACCGCCGCCGCACTGACTGCAGGTGCCATCGGAACAGACCATGTCCGCGCGATCGCGCAGGTGATGCGGAAGATCCCGCACGGCACCGACGCCGACAAGATCGAAGTCGCCGAGCATATTCTGGCCGACGCCGCCCGCTCCACGACCCCTGAAGACGTGACCAGAATCGGGCTGCATCTGCTCGCACACCTCGCTGCCGACGGCAACGCCCCCGATGACCGAGACCGCCGCCGGATGCGCGGCCTCCGCATCGGGAAGCAGGGTGCGGACCTCATGACACCGATCTCGGGCTTGTTGGATCCGGAGGTGCGGGCGTTGCTCGAGCCGGTGCTCGCGAGGTTGGCGCGGCCGGGGATGAACAATTCCGACGATCCCGAATCGCCCACCGGTGACGTGGAGTCGCCGGACCTCGACCGTGATGCCCTCGCCAAGGCCGCGGCCCGCGACACCCGCACGGCCGTACAACGCAATCACGACGCGTTGAAAACCGGTCTCCGTCATCTGCTCTCGTCAGGAGTGTTGGGTAGTCATCGGGGGCTGCCGGTCACGGCAATCATCACCCTGAGCGTCCAGCAGATCGAGGAAGAGCAGGGGATCGTCACCACCGCGTCGGGTGGCATCGTCCCGATCGCCGACGCGCTACGGATGGCGGAGAAGGCACATCCGGTGTTGGCGGTGTTCGATCACCGCGGCCGGCCACTGCACCTCGGCCGTGCCCGCCGACTCGCGTCCGCGGACCAGAGGCTCGCGCTGATCGCCGCGTCCGGTGGGTGTACTCGTCCCGGGTGCGATGCTCCGGCGTCGATGACCGCGGTCCATCACGTCACCGAATGGCGCGACGGTGGTCGCACCGACATCGGCAATCTGGATCTCGCGTGCGATCACTGCCACGCCCTCGTCCGCGACGGACCAGGCGGCTGGGCAACCGGTACCGCACCAGATGGCACCAGCCATGCCGGGCGGACCCAGTGGACCGCGCCGAAACACATTGCCCCCCGCCGGGAACCCCGGATCAACCATCGTCACCACCTCGGCGAACTGATCGCCGAAATACTCGACCACGCCCGCACCCGGCGCGAAGCCGAACTACGTCACAACAGAAGCCGAGAACGTGGCGGGCAGAGTGATGTGGGAGACGAGGACGTCCCCTGACAGAAGGGCCCGTCCTATTCGTCGCGGCAGACGTCGAGGCCGAGCAGTGCGTTCTCCACGACCTCGGTGAGGGCAGGGTGAATCCAGTACTGGCCCAACGCCATCTCCCGGGCCGGTAGACCGAAGCTCATCGCCTGGATGAGGGGTTGGAGGACCGTCGACGCCTGCGCGCCGATCACGTGCGCGCCGACGAGTTGCCCGGTGGCGCGGTCGGCGATGACCTTGCACAGGCCCTCGTCGTCCTCCATCGCCCACCCGTACGCGACATCGGCGTACCGCTGCACCTTCACCGAGATGTCCAGACCCCGTTCGCGGGCCTGCGCCTCGGTGAGTCCGACCGACGCGATCTGCGGATCGGTGAACACCGCAGCCGGAACGAACCGGTGATCGGTGCGAACCAGGTCGGCGCCGGCGCTCCACGCATCTCGCAGCAGGTTGGCCTGCACGACCCGCGCCTCGTGGTTCGCGACGTGCTTGAGCTGATGCGGCGACGACACGTCGCCGAGTGCGAACACGCCCTCGGCGGTGGTGCGCTGGAACTCGTCGACGACGACACGTCCGCGCTCGTCGACATCGACGCCCGCGGCCTGTGCGTTGAGCCGGTCCCCGTTGGGTGTGCGTCCGGCGGCGACGAGCAGGGTGTCGCCCGCGACCACGGTGCCGTCGGCGAGGACCACCTCGACCCGCGCCGCGTCGCCTCGAACCTCGGCAACCGGATTGCCGAGGTGCACATCCCACTTCGAGCGTGCGAGATCGGTGAACTGCTGCGAGATGTCGTCGTCGAGGTCGCGGAGCAGGCGTGGCCCGCGGCCGATGATGGACACCTTGCTGCCGAGCGCCGAGAACACGTGCGCGAACTCGGAGGCGATGAAGCCGCTGCCGATGATCACGAGGTGCTCGGGTTGCGTCGGCAGTCGCATGATGTCGTCGTTGGTGTGGAACGGAACGCCGGATCGGGTGACCTCGTCGGGGATCACCGGCCGCGACCCGGCGGCGATCACGACCTGGTCTGCTGTGATCTCCTCGCCGCTTCCGGTGCGGATCCGCTTCGGTCCGGTGAAGGTGGCGTACCCGGAGAACAGTGTGGTGCCCGGGTTTCCGTCACGCCGGTAGCGCTCACCGCCGGCCGAGATCGGGTCGATGCGGTCGAAGACCCGGTCCACGATGTCGGACCAGCGGACCTTCTCGATCCGGGCGTCGACGCCGTAGCGGGCGGACTCGCGGATCGTCCGCGCCACCTCGGCGGCAAAGACGAACATCTTCGTCGGGATGCAGCCCACGTTCAGGCACGTGCCACCGAAGGTGCCGCCCTCGCAGATCGCGACCTTCATGTCGGCGAAGCGGTCGTCGAGAATGGTGTTGCCGGAACCGGATCCGATGATGGCCAGATCGAAGTGCGTCATGCCCGTCCCTCCGAAAGTCCGTGTCCCACGAGCCATTCCAGCCACAGGTCCACCTCGTCGAATGCCTGTTTGCGGGGCAGCTCCCGGGACAGGAACACATCGTGCCGGGCTCCTTCGATCGGCACGATCGTCGTGCGGTCGCCGAGGCATCCGGCCCACCGGGCGATCTGCCGCACGTCGAGCACCAGGTCGGCTGCCTCCGACCTGGCGGTGTAGCGCATGGAGTAGTGCGTCGCCTTGGACCGCAGGACCAGCGACGGAACACCGATGTCGAGCCCGCGGTGCAGGACAGCCTGCCCACGCCGGACCGCGCGCAGCCATCCGAAGGTGACGCCGAACCCGCGCAGCGGCTTCCATTCGAGGTCGTAGTCCCATTCGCCGCCGTGGTCGCGGTGCAGGGTGCGCCCGTAGACGTCGATGGGCGGCTGTTTGAGTTCGAGCTTGTCCTTGACGCGTCCGATCGCGCGGATCGCGACGGTGCCGACGCTGCGAACGTACGAGGGGCCCTGCAGGTCGAACCACGGGCTGTTCAGGATCAGCCCGACGACGCCCGCGCCTGCGGTGCCACCCGGTCGACGGTTCACTCGATCCAGCCACAGCGGCAGGATCAGCCCGCCCGTGGAGTGCGCGGTCAGCAGGACCGAACCGCCCTGGACCTGCTCACGCACCGTCTCGAGGGCCCAGTCGAGCTCGCGATCGTAGAGTGCGAGATCCGTCACGAAATGGGGAGTCTGATCGGGACGCCGAGAACGTCCGCACTTGCGCAGATCGAGGGCGAAGAAGTCGTAACCCTGATCGTGGAAGTGCTCGGCGACGTGCTTCTGGAAGAAGTAGTCGGTGAAACCATGAACGTAGAGCACGGCTTTGCGCCGCGGAGCAGAGCCGGACGGCTGGTAGCGGACGAGCGTCGCGACGATCTCGCCCTCGCCGTCGGGATCCTCACCGAGCGCGAGCGTGGTCTGTTCGTAGCCGTCGCCGAGGAGGTCGGGAGCCCAGGTAGTCACAGATCACAATCCTACGTGTGCAATCCTGACGCATCGGAGGAGCACAATTGATGCGAGGTGAACTGCGCGGGTACGCGCGGGTAACCTATCCGCTTGCAGTCGGCGCGACTGCCCACTGCCAATGGACAAGGAAGTCGATTTTCCAGTGTCAGACAACACCGCGGTACAGAAGGCCGATGTAGTTCTCGTGGGAGCGGGCATCATGAGTGCCACGCTCGGGTCGATCCTTCGGCAGTTGCAGCCGGACTGGTCGATCAGCGTGTTCGAGCGGCTCGACGCCGCAGCAGCCGAGAGCAGCGACCCGTGGAACAACGCGGGTACTGGCCACTCGGCACTCTGTGAGCTCAACTACACCCCACAGAACAAGGACGGCTCCGTCGACGTCGCGAAGGCGGTCAACGTCAACGAGCAGTTCCAGGTCTCGCGGCAGTTCTGGGCCCATGCGATCGAGAACGGCATCCTCACCGAGCCCAAGGAATTCATCAACCCGGTTCCGCACGTCAGCTTCGTGCACGGGGCCGACAACGTGAAGTACCTGCGGGCCCGTTACGACGCGCTCGCCGGCCACCCGCTGTTCGCGGGGATGGAGTACACGGAGCGCCCCGAGGAGTTCACGAAGCGTCTGCCGCTGATGGCCGCAGGTCGTGACTTCTCCGATCCCGTCGCGCTGAACTGGACCGATGGCGGTACCGACGTCGACTTCGGCGCCCTCACCAAGCAGCTCCTCGGTCACATCGGCGCCTCCGGTGGCAGCGTCTACTTCGGCCACGACGTCCGCAACCTCACCCAGCAGTCCGACGGCAGCTGGCTCGTCAAGGTCGAGAACCTGCGGACCGGTGCGAAGAAGACGGTCAACGCGAAGTTCGTCTTCGTCGGCGCAGGCGGCGGGGCGCTGCACCTGCTGCAGAAGTCCGGCATCAAGGAGGCGAAGGGCTTCGGCGGCTTCCCGGTCAGCGGCCAGTTCCTGCGCTGCACGAACCCCGAGCTGATCGATCAGCACAGCGCGAAGGTCTACGGCAAGGCCGCGGTCGGCGCGCCTCCGATGTCGGTTCCGCACCTCGACACCCGCGTCATCAACGGCAAGAAGGGCCTGCTGTTCGGCCCGTACGCCGGTTGGTCGCCCAAGTTCCTCAAGCAGGGCAAGGTCACCGACCTGCCCGGTTCCGTCAAGCCCAACAACCTCATGTCGATGCTCGGTGTCGGCGTCACCGAGTTGGGTCTGACCAAGTACCTCATCGGTGAGCTGCTGCAGGGCGCCGACGACCGCATCGAGACGCTGCGCGAGTTCGTGCCCCGCGCGACCGGTGGCGACTGGGAGCTCATCACCGCAGGTCAGCGCGTTCAGGTCATTCGTAAGAAGGGCAACGGCGGCGTTCTCGAGTTCGGCACCGCCGTCATCAACGCGGCCGACGGCACCATCGCGGGTCTGCTCGGTGCGTCGCCCGGTGCGTCGACGGCCGTCCCCGCGATGCTCGACGTGCTGGAGCGCTGCTTCGGCGACCGCTGGGCGTCGTGGGAGCCGCAGCTCAAGCAGATGGTGCCCTCGCTCGGCGTCAAGCTGTCCGACAACGAGTCCCTCTTCCGCGAGGTGTGGGACTGGAGCAACAAGGCGCTCGAGCTCGAGGCGGACGCCCCCGTCGCAGCAGGCGCGAACGCTTAATCTCCAGGCAGGCGTACACGGCCGTCACCGGACCCACACGGGTCGTGGTGGCGGCCGTGGCCTATTGTTCGGGACGAACTCGACGTTCCTCGCCGCGGGAAAGCCTGTGCGATTCAGGCACGGTCCCGCCACTGTGACGGTCGACGGCCATGCGCCGTCGCCGGAAGTCAGATCGCCGCGGCAAGGAATCAACGACCGACCCCCGGCGCGGAAACCGGGGAGTGAGGGGACTGGGCCGTGGCACACCAGGATTCGGATCCGGGCTTCCCGTTCGGTGCGATCGTCGGACAGGACCAGCTACGGCTGGCGTTGATCCTCTGCGCGGTGCACCCCGGCATCGGTGGTGTGCTGGTGCGCGGCGAGAAGGGAACCGCGAAGTCGACGGTCGTCCGGGCTCTCGCCGCGCTGCTGCCCCCCACGTCGGACGGTACGGCCGCGCGTCTGGTCGAACTTCCGGTCGGTGCCACCGAGGACCGCGTGATCGGCTCTCTGGACCTCGAGAAGGTGCTGCGGGACGGGGAGCGTGCCTTCCAGCCCGGTCTGCTCGCCGCCGCTCACGACGGTGTCCTCTACGTCGACGAAGTGAACCTGCTGCACGACCACCTGGTGGACGTGCTGCTCGACGCCGCCGCGATGGGCCGCGTCCACGTCGAGCGGGACGGCGTCTCGCACTCCCACCCGGCGAAGTTCGTGCTCGTCGGCACGATGAACCCGGAGGAGGGTGAGCTGCGACCGCAGCTCCTCGACCGGTTCGGGCTCGCCGTGGACGTCGCCGCGTCCCGTGACGTCGACGTCCGCATGCAGGTGGTGCGGCGTCGGCTCGACTTCGAGGCCGATCCCGTCGCGTTCGCCGCCCGATACGAGGCTGTCGATGCCGACACCGCCGCACGGATCGCCGAAGCCCGCGTCGCGCTCGCCGGTGTCGCGCTGCCGGATCGTGAGCTGCGCCGGATCGCGGCGCTGTGCGCGTCGTTCGACGTGGACGGGATGCGCGCCGACCTGGTCCTCGCGCGCACCGCCACCGCGCACGCCGCGTGGCGTGGCGCGAGTGAGGTTGTCGAGGAGGACGTGCGGGTCGCGGCCGAACTGACGTTGCCGCACCGGCGCCGCCGCGATCCGTTCGACGAACCGGGACTCGATCCGCAGCAACTCGACGATGCCATGCGTGACGCCGCCGAGCAGGCCGCCCAGGAACCGGACCCCGACACCGATCCCGACCCGGACACGGATCCCGACGGCCCGGGTGGCGGGGCACCGCAGCCGCAGGATGGCGGCGCTCCGGCACCGTCCGCCGACGCGGACGACGCGGCCGACGACAGTCCCGCAGCGCCGGGACCGGGCCACGAACGCCCCGTCGGCGCTCCGGCCGCACAGTTCCGCACGCGCCTGCTCACCATCCCCGGCGTCGGCGAGGGTGCGCCCGGTCGCCGGTCGCGTTCCCGTTCGCCGCGGGGGCGTACGGTCCGTGCCACGACGGAACCGGGCCGCGGCCTGCATCTGGTCGGGACCCTGTTCGCCGCTGCCGAGCACCAGGTGGCCCGCGGCCGGACCGACGGTCGAATGTTGTTGGCGCCGGGCGATGTTCGCGGTGCGATCAAGGAGGGACGCGAGGGCAACCTGATCGTCTTCGTGGTCGACGCGTCGGGGTCGATGGCCGCCCGCGACCGACTGTCCGCCGTGACGGGCGCGGTGGTGTCCCTGCTGCGCGACGCCTACCAGCGCCGCGACAAGGTCGCCGTCATCACCGTCCGGGGCTCGTCCGCGGAGGTCGTCCTGCCGCCGACGTCGTCGGTGGACGTCGCGGTGCGGCGACTGAAGTCGCTGCGCACCGGCGGCAAGAGTCCGCTGGCGCAAGGGTTCTTGAAGGCACGCGAGGTGGTCCTGCGGGAACGGGTCCGTGACCCGCAGCGCCGCGCGATGGTGGTGGCGCTCACCGACGGCCGGGCCACCGGCGGCACCGATCCGGTGCACCGGGCGAAGGTCGCGGCGGGCCTGCTCGCCGACACCGCTGTCGCCGGCGTCGTCGTCGACTGCGAATCGGGGATGGTGCGCCTCGGCTTGGCACCGGAGCTCGCGATCGCGATGCGGGGGGCGTGTGTCCGACTGACCGAACTGTCCGCGGAGCAGGTGGCAGGCGTCGTCCGCGCCGCCGCCTGACGTACCGCCTCCGGTAGATCACCCGCCTGAAAGAGGAGCTCGACCATGCCCCAAGGAGTCCCTGTCAGCGTCCCCGACGACGGTCTGACCACCCGGCAGCGCCGCAACGCACCCGTGCTCGCCGTCCACACCGGCCCCGGCAAGGGCAAGTCGACCGCCGCGTTCGGGATGGCGCTGCGCGCCTGGAACCAGGGCTTCGACATCGGCGTCTTCCAGTTCGTGAAGTCCGCCAAGTGGAAGGTCGGCGAGGAGGCCGCGTTCCGCGCGCTGGGCGAGTTGCACGAGAACACCGGGGTCGGCGGGCCCGTGCAGTGGAACAAGATGGGCGACGGCTGGTCGTGGACCCGGAAGAAGGGTGACGACGAGGACCACGCCCGCGTCGCGCTCGACGGCTGGCGTGAGGTGGCTCGGCGAATCGCGAACGAGGAGCACCGTTTCTACGTTCTCGACGAGTTCACCTACCCGCTCAAGTGGGGGTGGGTCGACGTCGACGAGGTCGTCGAGGTCCTGGTGAACCGGCCCGGAACCCAGCATGTGGTGATCACCGGCCGGGACGCGCCACAGGCGTTGCTCGACGCCGCGGACCTGGTCACCGAGATGACGAAGGTGAAGCACCCGATGGACGCCGGACGCAAGGGGCAGCGGGGCATCGAGTGGTGACTCCCGTTCCCGTGACGCCCGCTGTGGTCATCGCGGCGCCCGCGTCGGGCAGCGGAAAGACCACCATCGCAACGGGTTTGATCGGTGCGCTGCGGGCCGCCGGTGACCGGGTCGCTCCGTTCAAGGTCGGCCCCGACTACATCGACCCCGGATACCACGCACTGGCGGCAGGCCGGGTCGGCCGCAACCTCGATCCGGTCCTGGTCGGCACGGACCGCATCGGGCCGCTCTACCGGCACGGCAGCACCGGCTGCGACATCGCCGTCGTCGAGGGTGTGATGGGTCTGTTCGACGGCAAGATCTCCGAGCCGGCCCCGGAGGGCGCCGCGGAGGGATCGACGGCGCAGGTCGCGGGTCTGCTCGGCGCTCCGGTCGTCCTCGTCGTCGATGCCCGTGGCCACAGTCAGTCGCTTGCGGCGGTGCTGCACGGTTTCGCCACGTTCGATCGCGGCGTGCGGATCGGCGGCGTGATTCTCAATCGGGTCGGCAGTGCCCGGCACGAGCAGGTGCTGCGGCAGGCCTGCGAGAAGGTCGGCGTCCCCGTGCTCGGTGTGGTGCCGCGGCTTGCCGAACTCGCGGTGCCGTCGCGGCATCTCGGTCTCGTGACCGCCGTCGAGCACGGCGGCGCGGCGGCGGCTGCGGTCGACGCGATGACGGAGCTGATCACGCGGCACGTCGACCTGGACGCCGTGCGCGCACTCGCGACGGCTTCCGTCGCGGCGCCTGTGTGGGATTCTCACGCAGAGGTGGGTGGGCAGGTCGCCGGCTCGCCGCTGGTCGCGGTGGCGGGCGGTTCGGCGTTCACCTTCGGTTATGCCGAACACCGCGAACTGCTGGAGGCGGCGGGGGCGCGTGTGGTCGTGTTCGATCCCGCGGCGGACGGGCTGCCCGACGGGGTCGCGGGGCTGGTGTTGCCGGGCGGGTTCCCGGAGGAACACGCGACCGCGCTCGCTGCGAACACCGCGCTGCTGACGTCGGTGCGGGAGTTGGCGCGCCGCGGACTTCCGATTCATGCGGAGTGCGCGGGCCTGCTGTACCTGACGCGCGCCCTCGACGGGCATCCGATGGCGCGGGTGATCGACGTCGACTCGACGTTCGGGTCAGCACTGACCCTCGGCTACCGCGAGGCGGTCGCGCTGGAGCCGTCCGTGCTGTTCGAATCGGGGGAGCGCGTCGTCGGGCACGAGTTCCATCGCACCGTGCTGGCCGAGCAGTCCGCGGCGGGCTGGGCGCCCGCGTGGGGCTGGCACGTGAGCGGGTCCGCGGCGAAGGAAGGATTTGTCGGCGGCAACGTGCACGCGTCGTACCTGCACACCCACCCGGCGGGAAACCCGGCTTCGATTCACCGATTCGTTTCTGCCGCAGCGACATTCGCGGAGAGGCATGGCTGACCTGGTGGTCGGTGTCGGACTCCGCGACGGCGTCGGCGCGGACGCGGTGCTCGACGCGGTCGCGGAGATCGTCGACGATCCGACCGATCTCGTCGCGTTGGCCACGCTCGACCGAAAGGTCACCGAGTCGTCGGTGGCGACCGCGGCCGCCGAACTCGGGGTCCCGGTTCTCGGCTTCTCCGCCGAGGAGCTGTCCGTCGTACACGTCCCGAACCCGTCGGGCCGCGTCGCCGCGGAGACCGGGACGCCCAGCGTTGCCGAGGCAGCGGCGGTCCTGGGATCGGACGGCGGCGACCTCGTCGTGCACAAGCGTGCCCGCAATGGCGTCACCGTCGCGCTCGCCCGTACTGTTTGAACATCCCGCCCCATGAAGGAGAAGTGAAGTGGCTGCAGACGAGACGAATTACCTCGTCGGCCTGAATCTGACCGGCCGACGCGTGGTCGTCGTCGGCGGCGGCACCGTCGCCCAGCGTCGTCTCGGCCTGCTCGTTGCGTCGGGCGCCCAGGTCCATGTCATCGCCCGCACCGTCACCCCCGCAGTCGAGGGCATGGTCACCGGCGGCCAGATCACCGCGGAGCTGCGCGACTACACCGACGGCGACCTCGAGGGCGCCTGGTACGCGATCGCCTGCACCGACGAGCCCGGCACCAACGCCGCGATCGTCGCGGAAGCGGAGCGTCACCGGATCTTCTGCGTCCGCGCCGACAGTGCCAAGCAGGGCACCGCCGTCACCCCGGCCAGCGCCTCGTTCGACGGCCTCGAGATCGGTGTCCTCGCGGGAGGAGCGCATCGTCGGTCCGCCGCGGTCCGCACTGCCATCGTCGAAGCGCTCCAGGCCGGTTCGCTCACCGACGACGAGCCGCACGCGGCGGGCGTCGCGCTGGTCGGCGGCGGTCCCGGCGACCCCGACCTGATCACTGTCCGCGGACGCAGGTTGCTCGCCCGCGCCGATGTCGTCGTCGCCGACCGGTTGGCGCCGCCGGAGCTGCTCGCCGAGCTCGGCCCGCAGGTCGAGGTGATCGACGCCGCCAAGATTCCGTACGGCCGGGCGATGGCGCAGGAGGCCATCAACGCCGCGCTCATCGACAACGCCAGGGCGGGCAAGTTCGTCGTCCGCCTCAAGGGCGGCGACCCGTACGTGTTCGGTCGCGGCTTCGAGGAACTGGAGGCGTGCGTCGAAGCGGGTGTTCCGGTCACGGTCGTGCCTGGCATCACCAGTGCGATCGCGGTCCCGTCCGCCGCCGGTATCCCGGTCACGCACCGCGGGGTCACCCACGAGTTCGTCGTCGTCAGCGGTCACGTCGCCCCCGACCACCCCGACTCGCTGACCGACTGGTCGGCACTGGCGAAGCTGCGCGGGACCCTCGTGATCCTGATGGGTGTCGAGCGGATCGAGAAGTTCGCCGCAACGCTCGTCGAGGGCGGCCGCAGCGCGGACACGCCCGTCACGGTGGTCCAGGAGGGCACCACTCGAGGGCAGCGTGAGCTGCGTGCCGATCTCGGCACCGTCGCCGCGCGGGTCCGCGAGGAGGGCATCCGCCCGCCCGCGATCATCGTCGTCGGTCCGGTGGCGGGGTTCTCGGTAAACGGTCGGTAACGTGGACTCTCGTGTCTGACTCCACCGCCGTGAAGTACCCCGTGACGACGCGGGCGTTCGGTCTCGCGATCGTCGTCCTCAGCGGAATGCAGCTGATGATGGTCCTCGACGGGACGGTGGCGTCGCTGGCACTGTCCCGGATCCAGGAGGACCTCGGCCTCAGTGACGCCGGCCGTAACTGGGTCATCACGTCGTACGCGTTGACGTTCGGTGGACTGATGTTGCTGGGCGGCCGCCTCGGCGACGCCTTCGGTCGTAAACGGGTGTTCATCGCGGGTGTCGCGATCTTCACCGTCACCTCGCTGCTGTGCGGACTGGCGTTCAACGAGGCAACCCTCGTCGCGGCGCGGGCACTACAGGGCGTCGGCGCCGCGATCGCGTCACCGACCGCGTTGGCGCTCGTCGCGACCACGTTCGCTCCCGGTCCGGTCCGGAACCAGGCCATCGCGATCTTCGCGGCCATGACCGGTGTCGGATCGGTTACCGGACTGATCGCGGGCGGCGCGCTCACCGAGGTGTCCTGGCGGTGGATCTTCCTGATCAACGTGCCCATCGGCCTCGTCATCCTCGCGTTCGCGTTCAGTTCGCTCACGGAGACCAACGCCGAACGGCTCAAGCTCGACGTACCCGGAGCGATTCTCGCGACGCTGGGCTGCACCGCCGTCGTGTTCGGATTCACCGAGGGACCCGAGATGGGCTGGGGGAGTCCGCTCGTGCTCGCCGGGCTTATCGGCGGCCTCCTGCTGCTCGGTGTGTTCCTGATGGTGGAACGGCGCGCCGAGAACCCCCTGCTGCCGTTCTCCCTGTTCCGCAACAGCGACCGTGTCGCGACGTTCATCGCCATCGCCCTCGTCGGCATGGTGATGTTCTCGCTGGCGCCGTTCGTCGCGCTGTTCGTGCAGGACGTGCTCGGATACACGCCGCTGCGGGCGGGCCTGGCGTTCGTGCCGTTCGCGTTCGGGCTCGGTGCTGCCGCGTTCGTCGCGTCGAAACTGGCGGTCCGCGTCCCGCCGCGATGGCTGGTCGCGACCGGCACCCTGCTCACCTTCGCCGGCCTGCTGTACGGCTCCACACTCGACACGTCCACGACCTACGTCGCGCACCTGCTCGGGCTGGTGATCGGCGTCGGATTCGGCGTCGGCTTGGCGGTCGTGCCGCTCCCGCTGTGCGCGATCTCCGGAGTCGGGCCGCACGAGATCGGGCCGCTCGCCGCGATCGCGCAGGTCGCGAATGTGCTGTTCGGTCCGATCGGGCTCGCGATCGTCGGCGCCATGGCGACGTCGAAGACGCTGTCGCTCGGTGGCGTCTCCGGTGTGCCCGCCGCGGAGATGGACGCGGCCCAGCTCGACGCTCTCAGCCAGGGCTACACGTTCGCGTTGCTCGGGTGCGCGATCCTGGCCGCCTTGGCGACGGTGGCCGCACTGTTCATCCGGTTCACGCCGGAGCAAGTGGCGCAGGCGCAGGCTGCGGAGAAGGCAGCCCAGGAGGCCTAGGCGGACCCGGCCCAGAAGTCGACGAGCACCTTCGTGAGTTCTGCGGGCTTCTCCTCGTTCGGTGTGTGAGCGGCGCCGGCGATGATCTCGAACCGCACGCCGAGCCGGGACGCGGCGTCGGCCTGGACGTCCACCGGAATGACGTCGTGTTCACCCGCGACGACGAGGATCGGCAGGCCGGTCGCGGCGAGTTCCTCGACGCGGTCGGGCTCGGCACTCATGGACACGGCGATGCCTGCGATGTTCGCGGTCCGGGTGACCATGATGCGGTGGTGCAGGAACTCCCTGACCGGTGCCGGGAAGATCTCCTCGAACGCGCCGAACATGGCCTGCCACAGCGCCTCGTTGCCGCCCGCCCACAGCAGGTCCGGGATCCGGGCCGGGTCCATGGGCATGCCCAGGCTCTGGCCGCTCGGCGGCGAGTCGAGGATCGTGTAGTCCAGGAACCGCGCCGGGTCGGCGAGGACGGCGGCCCGGGTGACGAGTCCGCCGAAGCTGTGGCCGAGGAGGTGCACCTTCTCGGCGGGCGCCACCCTGTCCAACACCTCGGCGAGATCGACGGCGAACTTGGCGATGGTGTACTCGCCGACCGCGTCGCGGCCGTCCGGTCCGTCCGAGTCGTACTGACCGAGCTGAGAGTACGAGATCAGCCGGTACCCGGCGGCGGTCACGAACGGGGCCATCGGCAGGAAGTCCTCACGGGAGCCCGTGAAGCCGGGGACCATGACGACGGTGCCCAGCACGTCCGTGCCCGCGTCGGGAACCGCCTCGAAGAAGGACAGTTCGCCGCGTGAGATCTCCAGTCGGGACAGGCTGACGGTCATGTGCTCTCCTCGGGCCGGGTGATCGACAGGCTACGTCCCCACCCGGCGAGCGACCGGCCGCCACGCCCGTAGCCGCCAGGCCCGTGAATGCCTCGCCGAACGGCGGCGACCGCCAGTGGCGTCCGATCTCCGGAGCCACAGGCGCAAGCAGTCGATGACATGACCGGGCGGCCCACCGGTGAGCGGGAGGCCGCGAGTTTTCGTGGGCGGCCCGGTGAGGCGGGCCGCTCGACTTGATCTCCCGCACAACGGGAGACGGTGATCCGTGGTCGCCTTCGCAAACCTAGCGTGAGCGAATGGCCGACCAGAGGATCCACATAGTCGATCGGGTGACGACCGAATCAGGGCGTGGGCGCGCCTTCGTCGACGCGTACCTGTCGGACTATGTGCCGCAGGCCGTCCGGACCGGGATGACACTCGACCGGGTGTTGGTGAGTCCGCCGGTGTGGTTGGAGGACGACGGAAACACGGTGACCGCGATCTGGACGGTCTCCGGACACGCGCAATGGTGGCAGACCGCGATCGCCCGCCGGTTCGACGCAGGCTTCGTCGACTTCTGGGATCGCGTCGAACCGATGGTGGCGCAGCGTTCGCGCTCGATGGCGGCCACGGCGGAGAGTGTGGAGGACATGTGCCGTGTTTAGCGTGACCCGTCTCGTTCACCTGACCGACCCGAGCGATGCGGCCGCGGTGGCGGCCGTCGTCCACCGGATCCGCGCCGCAGTGGATGCGACACCGCACCGGTATGCCCTCGTGCAGCCGACGCTCGACGGCGTCCGCAACGGCGGCGACGTCCTCGTTCACCTTCGATTCACGACGCAGCGGGAGTGGGAGAGCTGTCGGTCGGCCGTCGAGTCGGCAACCGGAGGACCGGACGTCCGGCACGTCGATGGCGCCGACTACCTCCCCGGCAGCGGGCGGGAATCGTGGAGCGGGTCACGCACCGACGCCGCGGCTCCCACGGTGTACCGCACCCTGCTCCTGCGCGTCGACGCCGCTGCAGCGCGGGACGTGGTGGAGCGGTTCGAACGGGAGATGCTCAGGATGCCGCAGCACGTGACGTCCATGCTGTCGTGGCAGTTGAGTCGCGTGACCGCTTCGACCGGTGCCGGCGAGTGGACCCACGTCTGGGAGCAGTCCTTCACCGACGTCGACGGCCTGCTCGGTCAGTACATGGCCCACCCCGTGCACTGGGGCTACGTCGACAAGTGGTTCGACCCGGAGAGTGTCGACTACATCGTCAAGGACCGTGTCTGCCACAGCTTTTGCGCTCTACCCAGTCAGAATCCACCCAACCCGAAGGAGAACGGCGTGCGCCGATCCGACCTGCATCCCGACGTCGAGACGATGCTCGCCGCCCTGGAGTCCGGGTTCCCCGACGTGACGGCGTACCCCGCCGCCGAACTGCGCGCGATCATCGCCTCGCGTCGTGCGCCGCTGGCCCGGACGCCCGACATGCGGATGGCGCGGGACGTGGTGATCGACGGACCGGGTGGCGACCTGGCGTTGCGGGTGTACGTCCCGCACGGCGATTCCGTGTCCCGTCCGGTGATCGTGTTCGCCCACGGCGGCGGTTTCGTGTTCTGCGACCTCGACAGCCACGACGAGTTCTGCCGGTCTATGGCAGAGGCCGTCGACGCCGTCGTAGTCGCGGTGGACTACCGGCTGGCGCCGGAGCATCCGGCACCGGCGGCGATGGAGGACGTGTACGCGGCGGTGTGCTGGACCGTGGCCAACGCCGCGACCTACGGCGGAGACCCGGCGCGGGTTGCGATCGCGGGTGACAGCGCGGGAGGCAACCTTTCGGCGACGGTCTCGGTGGCGGCGCGGGAACGGGGTGGCCCGGCGATCGCGGCGCAGATCCTGCTGTACCCGGTGATCGAGGACGACTTCGAGACCGAGTCGTACCAGCGGTACGGCGTCGGTTACTACAACACCACGAAGGCGATGCGCTGGTACTGGGAGCAGTACGCGCCACACGGCCGGGACAGTGAACTCGTCATCCCGACCCGCGCGACGACGCTCGCGGGACTGCCGCCTGCCGTGGTGGTCACCGCGGAACTGGACCCGCCGTGCTCTGAGGGCGAGGCGTACGCGCGGCGGCTCGCCGCGGATGGCGTTCCGGTGATCGAGCGCCGCTTCGACGGCCTGTTCCACGGATTCCTCACCTTCCCGCAGCTGTCGCTGACCGGGCCGGCCAGGCAGGAGCTGTGGCAGCTGATCCGCCGGGTTCTCGACCCCGGCTTCGGCGAGTCCGACGCCGGGCAGGTGCACGAGCACGCCACGATCGAGCCATGACGGCCCGCCCGCGGTGAGGGTGAGGCCGCGGGGAGCTGGGTGACGTGCGACGAGTCAGTTCCGCGTCTGGTTGTCAGCGGGCTGGAGGTGGGCTCGCTGGCCGTCGCGGTCGAGGATCGACAGGATCTCCGTCGGACCGCCGTACGCGGTGAACGCGTGCGGCGTCATCGTGGAGAACTGGGCTGCCTGGCCCGCCTCGACGCGGATCGTGCGGTCGCCGAGCTGGAGCCGCACGGTCCCGGACAGCACCGTGAACCACTCGTGGCCGGGATGGACGCCGAGCTGGTCGACGGATATCGGCGTCTTGTCGGTGATGCGCATCTTGGCGACGGTGACGCCAGGCAGGCTGCCTTCCCGGGACAGCAGCCACGTCGTGATGCCGTGATGGCGCTGAGGCTCCGGCCGGATAACGACGTCCTCGTCGGTGGGGGACTCGACGAGTTGGTCGAGGGTGGTGTCGAGGGCGCGCGCGATCGGCACGAGCTGATCGAGAGCGATCCGACGGTGGCCCGTCTCGATGCGGCTGAGGGTGGACGGGCTGAGGTGGCAGCGAGCGGCGAGCGCGTCGAGGGACCAGCCGCGGGCCAGGCGGAGGCTGCGGATGCGCTGGCGGATGACGTTCTCGAGGCCGGGTTCTTGCGTCATGAGCAAGAGTGTATGCGCGGTTGGCACACCCGCGCTAGCGTGGAGTCATGGCAGAGCACCACGAGCATTCGCATTCGCATTCGCATTCGCATTCGCATTCGCATGGGCACGGACATGGCCACGGACACGGGCATGGTCCGCAGGACGTGGAGACCCTGGAGCGCCTGGCCGATCTCCTCGACCGAGACGCGGAGGTACTGGGGTCGCGCCTCGACGACATCACGGCGTGGGCGGCGGAGTACGCGCCGGGCAGTGTCCGACGCGTACTCGACATCGGGGCCGGCACAGGCACCGGGACGCTCGCGCTGGCCCGCCGATTCGATGCCGCCGATCTCGTCGCGATCGACCGGTGGCCGACGATGGTCGAGCGGGTCCGCGCCGCGGGTGCGGCGCACGGCCTCGACGGGCGGCTGCGGGTCGTGGAAGCCGACCTCGACGCCGGATGGCCCGCCGATCTCGGCGGCAACGGAACGGGTGCCGTCGACGTCGCGTGGGCGTCGGCGTCGCTGCACGAGGTCGCCGACCCGGACCGGCTGCTCCGCGACGTGCGAGAGGCCCTGGCGCCGGGTGGCGTGCTGGTCGTCGTCGAGATGGACTCGCTGCCGCGGTTCCTCCCCGATTCCGTCGGGGACGGACTCGAGGCCCGATGCCACGCGACGCTCGCCGCGGACGGATGGAACTCGTTCCCAGACTGGCGTGAGCACCTCGATCGCGCCGGATTCGACGTCGCAGACCAGCGATCGTTCGAAGTCGTACGACCCGCGACCGAGTCGAACCGCCGCTATGCGCGGCTGAACGTCGAGAGGATGCGCAGCGCCCTCGCCGACCGGTTGGGTGAGGCGGATCGACGCCTTCTCGACGATCTGCTCACGGACGATCATCCGGACTCGGTGCTGCTCCGCGACGACCTGACCGTGCGAATCGGCCGGGTCGGGTGGGTGGCGCGGGCCTGACCCGCCACCCACCCGACGCTCCGGTCAGTCCTTGCGTCGCAGCACGAATGCGCCTGCAACGACTGCGGCGATGGTCACCAGGATCACACTGATCACGGCCGTCTCGGTCGACGTGCCGGATTCCTCGGCCGCACTCTTCGTGTCGGCGAGGGTGCGAACCTCCGGGTCCGCATGTGCGGTCGGGGCCGCGGACGTCGTCGCAGGCGAGGAGGTCGATCCGGCGGTGCCGAAGGTGACGGCCGTGCGGGTGTCCTGGCTGCGGTCGGCCGTGCCGTGTGCGGCGACCGTGTAGATCGAGCAGGTGTTGCGGATGCAGTCCGAGTCACCCTTCATCGCAGCCAGTTCCATCTCTGTGGACCAGGCGCCGTCGACGATCTTGTCGGGGGTGAGGTACGCGGTCGTCATCCATGCGGACGCGTCGGTGGCCGAGAATCTGTCGTCCTGGATCAGTCCGACGTAGATGCCCGCGCCGGCACCCGAGAATCCGGTGCCGCTGACGGTCACCGTCTCACCGGCCGGATCGACTCCGGCGGTCTTCGATGCCGACACCGCGGCGGTACCGGCCGGGGCTGCCGTGGTCGTGGTGGTGGGGGTCGCGGTCCCGACGAAGCTGATCGGAATAGTGGTGTCCTGGCTGCGGTCGGCCGAGCCGTGCGCGGCGAAGGTGTACACCGCGCAGGCGTTGCGGGTGCAGTCGCTGTCGCCGAAGGCACCCGCGACGTTCAGCGTCGTCGACCACGAGCCACCCGCCATGTCCGCGGCGCGGATGTACCTGGTGTCCTGGAAGGCGGAGGCGTTCGTCGTCGAGAACCGATCGGACTGTGCGACACCGACGTAGATGCCGGGGCCGGTGGTGGCGAAGCCGGTGCCGGACACGGTGATCGTGTCACCCGCCGCGTTCAGGCCCGACGTCTTCGATGCCGATACCGATGGGGTTCCGGCGGCTGCGGCCGGAGTCGTGCCGGGGGTTTCCCGGGCTCCTGCGGGGTCGAAGGTGACGGGGACGATGGTGTCCTGGCTGCGGTCCGGCGAGCCGTGTGCGGCGAGCGTGTAGACGGCGCAGCTGCGTGCGAGGCAGTCGGTTTCGCCGGTCCGGGCCTGAACAGGTAGGTCGACGGTCCACGCGCCGCCGTTGATCTCGGTGCTGCGCACGTACACGGTGGACGCGAAGGAGTCGGCGTTGGCCGGGTTGTAGCGTCCGGTCTCGGCGAGGCCGACGTAGATGCCCGCGCCCGCGGCGGAGAAGCCGGTGCCCGACACGCGCAGCGTCTCACCCGACGCGTTGATGCCTGACGGCTTGGAGACGGTGGTGACCGGACCGCCGGTGCCCGGTGCTGCGCCGGAACCCTGCTGTCCGACAGCGGCGTCGGATGCGAACGAGATCGGCACCCACACGTCCTGGCTGCGGTCGGTGAAGATCGACGGGAACGCCGCGAAAGTCGCGATGTAGCAGTCGTTCTGGAGGCAGTCGATGTTCTTGACGTTGCGGCTGACCTCGATGTCGGCGGTGAAGGAACCGTCGGCCTCGGTGGTGACCTTCGCTTCCTGGCCGTACGTGGTCGGGAAGCCGACAGCGGGCTTGGCGACGGTCTGCGCGAGGTACAGGGGCGTGTTCGCCTTGAACCCGGTTCCGGTCACCGTGACCGCGTCGCCGGTTCCGAGGTCGGTGGTCCGGGACAGGATGATGGCTCCGGTGCCTGCACCGAAATCGACGTCGACGGGACCGATCGAGATGCCGCCGTCGGCGGACCCCGACGGGGCCTGCTGAGCCTGTGCGACCTGCGACTGCGTGAGACCGAACGGTATCGCTGCCGACATCGCGACGACCGCTGCCGCGATCGCTGCCCGACTGAACACGCGCATTCCCCAACTCCCTGGTCCGGGCCGCTGTGGCGGCACCACACTCGAACGAGAGGTGAGGCTAACCTATTTGCTGGACGCCCGTTCAGGCGGAGCCGCCTACGTCAGGATGACGAGCTCGGTGGGCGAGGCGATCTCGACGGTCAGGCCCGCCTTCGACGCGACGCGAGCGACGCCCTTCACATCCGACGGCTCGGCCCGGGAGACGACGAGCGCACGCGCGAGCAGTCCCTTGTGGTGCTTGTTGAAATGGCTCACCACCGACCGGCTGCCGTCGGGCTTCTCGGTCAGCACCGTCGCGGTCACCGCTCCGGGCGCCGGGCCCAGTTGCTGATAGGTGCCCGATCGCAGGTCCACGATCAGCCCCTCGTCCTCCGCTTCGAGCGCGGGGGTGAGTTCCGGTTTCCACAGCGACTGCAGGGTGCCCATGCCGGGCAGCTTCGATCCGCCCGACAGGCGGTACGCCGGGATGAAGTCTCCGGACCGCACGACACCGAACAGTGCCGACCCGATCGCCAGCCGCGCGAACGCCTTCGACTTCTGCACGCGGGTGAGGGATTTCGCGTCGAGCGCGTCGAACAGGACGCCGGTGTACCGCTCGAGGGCCGGTGTCGTCGACGAGGTCCACAGCGCGGCGTTGCGGGCCACCTCGTCGGACTGTCCGGCGCTGAGTCCGAGCGCGACGCTCGACGCCTCGACGTCCGCGGCCAGCGCGACGAGGGCGTCGACCAGCATCTCGCGTGTCGCGGTCAGCTTCGGCAGGGACAGCTCCCCGAGATCGAGCGGCGCGCCCTTGCCGCCGTCGGACTTGGTCTCGGAGGGAGGCAGCAGTACCAGCACGGCCGGTAACGCTACCCCGGTGCTGCTCCCTCGGGTCGGCGCGGTGACGCCGGTCCGGTCATCCGGGCCGAGGGGGCGGCAGTGTCGTGCGGATCAGGAGATGGTGCAGCCGGAGATCGGCTTGTCGGCGAGTCGGTCGAGCAGGTACGTCACGACCTTGTCGCTCATGTACCCGTCGGCGATCTGCGGGCCGAAGTGGTTCGGAATGGTCGCGCCGGACGCGATCGGCGGCAGGTCGTTCGTGTCGAATCGGACCGTGGCGCCCTTCGCGCACCAGTCCTCGGCCAGTTGCCTCGCCTGACCGTAGGGAACGGTGTCGTCGTTGCGGCCGCTGGTGATCAGGACGGGGTTGGTCGGGGTGAGCCGGCCGATGCGCTGGGCGTCGAGGGTGCGCATGGCATCGGGCATCTCACGGAAGTGGTCGAGGAGCGGTCGGCCGTCGACGGTGAGGGTGCTCGACTTCAGGAAGGGGTGCTTGAGGATCACGTCACCGATGCACGCGTCCCGCATCTCGTCGAGAAACGCCAGTCCTCTCGGGTTGAGAACCTGCTCGGCCTGGGCTCGCAGTTCGGGCTGGCGGTCGAGGAATCCGTTGAGGGCGAATCCGACGACGCCGCCGATGAGGCTTCCGTCGACCTTGCCGAGGATCTCGATCAGGTTCGCGGTCGGGCCTCCTGCCCAGGTCCCCTTGAGGTTCACCTCAGGGGCGTAGGTCGGCTGCATCTCGGCGGCGGCAGCGGTGGCGCCGCCGCCCTGGGAGTAGCCCCAGAGAACGATCGGTGTCCCCGGCCCACCAGAGAGGGTGTTCGCGGCACGAGCTGCGTCGAGGACGGCGTGCCCGCCCTCCTTGTTGTTGACGTAGGTGTGGACGCCCGGCGTTCCGAGGCCGATGTGATCGGTGACGAACACCCGCGCACCCATGGCGCTCCACGCCGCGGCCGACAGGATCTCCTGGTTTGCCGAGAAGGAGGCCTTGGAGATGTCGACGTACATGCCGTTCTGGAAGGCCGCCGAGACCGCGCACTGATCGCCCTGCCCCGAGGTTCCGGGTGCGATGACGACCGTCGGGCGAGCGCCGGATCCGGTCCAGGGGCGGTTGGTGTCGACGAACGTGCCGCTGACGGCGACGGGCGTCCCGTCCTGGGTCGTCGAGGTGTACAGGACCTGTCGGCCGGCTGCGGGCCAGGTCCCGTCGCCGCCCGGCACGGTGGCGAGGATCGGCAGGGGCTCGTTCCTGATCACGGCACCCGGGGTCGAGTCGAACTGCGCGGGAGGCACGTAGAAGCCGCTCACGGGTGCCGCGACGGTAGGGCTCGCGCAGAGTGCCGCAGCGATTCCGAGCGCCAGGCCGGCGGTGAGGGCCGTCGTGCCTGCTCGATGCCGTGGGCGCCGCCTGTCGCGTGTCCAACCGTGTCCCAGCACGTGAGCTCCCCCTGTGGATTCGTGTGTGTTCGTGAGGTGACCGAGCGCGATCCCGAGGCGGGATGTGGCGCCGGACACTGGTAACTTACCCGACAGTAACCAGGAAGAGTGTCTAGTTGTGGCGTCGGTCACAGCTGGTTGTGCACCGGCGGTTCAGGTTGAGGTGGGACCGCCGACTATCCTGATATCCCGTGATCACCCGCCTGTCTCAGCTGTTCCTGCGCACCCTCCGTGACGACCCGGCCGACGCCGAGGTCCCCAGCCACAAGCTGCTCGTCCGCGCCGGGTACGTCCGCCGTATCGCTCCGGGCGTCTATTCCTGGCTACCGCTCGGCCTCAGGGTCATGCGTGAGGTCGAGCGAGTGGTCCGCGAGGAGATGGACGCCATTGGCGCCCAGGAGATCCTGTTGCCCGCGCTGCTGCCCCGCGATCCGTACGAGACCAGCAACCGGTGGACCGAGTACGGTGCCGGGCTGTTCCGGTTGAAGGACCGAAAGGGCAACGACTACCTGCTCGGGCCCACCCACGAGGAGCTGTTCGCGCTCACCGTCAAGGGTGAGTACAACTCCTACAAGGACTTCCCGGTCACCCTCTACCAGGTGCAGACCAAGTACCGCGACGAGGAGCGGCCCCGCGCGGGCATCCTGCGTGGCCGCGAGTTCGTGATGAAGGACTCGTACTCCTTCGACCTCACCGACGAAGGCCTGGCCGCTTCGTACCGGGCGCACCGCGACGCCTACGAGCGGATCCTGCAGCGCCTCGGCGTCAAGTACGTCATCGTCTCCGCGACCTCCGGTGCCATGGGCGGCAGCGCCTCCGAGGAGTTCCTGGCCGAATCCGAGGTCGGCGAGGACACCTACGTCCGCTGCCTCGAGTCCGGATACGCCGCGAACGTCGAAGCCGTCAAGACGCTGGCGCCCGCGCCGATCCCGTTCGACGGGCTGCCGGAGGCGAAGGTGTACGACACGCCGGACACCCCGACGATCGATTCGCTCGTCGACTGGGCCAACGGAGCCGGCCTGGGCAAGGCCGTGACCGCGGCCGACACCCTGAAGAACATCATGGTCAAGACGCGCGTTCCCGGTGGGGAGTGGGAGCTGCTCGCGATCGGCATCCCGGGCGACCGTGAGGTCGACGCGAAGCGCCTCGAGGCGTCGCTGGAGCCCGCCGAGTACGTGCTCATCACCGAGACCGACTTCAAGAACAACCCGTTCCTCGTCAAGGGCTACATCGGCCCGAAGGCGCTGCAGGAGAACGGTGTCCGCTACCTCGTCGACCCGCGCGTGGTCGACGGCACGAGCTGGATCACCGGCGCCGACGAGGAGGGCAAGCACGTCGTCGGTCTCGTCGCCGGCCGTGACTTCACCCCGGACGGCACCATCGAAGCCGCCGAGGTCCGCGACGGCGATCCGTCGCCCGACGGTGCCGGAGCGCTCGTCGCTGCCCGCGGCATCGAGGTCGGCCACGTCTTCCAGCTCGGCCGCAAGTACACCGACGCGTTCGAGGTGAACGTCCTCGGCGAGAACGGCAAGCCGGTGCGCCCGACGATGGGCTCCTACGGAATCGGCGTGTCGCGCCTCGTCGCGGTCATCGCGGAGCAGCAGCACGACGACAAGGGTCTGCGCTGGCCCGCGGAGGTGTCTCCGGCGAACGTGCACCTCGTCATCGCGAACAAGGACGACGCCGCACGCGAGGGCGGCGAGGCGCTGGCAGCGAAGCTGGACGCGGCGGGCCTGTCCGTGATCCTCGACGACCGCAAGGCGTCGCCGGGCGTGAAGTTCAAGGATTCCGAACTGCTCGGTGTGCCGTTGGTCGTCGTCGTGGGCCGCGGATACGCCGAAGGCAATGTCGAACTGCGCGACCGGTTCACCGGCGAGTCCCGCGAGGTGCCGGTGGACTCGGCTCTCGACGAGGTGCTGGCAGTCGTTCGGGCCTGACCCGAACCCGTTCGATCCGCCCGGCGTCCCGGCCTGTGAGCGCAGGCCGGGACGCCGGTGTCGGAAACGGTGACGGCCGTCCCACAGCGGCGTTGCCGCTGGTTCAACTCTGCGACGGCCGTGCCTGGTTCTTCTCGGCGGTCTCGCCTGCGATCCGCCTGTCGTAGGCGGCGCGGTCGGCTCCCACGTCGAGGAACACCCGGTCGAGTCCGAACCAGCGGCGCATCACCTTGGCCGCAGGACGCGGGAAGAGTTGCCACAGAGCGCTTCCCCCGGACAGCCGGCCCGGCACCACGGCGTGCCTGCTGCCGCGGCGCAACACCCGCACGACGGTGTCGGCGACCTTCTCGGGCGGAATCGGTCGCGTCAGCGGGCCGGGCTTCGTGCCTGCGATCAGTTCGGTGTTCGTGAACGACGGCAGCACGGTCGACACGCGCACTCCCCGGCCGGCGAGTTCCGCGTCGAGAGCCTCGCCGAATCCGACCACCGCGAACTTGGTGCCGGTGTAGACGGTCATGCCGGGTGCGGGCATGCGGCCCGCGATGGACGCGACGTTGACGATCCGTCCGCCCGATCCCGCGACCATGCGGCGAGCGGCGCCGCGTGCGCCGTTCATGACGCCGAGGACGTTGATGTCAACGGCACGCCGCACCACGGCGTCGTCCTGGTCGAGGACGGCACCGATCGGCATGATGCCCGCGTTGTTGACCCACACGTCCACCGGTCCGAGGATCGATTCGACCTCGTCGAGGAAGGACTCGACGGACGCCGGGTCGGTGACGTCGAGACGCACCCCGACGATGCCGAGTTCGTCTGCGGTCAGTGCGGTCTGCGTGACGTCGACGTCACCGATCGCGACCTTCGCGCCCGCGTTCTGCAGGGCGCGGGCGGTCGCCCGGCCGATTCCACGGGCACCGCCGGTCACGACCGCGACCTTGCCCGTCAGGTCGATTCCCTTCACGCGTGGGTCTCCTTCAACTCGTCGATGGTGTGGCGCAGGACCTTTCCGGACGATCCGCGCGGAAGCTCTGCCACGAACACGATGTCGCGTGGCATCCGGGACCGGGGCAGCTCGGCGGCGACGTGGGCGCGGATCGAGGCCTCGTCGAGGTCGGTGGCCTCGACGCGGACGACGTAGGCCCGCAGACGCTGCCCGAACTCGGCGTCCTCGACGGGGGTCACCGCCGCGTCGGCGATCGCCGGGTGCGAATGGAGGACGATCTCGAGTTCCTCGGGGAAGACGTTCTCGCCGCCCGAGACGACCATCGAGTCGGAGCGGCCCGCGACGAACAATCGGCCTGCCGAGTCGAGGTGACCACGGTCGCCGGTGTCGAGGAATCCGTCGGCGCCGCTGCGGCTGGTGCCGTCGGTGTACGCCTCGATCTGACCGGGGGTGCGGACGAGGATCCGGCCTTCGGTCCCGGAGGGAACCGAGTTGCCGTGCACGTCGGCGATGCGCACGGTGTTGCCGACCGGCGGACGCCCCGCGCAGTCGGGGGCGACGGCGAGGTCGTCCGGGGTGGCGATGCTGATGTACGCGGCCTCGGTGGAGCCGTACAGGTTGTGCAGCACCGGTCCGAGGACGTCCTGGACCTGCGCGACGAGGGCCGGGTCGAGGCGGGCGCCGCCGCTCGCCACGATCTGCAGTGCCGCCAGGTTCGCCGACGTCACCTCGTCGCCGAGGGCGAGAAGGCGGCGGATCATGGTGGGGACCGCGATGAACGTCGAGCATTCGAGGCGCGCGAGGTCGTCGAGTGCGCGTTGCGCGTCGAAACGGCGGTGCATGACGAGGGTCGAGCCGAGCATGAGCACGAGGACCGCGACGAGCAGGCCCCACCCGTGGAACACCGGCGCCGACAGCAGGACCCTCTCGTTGCCACGCAACGGGATTCGTTGCAGCAGGCCGGCGGTCAGCATGAGCGTCCTCGGCTCTCCGCGGGGTGCGCCCTTGGGGATGCCGCTGGTTCCGCTGGTGAGGATGACCAGCGCCGCGGCCTGTTTCGGCCGCGGCGGCACGGCGTCCGTGCTTCCGGTGATCAGGCGCTCGAGCGCGTCGGCGGGCTGATCGCCGTCGTACCAGGCGCACCACTTGGGGCCGTCGAAAGCGGCGGCGGCCTCGGCGAACTCCTCGTCGTACACGATCGCGTCGAGCTTCTCCCGCTCGGCGACGGCGGCGACCTGGCGGGGCCCGAAGTCGGAGCCGAGCAGCACGACGCGGGCGCCGGTCGCGGCGGCGCCGCACAGGGTGACCAGTGCGTCGGCGTGGTTGCGGCACAGGATCCCGACGCTGGGTCTGCCTGTCGCGCCGCGGAGTTCGGTGAGCAGCGCGTTCGCGAGGCGGTTCGTCCGTCGGACGAAGTCGGCGAAGGTCAGTTCGCCTCGGTCGTCGACGATCGCGACGCCGGAGTGAACGGCCGCGCAGTAGGCGGGCAGTCCGCCGAACGGGCCGAGTCGGCCGACGCAGCGGGCGCCTGCGGCCAGGTGTCGCGGGTTGTGACGGAACATGCCCGACCTGCGGAGGATCCCGGCGGCGGTGATTTCGTTCCGCGCCCTGGTCAGGGCGGTTTCGAGGTTCATCGTTGTCCTCACGATCGGTGGGGCAGCGCGAGGCGGACTCGCGTGCTGACGTTCATCGCGCCCAGCAGGAGGGAGCGGAAGCGGTCGGGGTAGCCGGTGGGCACCCGCTGGGTGGTGACGGTCTGCGGTTCGGTGTAGCGGACGATGCCGTCACGCCCGTGCCTGCGGCCGACGCCGCTGGTCCGCATGCCCCCCATGGGGGCGTCCAGTGCGGCGATCGCGGACAGGTAGCCGTCGTTGACGTTCACCGCACCCGCGACGATGCGCGAGGCGATCTCGCTGCCGCGCCCCAGGTCTCGTGTCCACACGCTGGCGCTGAGTCCGTACTCGCCCTCGTTGGCCAGGGTGAGCGACTCCTCGTCGGAGGAGACGCGGTACACCGACACCACCGGGCCGAACGTCTCGTCCGCGTACACCGCCATCTCGGGCGTGACGTCGGCGAGGACCGTCGGCTCGTGGAACAGGCGGCCCAGATCGGGGCGACGGCGTCCGCCGGTGAGGACGGTGGCACCCTTCGCGACGGCGTCCTCGACGTGCGCGACCGTCGCCTCCAACTGGCGCGGTGACGTCAGTGACCCCATGTCGACGTCGTAGTCGTATCCGGAGCCCAGGCGCATGCCGCGGGTCCGTTCGACGAATGCCGCGACGAACTGCGGGTACACCGCATCGTGCACGATGATGCGTTCGATGCCGATGCACATCTGACCCGCATTGGAGAAGCAGGCCTGCACGGCGCCGGTCGCGGCGGCGTCGATGTCCGCGTCGGCGCGGACGATCATCGCGTTCTTGCCGCCGAGTTCGAGCGAGGCGCCGATGAGGCGGTCCGCGCATCGCCGCGCGATGTCGCGGCCGGTGGCGGTGGACCCGGTGAAGCACAGGTAGTCGACGGCCTCGATCACGGCGGGGCCGATCAGGCGTCCCGGGCCCGCGACGACCTGCCACACGTCGGCGGGAATTCCCGCGTCCACGGCCAGTTTTCGAGCCAGCAGCAGGGTCCACGGCGCCTGGGAGTCGGCCTTGCTGAGCACGGCGTTGCCGGCGACGAGTGCGGGAATGACGTCGCCGACCGCGAGGAAGAGCGGGTAGTTCCACGGTGCGATGACGCCGACGAGGCCCTTGGGGCGGTAGCCGACGCGCGCGGCCACCACTCCGGGCAATGCGGTCGTCGCCCGGCGCACCCGTAGGTGCCGGGCACCGGATCGGCCGTAGTAGACGGCCACCGAGATGACGCCCTGAACCTCGATCGCGGCATGGACGCGAGCCTTGCCGGTTTCCCACTGCATCAGGTCGCACAGCAGGTCGTTGTTGTCGACGAGTGCGCGTGCGAACCGGCGCACGGCCGCTGCGCGAGCCGCAACAGGAGTCCGGGCCCAGCCTTCCTGCGCTACTCGGGCGGCTGCCGCGGTTGCGGCCACCGCGGCGGGATCGGACTGCGGGACACCGGGGAGCGGCATGCCGGTGAAGGGGGCGACGGCGCGGTGCACGTCGTCGGACTTCGGCAGCTGCGCGCGCAGAGCGTCGATCAGGCGGGGATCGACTGATCCCGGGTGGTCGGCGGCAGGGGGATCGGCAGCAGCGGGGCCGTCGGCTGGAGGGGTGATGAGGGAGGTCACGGGAGGGCTCCTCGGCGAGAGGTGAGGGCGGTCAGGCGGGTGCCGTCGGTGTGAGCGGACAGCGCGAACCCACACGCGGTGTGGTCGCGTGTGGTGGATATCCGTGTGGTGAAGTCGATTCCGGTGGTGCCGGGATCGGGGGAGGGAACTACCAGACGAGGCGGGCGAGGTAGCGATCGGCGTACTGCCGCACCGCGTCCTGGTCCGAGATGTCCAGCTGTCCCTGCGGATTGAGCATCAGGGAGACGGCGATCCGCACGAGCAGCTCCGACACCGCTGCCAGATCGGCATCGGACATCGTGGCGCCGCTGCGGCGCAGTGTACTCGCGACCTGCTTCGCCGCCTGGATGATGGGCGCGCCGTCCGTGCGGGTGGTGAGTCCGAGCACCAACTCGGGCTCGCTCTCCAGGATCCGCGCGACGAGCGGCATCTCCTGCGTGAGGCGGACGCCCCGGGTGAAGCACTCCACCACCGCGCCGCGCGGATCGCGATCCGCCGCCACCTGATCCAGTGCACCGAAGAAGGCGGCGGTGTCGTGGAGCACCAGCATCTCCACCAGCGCGTCCTTGTTCGGGAACCGTCGGTAGAGGGTGCTGCGGGAGATCCCGGCCCGCCGCGCGATGTCGTCCATGTTGGTGCGCCGAATCCCGTACCGCTCGAACTCCTCGCGGGCGGCGTCGAGCATCACCGTCTCGGGCGAGCTGGGCGCGGCGGCCGTCACGGGGCGTTCGGTGGGAGTGGACATCGAAGGCAGCATATCGACAGCCCGCCTGCACGTCGGGCACCACCTACAGTGCGCGGACGCGCACCGGAAGGCGGTCCTTCGGGACCGGCAGGGTGGAGTTGTCGAGCTTCCACACGTAGTCGTCGGGCACCGACCACTCGTAGTGCAGCAGCATGTTGTGCATGATCGTCTTGATTTCCATCTGCGCGAAGTAGAGGCCGATGCACTTGTGCACGCCACCACCGAACGGCATCCACGCGTAGCGGTGCACCTTGTCCTCGGCGCGTTCCTTGGTGAAGCGGTCGGGATCGAACCGCTCCGGGTCGTTCCACAGTTTCGGATTGTGGTGACTGACCAGGTTGATCGCGGAGACGTACGTGCCCTTGGGGATGTAGTGGCCGCAGATCTCGGTGTCCTCCTTCGCCTGGCGCGGGAGGCCGGGGACGGGGGAGTTCAGCCGAAGGGATTCCTTCATGATCCGGTCCAGGACGGTGAACTCGTCGAGGGTGTCGTACGAGATCTCCGGAGGCAGGGTGCGCGACTGCTCGCGCGCCTTCTCCTGCCACTCGGGATGCTTGGCCATGTAGTACGCCATCGTCGTGAGGGTGATCGTCGACGTGTCGTGCGCCGCCATGAGCACGAAGATCATGTGGTTGACGACGTCCTCGTCGGTGAACGTGTGCCCGTCCTCGGACTCGGCGTGACACAGCACCGAGAACAGGTCGGGGGTCTGTGTTGCCCGCTTCTCGGGCAGGTGCTCGTAGAAGAAGTCCTCGAGCACCTTGCGACCCTTGAGGCCTTTCGACCACCGAAGGCCGGGGATGGGCTTGCGGATGATCGACAGGCCGGCGTTGACGCAGTCGATGAACGCCTTGTTGATCCGGTCCGCTTCGGCGCGTGGAAGGTCGAGTCCGAGGAAGATCTCGAGCGCGAGGTCGAGGGTGATCTGCTTGAACTCGTCGAGGAGGCGGACGGGCTCGGCGGTGCCGTTGGATGCGACTCCGTCGCTGACCGGCAGGTGCGCGACCCGGTCCCGGAGCATGGGCTGCATGTCCTGCAGATAGCCCTTGAGGTGAGTGTTCGTGAACGCCTGCTGCATGATCCGGCGGTGGTACCGGTGCTCCTCGAAGTCCATCAGCATGATGCCGCGGCGGAAGAACGGCCCGATCAGAAATCCCCACGCGGGCTCGTTCGCGAACGCCTTGTTGCGGTTCATCGCGATGGCCTCGCTGCCGTCCGCTTCGAGCGGAATGACGAACTTGAGTCCGAACGAGTTGATGTAGGTGATGTCGCCGAACTCTGCGCGGCGCTTGGTGACCATGCCGATCGGGTCCTTGAAGAAGCGCAGCACCTCGACGACGCCGGGATCCCCCGTGCCGTAGATCGGCTTGAGGTCGCTACCCGTAGGAATGGCGGCCAACTGCTTGCGACGCATGGTGACTCCTGAAAGTCGGTGTGGCTGAAAGGTTGTGTGAAGCAGCGATGCTCAGGCAGGCCGATTGTGCAGCGGACGCGGATCGATGCCGACGCGGCGCCAGGCGTCCCGTGCCCACGGCATGTACAGCACGCCGAGGGGGAGGCGGTTGAACACCGGGTTGAGGGCGCGCATGCCGCGGGCGAAACGCTGGAAGCGCTTCTCCTTCTTGGTGTCCCATTCGAGTCCGCACACCGCGCGCATCTGCGGAGGCAGGGTACCGACGACGATGGTGCGGGTGAACGCGTTCAGTGGCACCGAGAGCACTCGCCACACCGGGGCGGGGATCTGGCGTGGGCCGGGAATGCCCTTGCGGATGTAGCCGGTGGCGTAGGTGATCGTCTTCGTCGGGACGAAGCGGTCGAGCATGCCGTCCCAGTACTCGAGGAACTCCTCGTACGTCTGCGGCTGATTGCGGTCACTCACCCCGTAGAGCTGGTACCAGAGCTTGCCCTCTTCGAAGATCTGCACCTTCTCGTCGTACGAGAGTCGCCGGATGAAGGTGTCGGTGATGGTGAGGACCTGGTCGACGAAGGTTGCGTGCGCCCAGTAGAAGAGCTCGGGGTTGAGGGCGTGGTAGCGCGAGCCGTCGGAGATGGTGCCCTTGATCGGCTTGTGGAAGTCGCGGACCGTCCGTCCCCAGTGGTGGGGGTCCTCGCTGTAGACCGTCTTCATGATCGGCGGGCCGCTCCGACGGGCCCGGCCGAGGGTGTCGGAGAAGATCACCGAGTGGTCCTCGACCGCCTTGCCGAGCTGTTCGATGCAGTTCTCGGTGCCCGCGAGCCGTTGGAAGCCGAGGACTCCGCGGATGTCTCCGTAGAACTTCCACACCAGCGAGTCCGGCCCGAGGCGCAGGTCCGGGTCGCGGTCGTCGACGGGCATCGGCACCGCCTCGCGGATGCCTTCGTCGAACGGCAGCGAGACGGACCCCTGGACTGCCTCGCCGGTGGATTCGTGGGTTGACGTCATGCGAACTCCTGCCGCGTAGGACGTTGAAACAAAATCGTTTCTCTGTGTCAAAGTATCTGTGACAGACCGTAGCAACGTGGCCGGCCTCACACAAGATGCGATGTGAAACGAGTGCCGGGTGTGAAAACAAAGACGGCCGACCTCGTCAGGCGGGTGCCTGGCGAGGTCGGCCGGAGGTCGGTCCGTGGTCTAGAGCGAGAAGCGACCCGCGAACGCTCGCAGCGGCAGGTCCGCGCTCGTGACGATCCCGGGCGGCGCGGCGACCACCGAACGGATGGAGTTGAGGACCGGCAGCCCGGTGACGGACATCCCGATCGACGCGAACGCCGCGGGCGACGAGAAGTCGGTGCCCGGCTTCGGGAGAACCATGTGTTTGGAGTAGACGCACGGATCGCCCTGAATCTTCGTGATGTAGCAGCCCTTCACGTCCCACTTCGGCTCGGTCTGCGGCGTCATCTGCCATTCGATGTGGGACTCGATGCGGGGAACACCGTCGACGAGGCCCTGGTACTTGATGTAGCTACCGCCGAGGGACCCCTTCGGCAGCTGATACCAGCCCAGGTCGACGTCCTTGGTGCAGGCGCCGAGTTCGGCGGTGAACCTCACCTCGTCGAGTTCGAGGTCGAAGCAGTCCGCCATCAGATACACCGAATCCGCGAACACGCTCGTGTACTTCTCGAGCGAGGCCGGGATCGTGGGATCGTCGACCGGCCGGCCGTAGCCGACGGCCCGCCAGGTCTCGACCGAGTGGTGGCACGAGACGTCGACCGATTCGATGACCGTGACGTTCTCGATGTCGGCGACGTCCGCAGTGTGCACGATGCCGAGGATCTGGTTCAGTCCCGGGTTCATGCCGGTGCCGTAGAAGGTCGAGCCGCCACGGCGGCACGCGTCCGCGAGAAGCTCGCTCACCGGTCGGCCCGACCGGTGCGGATGGTTGCGGTCGCGGTGGTGGCCGGTGATCCAGTCGGCCGTGGTGACGATGTCGATGCCCGCCTCGAGCACCGTGACATAGAGGTCTTCGTCCGGGAAGACGCCGTGGAAGGTCATCACGTCCGGCTGCGCGGCGAGAATGTCGTCCACCGAGCCGGTGGCGACGACGCCGTTCGGTGCCAGTCCCGCGAGTTCACCGGAGTCCCGGCCGACCTTCTCGGGTGTGTAACAGTGCACGCCGACCAGTTCCAGGTCGGGGTGCGCGGCAACACGTTTGATCATCTCGGTGCCGAGGTTGCCTGTCGCCACCTGGAACACGCGGATGGGTCGCTTCGGGTCGTTCGTCATGGCCTGGTCACTCCTACGCGTCGGCGTTCGTGGCGGTGATGGTGTCGTCCGGATAGAACCGGGTCGCCCAGGTGCGCAACGCGGTGAAGCCGGGGTACTCGCCGCGGGAGAAGGCACCGGGCGACGCATAGCGCTGGTGGGACCAGATGTGGATGTCGGCCTCGAACTGCTCGATGACGCCGCGGGCGAACCGATCGGCGCGTGCCGGGTCGGATGCGCCGCCGTCCTGCGGCGACTTCCCGATCCAGACGGTGAACCGGACGTCGCAGGTGTGGTCGTCGACCGGGGTGACCGCCGAGATGGTGCGGTTGTCGATCATCCCCCAGCTCCTGGTGACCGCCACTCCCAGTCCGGCGTTGATCGCGTTGACGCCGCTGTGGATGTCCGCGACGGCGGTGCCGCCGTCGACCGAGTCGTCGAAGGTGATGGTGAAGTCCACGTAGGAGACCGGCTCGTCGAAGTCGTGGCGGGTGAAGACCGGAACGATCGGCACCTTGTGCACGTAGGTGAAGTGGGCGACGTCCACGCCGTTCTCGAGGACGTACTGCGGGTGCAGTTCCAGGCGCTCCCGATGCAGGGTTCCCGACGGGTGAGCGGGGTGATAGTCGGCAGCGGTCCGGCCGTCGTCGAAGCCGGTGAACACGTCCGGGACGTCGAAGTACGGCTCGCGGCGCAGTGCGTCGTGCCAGATGTAGATCGACTCGTTGCGCTCGACCACGGGGTACGTGCGGATCCGGCGTCCGCGATTCGGGTGCTTCTCGTAGGGGATGCAGACGTTGTGGCCCTGCGTGTTCCACTGCCAGCCGTGGAAGGGGCACACGATGTTCTCGCCGTCGACGTGGCCGCCGTGCCCGAGGTGCGCGCCGAGATGCTCGCAGTAGGCGTCCATCACCGTCACCGAGCCCGAGGCGGTCCGCCACGCGATCATCTCGCGGTCGAAGTACGTCATGCGGCGCACGGTGCCGATGCCGACCTCCGCTGACCAGGCGACCTGGAACCATCCGGTCGGGTTCATCGGAAGGGTGGGTTTGGCCATGTACGAATCATAGATAGCTCTATGAAAATGCGACGCGGATCGGAACAACTAGCATCGGCGGCTATGACCACAGCGGATGCGGCGGGCAGAAGGGCCAACCGGCGTGGCTCGGCAACGCGGGAGAACATGCTCGCGGCCGCGCTGACGGCACTCGCGACCGGCGATCCGGCGGCCGTGTCGGCCAACCGCATCGCGAAGGAGGCCGGCGCGACCTGGGGTGCGGTCAAGTACCAGTTCGGCGATGTCGACGGATTCTGGGCGGCGGTACTCCGTCACACCGCCGAGCGGCGCGGCGACCTGCCGTTCGTCGGGGGTGTGCCCGTTTCGCTCCGTGAGCGCGTGGTCGGTTTCGTCGAGACGATGTACGCGGGTCTGCTCGCCCCGGATTCGCGCGCGATCGAGAACCTCCGCGCGGCGCTTCCTCGTGACCACGCGGAACTCGAACGGGCGTACCCCAAGACCGCTGCCGAGCTCGCCTCCTGGCGTGAGACCTGGGCTGCCCTGTGTCAGAAGGCTTTTGCCGACCTGGGCGTCGACCCGGTGCGCGTCGACGAGGTCGCGGCGTTCATGCCCGGTGCGATGCGCGGGATCGTCTCGGAGCATCAGCTCGGTACGTACTCCGACCTCGGTGTTGCCAGGCGGGGGTTGGCGAACGCGATCGTCGCATATCTCGACCGGTGATCACAGTTCGGTGGCGGCGGTGGCCCACGAATGTTACTGGCTGGTAATTTGGGCGGTAATCCGACGAAAGGCCGATCCGTGACCGTGCAGCTGTTCAACCCGAACACCTACGACCCGCAGGAATTCGACCCGGAGACCCGCAGGCTGCTGCGCGCCACCATCGACTGGTTCGAGGCCCGGGGCAAGCAGCAGGTCCTCGAGGACGACCTCGAAGCGGTGTGGCCCGCGGACTTCCTCGACTTCGTCCGCCAGGAGAAGTTGTTCGCCACCTTCCTCACTCCGGCGGAGTTCGCCGACGGCGACCCCAACCGCCGTTGGGACGCCGCTCGCAACGCCGCGCTGAGCGAGATTCTCGGCTTCTACGGCCTGGCCTACTGGTACGCGTGGCAGGTCACCGTTCTCGGTCTCGGCCCGATCTGGATGAGCGACAACGTCGACGCCAAGCGCCGTGCCGCCCGGCAACTCGTGGACGGCGAGGTGATGGCCTTCGGGCTGTCGGAGCGCGATCACGGTGCCGACGTCTACTCGACCGACATGCTGCTCACCGCCGCCTCGGACGACGACGGCGTCGCCTTCCGGGCCACCGGCGACAAGTACTACATCGGCAACGGCAACGTGGCGGGCATGGTGTCCGTCTTCGGTCGCCGCACCGACGTCGACGGACCCGAGGGCTACGTCTTCTTCGTCGTCGACAGCAGGCACCCGAACTACAACCTGCTCGGCAACGTGCTGCGCGCTCAGATGTACGTCAGCACCTTCCGGCTCGAGGACTACCCGGTGCGCGAGGAGGACATCCTGCACACCGGTGTCGCCGCGTTCGAGGCAGCACTCAACACCGTGAACGTCGGCAAGTTCAACCTGTGCACCGGTTCCACCGGCATCACCGAGCACGCGTTCTTCGAGTCGATCACCCACGCACACAACCGAATTCTGTACGGCAACCCCGTCACCGACTTCGCGCACGTCCGGGCGAATTTCGTCGACGCGTACTCGCGCACCCTCGCGATGAAGCTGTTCAGCGCGCGCGCCGTCGACTACTTCCGCAGCGCATCCCTCGACGACAGGCGCTACCTGCTGTTCAATCCGATGACCAAGTCCAAGGTGACGATGGAGGGCGAGAAGGTCGTCGCGCTGCTGCACGACGTCATCGCGGCGAAGGGCTACGAGAAGAACACCTACTTCCAGGAGGCGGCGCGCTACATCGGCACGCTGCCCAAGCTGGAGGGGACGGTGCACGTCAACGTCGGACTCGTGCTCAAGTTCCTGCCGAACTACCTGTTCGCCCCCGCCGAGCGTCCCGAGGTCGGAACCCGCACCGACGCCGCGGACGACGTCTTCTTCTGGAACCAGGGTCCGACGCGCGGCGCCGCGAAGGTCCAGTTCGCCGACTGGACGCAGGTCTACACCCGCTTCGCCGACGTCCCGAACGTCGCTCGGTTCTTCGAGCAGGCGCAGGGGCTGAAGGTGCTGCTGACCGCCGCGGCACCGGACGAGGCCCAGCGCGCCGACCTCGACTTCATGCTCGTGGTCGGGCACCTGTTCTCGCAGATCGTGTACGGCCAGCTGATCCTCGAGCAGGCCGAACTCACGGGCGTGGACCGCGACACCGTCGACCAGATCTTCGACTTCCAGGTGCGGGACTTCTCGGCGCAGGCGGTCGCGCTGCACGGCAAGGCTTCCTCGACGCCTGCGCAGCAGGAGTGGGCACTCGGCGCGATCCGCAAGTCCGAGGTCGACGCCGATCGGTTCGCCCGGATGTGGGAGCGGGTCGTCGCCCAGGACGGTGCCTACGAGATGCGGCCCTGACCAGGTGGGGTGGACCGTGCTCGCGCTGCCGGCGCGGCCACCCCACTCGTTCGATGTCCGACACTGATCCTCGTCGGGACGTGCGCAACAGGCACCCCGCGTTGCACAACGCAGATCTGCGAAATCGAGACGACCGAGTCACAGTGCCGGAGGCAGCCACGTCCGTGCTGCGGTCGCCAATGCGGCCACGCCGATCGGCAGTGTCGGTTCGATGACGGGCGCGTAGCGAGGGGAGTGGTTGGAGGGCACCTTCAGGAGCGCCGGATCGGTCATGTCTCCTGTGGTGAAGAGGGACGGATCCGCCCCGCCCAACAGCCAGTAGGACAGCGGTGCACCCGAACTGGTCGCGAGGATGCCGACATCCTCGCTCCCCGCTCCGGCTCCCGGATCGAGGATGCTGTCGGGGCCCAGCCAGGTTGCCATGGCGTCCAGGCTCTTGCTCAGCGCTTCGGGATCGTTGGTGACGACCGGAAAGCGCTCGATCTCGGTGATCGTCGGGTCCTCCGGCGCGCCGGCGGTTTCGGCCTCGCCGCGGACGATGCGCTCGACGGCGTCGAGAATGCGTCGGCGCACGCCGGTGTCGTAGCTGCGGATGTTCAACTGGATCTCGGCCACACCGGGAATGACGTTGGCGGCGTCGCCGGAATGGATGGATCCGACGGTGAGCACCGCGGTCGCGGTGCTCGGGATCTCGCGGGAGATCACGGTCTGCAGACGCAGGATTGTCCCGGCGGCCATCACGATGGGGTCGACCGATGCCTCCGGCATCGATCCGTGGGCTCCTCTGCCGACCAGTCGTACCCGCAGGGAATCCGACGCCGCGTACGACGGGCCGGGGTGTCCGGCGATCCTGCCCGCGGGCAGTGGTGACACGTGCTGGCCGAGCACGATGTCCGGCTTCGGGAATCTGTCGAACAAGTTGTCGTCCACCATCGCCTGTGCGCCCGCGCCCAGCTCCTCGGCGGGTTGGAACACGAGCATCGCGGTGCCGGTCCAGCTGGATCTGTCGTCGGCGAGAACCTTCGCCGCGCCCAGCAGGCAGGTGGTGTGCAGGTCGTGGCCGCATGCGTGCGCGACCGGCACGGTGGCACCGTTGCCGTCGGTGGCCGTCGCGGTACTGGCGTAGTCGAGGCCCGTGTCCTCCCGAATGGGTAGTGCGTCCATGTCCGCGCGTAGCAACGCGGTCGGGCCCGAGCCGTTCGTCAGGATGCCGACCACTCCGGTTCCACCCACTCCGGTGGTGACCTCGAACCCTGATGCCGTCAGCCGTTCGGCGACGATCCCGGCGGTGCGGTGTTCCTGAAATCCGAGTTCGGGGTGCTGGTGCAGGTCCTTGTACAGGGCGATCAGCGTCGGGTCGGCCGTGAGGTCGCTCGGTGCGGGCACTTTGTGGTCCTTTCGACGTGGTCAGCTGTCGGCGGCCCGGCGACCGGCTTCCCTGGACTGCGAACCGTGGGACGGCGCACGGACACACGTACAGTCTCGGTTCTCGACCCGCCTGAATCAACGTCGGCGTGCGTCGGAAACCTCCGGGCCGCGCCGGTGAGGATCGCAGGGTGACGGCGTGTCGCGACGAGAACGCGCAGCTCACGAATTTTCTGGACACCTTGATAAACACGTGTCCAGGCCTCTAGTGTCGAGACGATCGGACCGGCTGGTCGGCAGGTGCAAGGAGGCATTCGGTGGAGTTTGGCATCACGCTGTTCACGAGCGATCGTGGGATCACTCCCGCGGCGGCGGCGCGGGCGGTGGAGCGATTCGGGTTCGACTCGTTCTACGTTCCCGAGCACACGCACATCCCGGTTCGCCGCGATGCGGCTCACCCGCAGACCGGGGACGAGTCACTTCCCGACGACCGCTACATGCGCACCCTCGACCCGTGGGTGGCGCTCGGGACCTGCGCATCGGTGACCGAGCGGATTCGCCTCGGCACCGCGGTGGCGCTGCCCGTCGAGCATGACCCGATCACTCTCGCGAAGACGATCGCGACCCTCGACCACCTCTCGGGTGGTCGCGTGACCCTGGGTGTCGGGTACGGCTGGAACCTCGACGAACTCACCGATCACGGCGTCCCGATCGCCAAGCGTCGGACGATGCTCCGCGAGTACCTCGAAGGCATGCAGGCGCTGTGGTCGCAGCAGGAGGCGTCCTACGAGGGTGAGTTCCTCAGCTTCGGTCCCAGCTGGGCGTGGCCGAAAACCATTCAGCAGCCCCGTGTTCCGGTCATTGTCGGCGCTGCGGGCAACGAGAAGAACTTCAAGTGGATCGCCCGAGCTGCCGACGGCTGGATGACCACCCCGATCGAGCAGGACATCGACGACAACGTCCTGCTGCTCCGCAAGATCTGGGCGGATGCCGGCCGCGAGGGCTCGCCGCGGATCGTCGTCCTCGACCGCAAGCCGGTGCCCGAGACCCTCGCGCGCTGGGAGGATCTCGGCGTTGACGAGGTCGTCTACGGAATGCCCGACGCCGACGAACCGACCGTCGTCGCGTACCTCGACAAGCTCGCGGGCAAGCTCGACCGCAGTCCCGCCGCACACTGAGATCGGTGATCGCCGTGCCCGGGCCGTGACGTGTGACGGCCCGGGCACGGCTGTACGGCAGGAGAATCCAGTTGACGTTCTTCGTGACTCGCTACGACTTCCGCGCGCCGGGTTTCACGCCGGCAGCGCGGGGGCGGCTGTTCGCGCTGGCACTGGAGCAGGCGGCGTACGTCGACGCGCAGGGGCAGGCGGCGCTGACACTCTCCGAGCACCACGGCTCGCGGGACGGGTACCTGCCGAGTCCGCTGCTGGTGGCGTCGGCGTTCGCGGCCCGCACCACCCGCATCCCGATCTCCGTGGCAGCACTGGTCGTGAATTTGTACGACCCGCTCCGGCTCGCCGAGGACATTGCGGTCCTCGATCACGTCAGCGGCGGCCGGGTGACGTACACCGTTGGATTGGGTTACCGCCCCGAGGAATACGCGCTGTTCGGCCGCCCGTGGGCGACACGAGCGCGCGATCTGGAGGTTGCGGTCGAGCGCATCTTCGATGCGTGGGCGAGCGGAACCGTCACCCCGGCTCCGTTCACCGATCCCCACCCCGTGATGTTCTACGGCGGGGGAGTCGCGGCCGCGGCGAGGCGTGCCGCAAGGCTGGGGCTGCACTTCCAGCCGGAGGTCGCGAGTCGGGAGCTCAAGCGGCTCTACATCGACGAGTGCCGCGCCCTCGGTCGCGAGCCGGGGCTGGTGATGATGGCTCCGCCCGGCCCCGCGACGGTCTTCTGTTCGTCCGACCAGGATGCCTTCTGGGCGAAGTACGGCCGCCACCTGCTCGCTGACGCCCTCGCCTACCGGGAGTGGATCGGCGAGCGCGACTCGCACGTGAAGGACTCGTCGACCACGGTGGACGAGCTGCGCGCCGCGGGCGTCTACCAGGTGCACACCCCGGACGCGTTGATCGATGCCTGCCGTGCGGGGGAGATCAAGGTGGTCACGAGTCATCCGCTGTGCGGCGGCATGCCCGAGGAGCCGTCGTGGGAGAGCCTGCGCCTGATCGGTGACGTGGTGATGCCCGCGCTCGGCGGCTGACACACGTTCGGGAGGGGCAGGCCCGAGGTTGCGGGCCGACCCCTCCCGATCGGACTTGCTAGGCCTTGGCCGCTGCGATCCCGGCGCGACGGCCGTAGAAGCTGCCGTCACCGAGCGAGGTACCGGACGCGTAGCCGCCCGCACAGACACCCGCGGTGCAGCGACCGGCCGCGAAGAGCCCCGGGATCGGCTCGCCGGAGACGTGCAGGACCTCGGAGTTGATCGAGGTACGCAGCCCGCCGAGGGTGAAGCCCGCGGTGCAGTTGCGCAGATCCAGCGCGGCGATGGGGGAGCCGATCGGCTTGACCCACTCCGGCTTCTTCCCGAGCACCGGGTCCTCGCCGTTCGCCGCGTGCCGGTTGTACACCTCGACAGTGGACTGCAGCGTGCCGGTGGGCAGACCCATGTCGGACTCGAGTTCCTCGACGGTCTCGGCGACCCACTTCGGCTGGAAGCGGAAGAACGGCGTCGAACTGGTTGCCGCGCAGCCCTCCTCGTATGCCTCCTCGTCCAGGATGAGGAAGGCCTGGTTCTCGTTGCGCAGCAGGGTTTCCTGGCCGATGCGGCCGGGGTAGGTGTCCTCGTTGACGTACCGCTGGCCGCGACCGTTGACGAGAATGCCGCGCACCATCAGCTGAGGGTCGCCGAAGAACGCGACCTCGGTGGCGTCCATGTGGGCGAGGTCGGCGCCGAGCGCCTGCGCCATCTGGATGGACTTGCCGTCGTGCTCCTCGATCGAGGCGCCGGGCCGCCCGATCAGTCGCGGTGCGTACTGCTGCACCATCTCCTTGTTGTAGGCGAAGCTGCCCGTCGCCAGCACGACGCCGCGGCGGGCGCGGATCGCGAGTTCCTTGCCGTACTGCTTGGCGACGATGCCGACGACGCGACCGGAGTCGTCGACGATGAGCCGCTGGACGCGCATGTCGTACTCGGGGGTGACGCCGAGCGCCTCCGCGGTCTCGACGAGCGGCTTCATCAGCATGTAACCGCCGCCCTTCTCGCCGGTCCGCTTGCCGGTCATCTGGGGGACGTGGCCACGCGGTGCGGGGCTCGCGATCTCCTTGAACGGGGACGCGTTCTCGCCGCCGGAGTACATGAGGCCGTCGTCGAACGGGGTCTCCCAGCCCGGCTGGCCGTAGAAGCTCTCCTTGAACGGCACACCGTTGTCGACGAGCCAGTTGTAGTGGTCGACGCTGCCCTCGCAGTAGTCGGTGATCTTCTCCTCGTCGGCGCCCGGCCCGAGCGCCGCCATCATGAACGCCTTCATGTTCTCGGGGGTGTCGTCGAACCCGAGGGCCTTCTGCAGCGGGGTGCCGCCGCCGAGGTAGATGAACCCGCCTGCCAGGGCGGCCGCGCCGCCCCATCCGCTGGTGCGTTCCAGGACGAGGACCTCGGCGCCCGCGCGGGCGGCCTCGATCGCGGCGGAGACGCCGGCGATGCCGTAGCCGGCGATCACCACGTCGGCCTCGCGGTGCCAGGTCTCGACGCTCGCGGCGGGCAGGGGACGGATGGGTGTGGCCTCGGCCATGAGTGTTCTGATCCTTCTCGTCGGGTGCCGGTTCGTGTACCACGCCGTGCGTGATCCTCACCCCGACCGGGGCGAGGATCACGCACGGGCGTGGCACACGCATTGATGCAGTATTTCCGCTTCGGGCGGGGTCCGGGGCGGAATTGCGTTACGGAGTGGAACCGTTCTCGGTGGCCTTGCTCTCGGCCGCCTTCGCCGCCGCGCGCGCCGCCTTGGCGCGGTCCGCGACGACGGCGATGCGGGAGGCGTTGATTCCGCTGGCGAGCGGGTAGCCGACGTACTGGGACAGCAGGATGACGATCTCCTCCATCTGCTCCTCGGTCAGTTCCTCGTTCTGCAGCGCCGCGTTGATCTGGACCTTCGCCAGATCGAACTGGCCCTGCGCGGCGAGGGCGCCGAGCACGAGGAGCCTGCGGTCGCGGATCGTCAGTCCCGGCCGGTTCCAGATGTCGCCGAAGAGGTGCTCGACGGTCTGGGTGTAGAAGCTGCCGAGGTCGCCCGAGGGCATGTCCCAGCCGTACACCGTCTTCATCGTCTTCAGGCCACGGGCCCGGACCTCGCTGATCCCGTTCTGGTCGGTCATGCGTGCTCCTTCTGGAAAGCGGTCGAGATGTCGCCGGGGCCGACACCGAGGCCCGCGCCGAGCCCGGCCAGGGCCCGCACGGCGAGAGGCAGGTCGACGTCGAGGCGGTCACCGAGGCCGAGCGCGAGGGACAGGTCCTTCTCCCCGAGGTTGCGGGCGTGAGACAGGATCGGGAACCAGGGATCGGTCTCGGCGAGTTGTGCCGTGGTCTCGCGCAGCATGATCGCCCCGGCGCCGCCGGTGATGGCGTCGGTGTGCCGGACCACCTTGCCGAGCTCGCGGATGTCGATGCCCGCCGCCTCGGCGAGACGCTGGGCCTCGGTCGCGGCGGTGAACGAGATGAAGTGAAGCAGGTTGCGTGCCAGCTTCATCCGCGTCCCGGCGCCGACCTCTCCGGCGTGCACGACCAGTTCGGCGAAGCGAGCGAACGGTTCGCGGACCGCGGCGAACGCCTCGTCGGTGCCGCCGACCATGATGGCGAGGCGTCCCTGCTGGGCGCCCATCGCGCCGCCGCTGATCGGCGCGTCGATCAGGTGCACCCCGACGCTCTCGCACGTGGCGGCCAGTTCGACGGCGGTGGTGTCCGAGATCGTCGAGTGCACCGCGACGACCGTGCCCGGCCGGGCGGTCGACAGGATGCCGTCCGGGCCCGCGACGACGGCGCGCACCTGCGCGTCGTCGAGCACGGTCACGGAGATGACGGACGCCGCCGCCGCGACCTCCGCGGGGGTGCTCGCGGCGCGGGCACCCTTCGCGGTGAACGGTTCGACGGCCTCGGCTCGCGCGTCGCACACGACGAGCCCGCCCGGCCAGTCGAGGAGCCGCTTGGCCATCGGGGCACCCATGTTGCCGAGGCCGATGTACCCCACCGTCACCGCTTCGCCTGCCGCGGTGGCGAAGGCTTCGGTGCCGCTCACGACCGGTACACCTGCCCGCCGTCGACGTTGTAGATCTGTCCGCTGATCCAACTCGCCTCGTCGGAGAGCAGGAACAGGCACAGGCCGGCCAGGTCCTCCGGGGTTCCCATGCGCTGCAACGGGATCCGGCTCACGATCTGGTCGACGATGACCTTCGGGGTGGAGGTGCGGGTGGCCTCGGTGTCGATCGGGCCCGGGGCGATCGCGTTGATCCGGATCTTCGACCAGCCGAGTTCGGTGGCCAGCTGCTGGGTCAGGCTGTTGATTCCGGCCTTGGCCAGGCCGTAGTAGTTCGAGTAGGTCCAGGCCGCGGTCGAGGACTGGTTGACGATGGAGCCGCCCTTGGCGCGCATGTGGGGGACCACGGCGCGGCACACCTGCAGGGCGCCGTCCATGTTGACGCTCATGAACCTGCGGTAGTAGTCCCAGTCCACGGTCAGCAGCGAATCGATCTTCATGCCGCCGTAGATCGCGGCGTTGTTGACGAGGTGGTCGATGCCGCCGAACTTCTCGATCGTCGCGTCGGCCAGCGCCTGTGCCGATGCGCCGTCCGAGACGTCGACCTGCTGGAAGAACGCGGAGCCGCCGTCGGCGACGATCTGCTTCGCGACCTGTTCGCCGAGTTCGGCGTTCAGGTCGGCGACCACCACGTTCGCGCCGTCGGCCGCGAGGCGCTGGGCGTAGACCTCACCGATGCCCTGTGCGGCACCGGTGACGATGGCGGTGCGTCCGTCGAAACGTCCCATCTTTGGGTCCTGCTTTCTGTCGTGAGTGCTGGGTCTGATCGTGGTTGTGGGTCCGGAGGTGAGCCGCTCGGGCGTCAGGAGGTCGCAAGGTCGGCGACGAGCTTGGTCTCGAGGTACTCCTCGAAACCGGCGACGCCCATCTCGCGGCCGATGCCGGACTGCTTGTATCCGCCGAAGGGTGCGTCGGCCGAGTACCAGATGCCGCCGTTGACGCCGAGGGTGCCGGTTCGCACTCCGCGGACCACGTGGTCGATCCGGGCGGGGTCCGTGCCGAAGACCGTCCCCGACAGTCCGTACGGGGAGTCGTTGGCGATGCGGATCGCGTCGTCGTCGCCGTCGTACGGGAGGATCACGAGGACGGGGCCGAAGATCTCCTCCTGCGCAACGCGTGAGGAGTTGTCCAGTCCGGCAACGAGAGTCGGTTGGACGAAGTAGCCGCGATCCTGCCCCTCGGGGCGGCCGCCGCCGGTGACGATCGTGCCGCCCTCCTCGACGGCGAGCGTGAGGTAGCCCTCGACGCGCTCGCGTTGCTTCGCGGAGATCAGTGGGCCGCAGATGGTTCCGGGTTTGGTCGGATCGCCGACCCCGACGCCTGCCATTCCCTTCGCCGCCGCGGCGACCGCCTCGTCGTACTTCTCCCGGGGGACGAGGAGGCGGGTGCTCAGGGCGCACCCCTGGCCGGCGTGCACCGAGACGGAGAACGCGGCCATCGAGCAGGCGGCCTTGATGTTGGCGTCGTCGAGGACGATGAACGCGGACTTGCCGCCCAGTTCGAGGAAGACCTTCTTGAGGGTCTGTGATGCCGCGGCCATCACGGCGCGGCCGGTTGCGGTGGATCCGGTGAAGGAGATCAGGTCGACGCGCGGGTCGGTGGACAACTGCGCACCGAGAGCGTGGTCGGTGGAGGTCACGATGTTCACGACGCCCGCCGGGATGTCCGTCTCCTCGGCGATCACCTTGCCGACGAGGGCTGCACACCACGGTGTGTCCGGTGCGGGTTTGAGGACGACGGTGTTGCCTGCGGCCAGTGCGGGGCCCAGCTTGGCGAAGTTGATCTGGTGCGGGAAGTTCCACGGGGTGATCGCGCCGACGACGCCGATCGCCTCCTTGAGCAGGCGTCGATGGGTCGGTATGCCCATCGGGCTGGCCTTGCCGAGGTCCTGGTCCCAGGCGTAGGTCTCGACGAGATCGGCCCAGTAGCGCAGGTCCTCGATCGGCCCTTCGAGCTGGGGGCCGTTGGTGAGCATGGAGGGCGCGCCGACCTCGGCGATCGTGATCTGACGCAGTTCTTCGATGTGCGATTGCAGGGCGTCGCACAGTTGCCGCAGGCAGCGTGCGCGGAACGCGTGATCGCGGGACCAGTCAGTGGTGTCGAACGCGCGGCGGGCGGCGTCGATCGCCGCGTCCATGTCGGACGCGGTGGCCTCGGCCGCGTGCCCGATCACCTCTTCGGTCGCCGGGTTGACGACCTCGAAGGTGCCGCCGGAGCCGGGAACGAGCTTTCCGTCGACGAGGAGCGTCGAAGTGTCACCGACGAGGAGCGTCGACGTGGTCTCGGCGAGCGGTGTCGAGTTGTCGGCAGGTCGAAGCGTCATTGCGAAAAGCCTTCCTTTCTGGACAGGTGTCTGGACTATAGTTCGAACAAATGTCACACGCAATGGGTATCGGGCAGAGGCGATTTGAGAACACCTCTCGACAAAGCGGGAACGGCATGTCTACTGTGGGCACCGCCTCGACGCCCCGGAGCGAACAGCCGGGCTGTGGGTCGAGTCGCTCGCATCGTTTCCCTGTCCGACCGATCGAAGGGAGTCAGCCATGAGTCGAGTCGCCGGCGATCGTTCGCCGTCGCGAGCGACGCGGAGTGTGTCGTCGCGAGCCGCGCGGACTGTGCCGTCGCGATCGACGAGGAGTGCGCAGTAGGCCGCGCGGTCCTGCTGAGCAGCGACGATGGCACGCGACGCGATCCGGGGGCCGGCCCGGAAGGATGGCTATGGGCGGCAACCTGTAGTAATGTCTGGACACGTGTCTAGTAGAGTGACGAGCACCAACTTCGAGTCCACCCGTCGGCGCCTGACCCCCAAGCAGGCCGAAACCGTCGACCGTCTCTGTGCGGCGGCTGTCGAGGTACTGCGGGAAGAGGATTTCGCCGGCCTGACCGTCCGCACCGTCGCGGCGCGGGCAGGCGTCGGCCCTGCCACGGCCTACACGTACTTCTCCTCGAAGGAACACCTTGTCGCAGAGGTGTTCTGGCGCAGGCTCGCACAGTCGCCACGGCCCGAGTCGGACGGTCTCGACCGGACGGGTCGGGTGGTGACCGTGCTCCGCGACATCGCTCTGCTGCTCGCCGACGAACCCGGACTCTCGGCCGCCGTCACCAACGCCCTGCTCGGTAGCGACCCCGATGTCGAACACCTGCGGGTGCGGATCGGCATCGAGATCCGTGAACGACTACTCGGTGCACTGGACGCCGAGGACAACCCGGACCTGCTCGAAACACTCGAACTTCTCTACGCCGGAGCGCTGCTCCGGGCCGGTATGGGCTATGGGTCCTACGAGAACCTGGCCGACCAGCTGGAGCGTTCCGCCACAATCATTTTGGAGTGATCACATGCCCGACCCGACGCCAGGGGCTCGCATCGAGACGACAGGTGCGGCTCTGATCGATCCTCTCGTCTTCAACCCCTACGACTATGACTTCCACGACGATCCGTACCCGGTCTATCGGCGGCTCCGTGAGGAGGCTCCGCTCTACCACAACCCGGACATCGGGTTCTGGGCACTGTCGCGGCATTCGGACGTGCAGGACGCATTCAAGGACAACACCCGGTTGTCCAGTGCGAACGGCGTCTCGCTCGATCCGGCCGCATACGGACCCCACGCGCACCTGGTGATGTCCTTCCTCGCGATGGATGATCCGCGGCACATGCGCCTGCGCCAGTTGGTGTCTCGGGGATTCACCCCGCGTCGCGTCACGGAGTTGAGCGGCCGGATCCACGAACTGACGATTCGGTATCTCGAGCCGGCGCTGGCGTCGGGGGAGTTCGACTGGATCGCGGAGGTGGCGGGGAAACTGCCGATGGACGTGATCTCCGAGTTGATGGGTGTCCCGCAGGCCGATCGTGCCGAACTCCGCAGGCTTGCCGATCTCGTCGTTCACCGCGAGGACGGCGTGCTCGACGTGCCGCAGGCGTCGGTCGAGGCGTCGCTCACGCTGATGACGTACTACAAGGAGATGATCGCGGAGCGTCGGCGCTCGCGGACCGAGGACATGACATCCGCCCTGCTCGATGCGGAGATCGACGGCGACAAGCTCTCCGATCAGGAGATCCTCGGGTTCATGTTCCTGATGGTGGTGGCAGGAAACGAAACCACCACCAAGCTCCTCGGCAACGCTCTGTACTGGGGTGGACACAACCCCGATCAGGTCGCGCAGGTTCTGGACGATCCGGAGCGGGTGTCGGAGTGGGTCGAGGAGACGCTGCGCTACGACACGTCCAGCCAGATCGTCGCCCGGACCACCGCAGTCGATCTCGAGTACCACGGGGTGACGGTGCCTGCGGGGGAGAAGATGCTGCTGCTGATGGGTTCGGCGAACCGCGACGACGACGTGTTCGACGACGCCGACGAGTTCAGGATCGGCCGCGACTCGACCAACAAGCTCGCGAGTTTCGGTGGCGGGGTGCACTTCTGCCTCGGTGCCCACCTCGCGCGACTCGAGGCCAACATCGCGCTGCAGGAGTTCGCACGCCGCGTGCGGGAGTACGAGGTCGTCGAGTCCGGAATCGAACGTGTTCATTCGACCAACGTGCGGGGCTTCGCGGCCCTGCCAGTGAAGGTGAAGGTGCGCTGATGCCCCGTTTCGACCCCCAGCCCGCTCGTCGCCCGGCAGTGATCAGCGGCGCGTCCTCCGGCATCGGTGAGGCAACCGCGTACGCGCTCGCCGAACTGGGCCATCCGGTCGCGCTCGGCGCGCGCCGCGTCGAGCAGATCGAGGCGACGGCGGAGAAGATTCGCAGCAACGGCGGTGAGGCGTTCGCCCATTTCCTCGATGTCACGGACGGCGAGTCCGTCGACGCTTTCGTCACCGCAGCAGAGGCGGCGATCGGTCCGATCGAGATCGCGGTCTCCGGTGCGGGCGACCTCGAGTTCGGGATGGCCGACGAGATGGACCCCGTCCGGTTCGCGAAGCAGATCGACGTGCACCTGGTCGGGGCTCAGCGGCTCGCGCACCGGATCCTCCCCGGGATGCGGGAGCGCAGGCGCGGCGACTTCGTCCTGATCGGCTCCGACTGTGCGGACCGTCAGCGTCCCGGTATGGGCGCCTACGACGCCGCCAAGGCCGGCCTCGAGGCGATGGGTAGGCAGATGCGAATGGAGCTCGAAGGCACCGGTATTCGCGCATCTGTCGTCCGGCCCGGCCCGACCTTCACGGGCATGGGTATGAACTCGACACCCGAGATCCTCGCCCCGGTGGCCGAGTTGTGGTCCAAGTGGGGGTTTGCGCGCCACGGTTACATGCTGCGCGCGTCCGACATGGCGAACGCGATCATCGCGGTCGTCTCGGCACCCCGCGGGGCGCACCTGGTTCTCGTCGAGGTGCAGCCCGAAGCGCCCCTGGCGCCCCTTCCGATGACCTTCGATCCGCAAGGACGGTGACCGACGATGACACTTCCCAACCCGCCCCGCGTGTCCGGTGGCGAACACGAGCACGGCCACCTCGAAGAGCTGCGTACGGATCCGATCGCGCTGATGAAGCGGGTCCGTGAGGAGTGCGGCGACGTCGGAGTCTTCCGGCTGGTCGACCGTGACGTGGTGATGCTCTCCGGTGCGGAGGCCAACGAGTTCTTCTTCCGTTCCGATGACGAGGACCTCGACCAGCAGGCGGCCTACCCGTTCATGAAGCCGGTGTTCGGCGAGGGTGTCGTGTTCGACGCGAGCCCCGAGCGCCGCAAGGAGATGCTGCACAATTCGGCCCTGCGCGGTGAGCAGATGAAGGGCCACGCCACGACCATCGGCATCGAGGTCGAGGACATGGTCGCCAAGTGGGGCGACGAGGGCGAGATCGACCTGTTGGAGTTCTTCGCCGAGCTGACCATCTACACCTCGTCCGCGTGCCTGATCGGCAAGAAGTTCCGCGACGAACTCGACGATCGCTTCGCCAAGCTGTATCACGACCTGGAGCAGGGAACCGACGCGCTCGCCTTCGTGGACCCGTACGCGCCGATCGAGAGTTTCCGGCGCCGCGACGAGGCCCGTCTCGCACTCGTGGATCTCGTGCAGGGCATCATGGACGGCCGCATCGCGAATCCCCCTCAGGGCAAGGAAGATCGGGACATGCTCGACGTCCTGGTGTCCATTCCCGGGGACGACGGGAACCTGCGGTTCAGCGCCGACGAGATCACGGGCATCTTCATCTCGATGATGTTCGCCGGGCACCACACCACCTCCGGAACGGCGGCCTGGTCGCTGATCGAATTGTTGCGCCACCCGGAGACGATGGAGCAGGTGACCGCCGAGCTCGACGAGCTGTACTCCGACGGCGCCGACATCAGCTTCCACGCGCTGCGGCAGATTCCGGTGCTCGAAGCCGTCATCAAGGAGACGCTGCGTCTGCATCCGCCGCTGATCCTGCTGCTCCGAGTCGCCCGCGGCGACTTCGAGGTAGGCGGCTACGCGATCGCGGAGGGCGACCTCGTCGCGGCGACGCCCGCGATCTCGAACCGCATTCCCGAGGATTTCCCGAACCCCGATGCCTTCGACCCGGGTCGGTACATCGACCCGAATCAGGAGGACATCGTCAACCGGTGGACGTGGATTCCGTTCGGCGCGGGCAGGCACCGCTGTGTCGGCGCGGCGTTCGCGCAAATGCAGCTCAAGGCGATCTTCTCGATCCTGTTGCGTGACTTCGAATTCGAGATGGCTCAGCCCTCGGACACCTACCGCAACGATCACAGCAAGATGGTGGTGCAGCTGCAGCAGCCCTGCAAGGTGCGCTACCGCAGGCGGACGGCGCGGGCCGAGTCCGTCGGCGCCGCACCTGTTGTCGCGACCGGCTGCCCGGTCGCCCATAGCGAGGCATGACCGTGCGCGTCGAGGCGGACCTGGACCTGTGCCAGGGGCACGCCGCGTGCGAGATGGAGGCGCCGGACGTGTTCTCGGTGCCGAAGCGGGGCAAGGTCGAGATCCTGGACGCGAACCCGCCCGAGTCGCTGCGCTCCGACGTGGAGGCCGCGGTGCGGTACTGCCCGACCCAAGCCCTGCGGATCGTTCCCGACTGATCCGGAAACCACATTCTGTCACTGCCCGACAACAACTTTCGAGGAGAACGTCATGACCGGATTCGACCGCGCCGAGCTCGACGAAATGGTGGAGCGCTGGGTGGAGGGCAACAAGAAGGCCGAGGCGGCCGGCGACTGGAAGCCGCTGGCGGAGTTCTACACCGAGGATGCGACCTACGGATGGAACTACGGCCCCAAGCAGGACTTCATGGCCGTCGGCCGCGAGGAGATCCGCGACGTGGCCCTCGGCCTCGAGATGGACGGACTCGAGGGCTGGGAGTACCCCTACCAGGACTTCGTCATCGACGAGCGCAGCGGCAACGTCATCGGACTGTGGAAGCAGGTCGCCGACGCGAAGCGCGAGGACGGCACCAACTACAGCGTCTACGGCATCGGTGGCAGCTGGTTCCGCTACGGCGGCAACTTCCAGTGGTCGTGGCAGCGGGACTTCTTCGACTTCGGCAACGTCTCGGCTCTGTTCATCGAGATGATCCAGAACAATGCCCTGTCTGCGGGCATGCAGGCCCGGATCCAGCGTTCCGTTTCCGGCAAGGACCTGCCGGGCTGGTACAAGGTCGGCACCGCGCCGGTTCCGCTGTGGTGAGCACTCGGCCGCATCCGTCGCCCTCGTTCGCGGCGCTCTCCCGGGCGGATCTCGCCGTCCTCGTTCCCGAACTGCTGCTGTGCGGCCAGCTCATCGACCGGTCCGGGATGGCACATCTCATCGTCGAGTTCGGCCGCGAGGGGATGGCGGCGGTCGCGATCGAGGAGTGGCAGGCGTCGAGCCCCTGGTACACGAAGCGCATGCAGAAGGCGCTGCGGTACGAGGGTGACGACGTGGTGACGATCTTCAAGGGGCTGCAACTCGACATCGGGGCGCCACCGCAGTTCATGGACTTCCGCTACCGGGTGGACGATCCGCAGCACGGCGAGTTCTGGCTCGACCACTGCGGGGCGCTGATGGATGTCGAGCCCCTCGGGGACGAGTACGTGACCGCGATGTGCCACGACATCGAGGACCCGACCTTCGATGCCACCGCGCTGGCGACGAATCCGTATGCCCAGGTGCGGCCGATCCATCGGCCCCCGCGCCGGCCCGCGGACCGGAACCCGCACTGCGCGTGGACGGTGATCATCGACGAGTCGCACGTGCCTCCGGTGATGGAGCCGCACACCGAGCAGATCGGCCGCACGGCCGCGAACTCGGTCGAACTCTCCGCGATCGACCCCGCGGATGAGGGAAACGGCGACTATTCCGGTCCACTCCTCTCGGATGTCCGGTTCGGAGACTTCTCGAAGTCGGCGTTGGTGCGGATCGCGGAGGAGGTCTGCCTGCAGCAGCACCTGCTCGCACTGGGCTTCCTGATCGCGGTCCGCAAGCGGGCCGACGAGGACAAGGCCCTCGAGATCACCCGCAAGCAGCTCACGGGCATCGCGGGTGTGACCTCGCAGCGGATTCGGGATGCACTCGGACTTCCGGCGGACCTGGAGGGCTTGGCGTCCGTTCTGTCCCTGCATCCGCTGTTCTCACCGAAGCAGTACGTGGACAGTGAGATTCGCTTCGAGGACGGCGAGCTGCAACTGTGGCTCGGACGCGGTGGCCTCGCGGACGTCGATGGTGCGTGGCCGACGCTGGTGGACGCCGATCACCTCGATGCGATGCAGTCGTTGGTCCGCGGCGTGAACCCGCATTTCACCGTCCGTGTGGTGAGCGAGGAGCCGGCCGGGCTGCTGCTCGTCGTCGACACCGCCGACGAACCGGCACGCGAGTGCGTCGAGGTCGCGATCACCAAGGTCAGCTCCGGCGCCACTTTTGTTTTCGAAGATCGCGGAATTCCGCTCCCGCTCTATGTAATCTGACGCTCTCGCATTCGGTGTTTCTTCGACGCCCACACCGGTGCGGCCGAACTCCAGACTGAGGACATCGACAATGGCCTACACGTTTGCTGATCTGTTCGAACATTCGGTGGATGCGATGCCCGACCGGCTCGCGATGATCGTCTCCGGCGAGGAGGTGACCTATCGCGAGCTGGACGAGCGTGCGAACCGGCTTGCCCACCACCTCGCGGACGAGGGTTTCGGCGCCGGTGCCCACATCGGCATCCACATGCACAACTCGATCGAGACGATGGTCGCGATCATCGCCGCGTTCAAGCTCCGCGCGGTTCCGCTGACCGTCAACTTCCGGTACACCAGCGACGAGCTGCACTACCTGTACGACAACGCCGATCTCGTCGCACTCGTGTACCACCGCGGTTTCGCGGACACGATCGCCGAGGTCCTGCCGGACACGCCCCGGATCCGGCACCTGATCTCGGTGCCCGACGAGCTGGCGACCGGGAACGAGAGACCACTTCCGGGCGCGCTCGCCTACGAGGACGTTCTCACCGAGGGCAACCCGGAGCGGGGATTCGGGGAGCGCAGTCCCGACGACCATTACATCTTCTACACGGGCGGCACCACCGGGCGACCGAAAGGCGTGGTCTGGAGGCACGAGGACATCTGGCGGGTGCTCGCCGGCGGTATCGACTTCTACAGTGGGGAGGCCGTTGCCGACGAGTTCCAGCAGTCTCGCAACGGTGTTGCCGCCGGCGAGCCGATGCGCTGGGTGATGCTGCCCCCGCTGATCCACACGTCCGCGATGATGCCGACGTTCAACGCGTTCTTCTCCGGCAACACCGTCATCATGACTCCGAAGTTCGACGCAACGCGTGTCTGGCAACTCGTCGCGGAGCACCGGCCTCAGGTCATGGTGATCACCGGTGACGCCATGGGCAGGCCCCTCGTCGAGGAGTTCCACAAGCAGGACGGCGACACCTCGAGCCTCGCGGTCCTCGCCTCCGGTGCGGCGCTGTTCTCGGGCGCGGTGAAGGACGCCTTCTTCGAGGCGATGCCGAACCTGATGATCTCGGACTCCGTCGGTTCCTCCGAAACAGGCTTCGGGGGTATCGGTTTCGCGACCAAGGGTCTCGAGCAGCACGGCGGGCCCAAGGTCGGGGCGAACAAGTACACCGTCGTCGTCGACGACGACAACCGGATCCTTCCCCCGGGCTCGGGCGGCGAGGGCTGGCTCGCCAAGCTCGGCAACGTTCCGGTCTGCTACTACAACGACCCGGTCAAGTCCGCGGAGATCTTCCGCGAGGTGGACGGTGGGAGAGCCGTCGTCACCGGTGACCGCGCCAGGATCGAGGACGACGGGTCGATCACCCTGCTCGGCCGCGGCAACATGGTGATCAACACCGGTGGAGAGAAGGTGTTCGCCGAAGAGGTGGAAGCCGTCGTCAAGGCGCATCCCGACATCTACGACGCCATCGTGATCGGCGTCGCCGACGAGCGGTGGGGTAGTCGCGTCGCGACCGTGGTCCGCCTCCGGGACGGCGTGGACGCCGATTTCGAATCGATCGAGAAGCACACGCGCAGCCAGCTCGCCGGCTACAAGATCCCGCGTGCCTTCTGGATCACGTCGGATGTGGCACGCACACCCAGTGGAAAGCCCGACTACGGCTGGGCCAAGAACCACGCGGCGACGACCGACGCCGATCACCGCATCGACTAGCTCCCGCGCGCGGCGCGGGCGGGCGAGGAGCCAACTGCATGGCCGACAACATCGACCTCGGTCTTCCCGAGGGATTCGACTTCACCGATCCACACCTGCACGGCGAACGGATGCCGTTCGAGGAGTACGCGAGGCTGCGCAAGCACGCGCCGGTGTGGTGGAACGCCAAGGAACCGGGCATCGACGGGTTCCATGACGACGGGTACTGGGTCGTCTCTCGGCACGCCGACATCCGGGACGTGTCACTGCGTTCGGAGGAGTTCTCCTCCAACGTCAACGGCGCCATTCCCCGGCACGAGCCGACGATCTCCGCGGAGGAGCTCGAGGTCACCAAGCATGTGCTGATCAACAAGGACGCACCCGATCACACGAAACTGCGCAAGCTGGTCTCCCGCCTGTTCACGCCGCGGTCGGTGGAGTCGATGCGCGACGAACTGGACGAGCGGGCGGAGCAGATCGCCAGCGGTGCCGTCACCAACGGCACGGGGGACTTCGTACACCAGGTTGCGAGTGAGCTTCCCATGCAGGCGATATCCGAGCTCCTCGGGGTTCCGGCCGAGGCGCGTCAGCAACTGTTCGAGTGGTCGAATCAGATGACGGGCTACGACGACGACACCCTCGGGGGCGAGTCACGGATGGCGTCCGCGCAGATCCTCGGCTACGCATACGAACTCGCGGAGGCCCGACGGGCGGAGCCGCTCGACGACATCATCTCCGCCCTCGTGCAGGCCGACGTCGACGGTGAAGCTCTCACCTCGGAGCAATTCGGCTTCTTCGTGGTCATGCTCGCGGTGGCGGGGAATGAAACGACCCGCAACGCAACCACTCTCGGACTGATGGCGTTCCTTCAGAATCCGGACCAGTGGGAGTTGTTCAAGCGAGAGCGGCCGAAGACCGCGGCCGACGAGATCATCCGGTGGGCGTCGCCGCTCATCGCGCAGCAGCGCACCGCAGTGGTGGACACCGAGATCGGCGGCACCGCGATCAAGGCGGGACAGCGTGTCGTGCTGCTGTACGGGTCCGCGAACTTCGACGAGGAGGTGTTCGAGAACCCGACGACCTTCGACATCCTGCGAGACCCGAACCCGCACCTCGCGTTCGGCGGCACCGGCCCCCACTACTGCATCGGTGCGAACCTGGCGCGGATGGAGGTCGACCTCATCTTCAACAAGATCGCCGACCACATGCCCGACATCACCGCGATCGGTGATCCGCGTCGCCTGCAGTCCGGGTGGATCAACGGAATCAAGGAGTTGCGGGTCGACTACGGGTGCCCGGTATCGGCGCAGGCGTCCGCGGCCTCCGACGCGTGCCCAGTGGTGCACTGACATGACGGCGGCGGCGGGGGGAGGCCGGACGGCGGCGGCGGTGCGGGGGCCGCTGCGAGGGCTTGGCGAGTTCTACAAGATGGCGGCCGACGTCGCGGTCGGGCTGGTGCGGACACGATTCCAGGTTCAGGAGTTCCTGGAACAGAGTTGGATGATCGCGCGGGTGTCGATCGTCCCGACGATCCTGGTTGCCGTGCCGTTCACGGTGCTGGTGAGCTTCACGCTGAACATCCTGCTCCGCGAGATCGGTGCTGCCGACCTCAGCGGCGCGGGTGCGGCACTGGGCGCGGTGACCCAGGTGGGTCCGGTGGTGACGGTGCTCATCGTCGCGGGCGCGGGAGCGACCGCGATCTGCGCCGATCTCGGCTCGCGGACGATCCGTGAGGAGATCGACGCGATGGAGGTCCTCGGCATCGACCCGGTCAACCGCCTGGTGATCCCTCGTGTGGTCGCGTCGACCGTTGTCGCGTTGCTCCTCAACGGCCTGGTCTGCGTGATCGGTATCGCCGGCGGCTTCGTCTTCTCGGTGTTCCTGCAGGGCGTCAACCCCGGCGCCTTCGCGGATGGAATCACCCTGCTCACCGGGCTTCCCGAGGTCGCGATCTCGATGGTGAAAGCCGCGCTGTTCGGGCTCCTGGCCGGCCTCGTCGCCTGCTATCGAGGTCTCGCCGTTCGTGGCGGCCCGAAGGGTGTGGGGGAGGCGGTCAACGAGACCGTCGTGTACGCGTTCATGGCGCTGTTCGTGGTGAACACCATCGTCACCGCGATCGGCATCCGGCTGGCGGCGGGATAGGTGGCGATGGCACTCTCACTGACCGGCAAGTTCGGGCCCACCCGGGCGCGGGTCGCTCGCGCGTCCCGGTCGATGGACGACCTGGGACGTCAGGCGGTGTTCTTCGGCCGCGCGATCGCATACATTCCGTGGGCGCTGCGCAAGCATCCCAAGGAGGTACTGCGGCTGATCGCCGAGATCAGTATGGGTACCGGTGCCCTGGCGCTCATCGGCGGCACGGTCGCCGTCGTCGGTTTCCTCACCCTCGCCTCCGGCGGAACCATCGCGATCCAGGGATTCAGCTCCCTCGGCAACATCGGTGTCGAGGCGCTGACGGGATTCTTCTCCGCGTTCATCAACGTCCGCATCGCCGCACCGGTGATCGCGGGAATCGGGCTGTCCGCCACCATCGGAGCGGGTTCCACCGCTCAGCTCGGCGCGATGCGGATCAGCGAGGAGATCGACGCCCTCGAATCGATGGCCATCTCCTCCGTCCCTTATGTGGTGAGCACGAGAGTCCTCGCGGGGATGCTGTCGATCCTGCCGCTGTACTCGCTGGCGCTGGTGGCCTCGTTCCTCGCCGGGCGGTTCACCACTGTCGTGATCTTCGGACAATCACCAGGTCTGTACGACCACTACTTCTCGACCTTCCTCAACCCGATGGACGTCGCGTGGTCGTTCGTGCAGGTGCTGGTGATGGCGATGCTCGTGATGCTGATCCACACGTACTACGGGTTCAACGCGGCCGGAGGCCCGTCGGGCGTGGGGACCGCGGTCGGCAGGGGGGTGCGCCTGTCGCTGATCTGCGTGGTCGGGGTGACGCTCCTCGTCTCGCTCGCCATCTACGGCGGCTCCGGCAACTTCAACCTGTCGGGCTAGGGGGCTGGCGTGCAGAGATCCGGTGTCGAGAAGTCCGGAATGGAGAGGTACGGCTACAAGCTGGCCGCGCTCGCGTTGATCGCGACCGTCGCCGGTGTCGTCGCGCTGTCGGTCGCGCTGTTCGGCCAGGCATTCACCGAGCGGGTGCCGGTGACCGTGCACGCGCAGCGGGCCGGCCTGGTGATGGAGCCGGGTGCCCGCGTCAAGATGGCGGGGGTGACGGTGGGGTCCGTCGAGTCCATCACCCCGGGCGCCGACAACACCGCGTCGCTGGCGCTGTCGATCGACCCGGAATCGCTGGCGGCGATTCCCGCGAACGTGCAGGTGCAGATCACGTCGAACACCGTCTTCGGTGCGAAGTTCGTGAGTTTCGTCGAACCCGCGAGCCCGTCCGCCGAGAGGCTGGCGGCGGGGGCGACGATCGAGGAGGCCGACGTCACCGTCGAGATGAACACCGTGTTCGAGAATTTGACCCAGGTGTTGCGCACCGTGCAGCCCGAGAAGCTCGACGCCACACTCGGTGCTCTCGCGGGAGCGCTGCAGGGTCGTGGCGACGAGCTCGGTCGGGCACTGCAGCGAGGCGACGTCTCACTCGTCGAGTTCGCCGGGGCGCGACCGGAATTGGAGCGCGTACTCACCACGCTGCCCGACGTGTCCGGCACCTACGACGAGGTGGCCCCCGACCTGATGCGCACCCTGTCGGCGTTGACGCCGGTCGGCAACACCGTCGTAGAACAGCAGGCGAACCTGGACCTGTTGCTGTTGAACGTGACCGGTCTCGCCGATACCGGCGCCGACGTGCTCGGGGAGAATGCCGACAGGACAGTCGAACTGCTGTCGCTGATGGAGCCGTCGACCGAGCTGCTGGCGGAGTACTCCTCGGTGATTCCCTGCATGTTCCGCGGACTCGAGGAGAGCAAGGCGATCGGTGACGCCGCGTACAACGCGCAGCCCGGATTGAAGATGTCGATCAGCCTTGTTCCGGGATCCGAACCGTACCGGTACCCCGACGACCTGCCGAAGGTCGCGGCGACCGGCGGTCCGCATTGCATGGGGCTTCCGCTCCGTGATCCGAACGTCCCCGCTCCCTTCCTCGTCACCGACACCGGAGTCAACCCCTTTGCGCCGGACCGGATGCCGAACGGCGGTCAGCCGGTGTCGGGTGACCTGATGAGCTACCTGTTCGGAGTGACGCGATGAACGAGAAGCGGAAGGTACCGGGGTATGCCGTGAAGTTCGGCATCTTCGCCCTGGTGATGATCCTGGTGAACGCCGGACTGGTGCTGGTGTTCGGCCAGCTCCGCAGCGGCGGGTCGACGGCCTACGCGGCCGAGTTCACCAGCGCGTCGGGGCTGTCGCCGGGCGACAAGGTGCGGATCGCGGGGGTGCCGGTCGGGGCCGTCAGCTCGGTCGAGCTCGGCGCAGGACGCCGCGCGGAGGTCGAGTTCACGGTCGACGAGGGAAACACCCTGACTGTGCAGACTCGGGCAGCGGTCCGCTACCAAGACCTCGTGGGCAACCGCTATCTGGAACTTCTGGACAGTCCGGGCGCATCGGAACCCCTCGCGGCGGGGGACACGATTCCGGTGGAGCGAACGGCGCCCGCGCTCGACCTCGACGCTCTGCTCGGCGGATTCAAACCGCTGTTCCAGGCGCTGGACCCGGATCAGGTGAACCAGTTGTCGATGTCGCTGCTCGAGGTGTTGCAGGGCCAGTCCGGCACGGTTACCTCGCTGCTCGCGCACACCGGGTCGATCACCAACACCCTCGCCGACCGTGACGAGCTGATCGGTTCGGTGATCCAGAACCTCGACGTCGTACTCGCCGAACTGCGTGGTCGAGGAGGACAGTTCGGTGACACACTCGACCAGGTTCAGCAACTCGTCTCCGGCCTTTCGGCGGACCGCGACATCGTGGGTGGTGCCGTGGAGAGTGTGAACACGGCAACGGGAACCTTCGCGGATCTGCTCGCCGACACGCGCCCGAACATCGCCGGAACACTGACCGAGCTGAACACCGCCCTCGATCCGATCGCGGCGGAGCAAGCCGAGCTCAACCGGATCGTCGAGTCGATGCCGTCCAACTACCGCCAGCTCGTCCGGATCGGCGCCTACGGGTCGTTCTTCAACTTCTATCTCTGCGGCATCGCGATGAAGGTCGACGGCGCGAACGGACAACCGATGACCGTCGACCTTGTCGACCAGACCACCGGGAGGTGTGCACCGCGATGAGGAACATGGTGGAAAGCCGCGCGGTGCGCGTCGGCGTCATCGGCCTGACCGTGACCGCGGCTGCCGTGCTCGCGGCGCTGCAGTACCAGAACCTGCCGTTCGTGCAGTCCGGCGTCCCGTACAGTGCCGTGTTCGCCGACGCGAGTGGACTCTCGTCGGGCGACGAGGTGAACGCGGCGGGGGTGAAGATCGGGACCGTCTCCTCGATCGACGTCGAAAACGGTCTGGCCCGAGTCGATTTCATTCTCGACGAGTCGGTGGACGTGGGCACCGCGACGTCGGCGTCCGTCACCACGATGTCGCTGCTCGGGAAGCGCGCCGTCACCCTCGATCTGGAGGGAGACGGTCGCATCGCGGTCGGCGGGCAGATCCCGCTCGATCGGACCAGGTCCGCGTACTCGCTGCCCGACGTGCTCGGCGACCTCACCACGACAGTCGAGGACATCGACCTCGACCAGCTGGCCGCCTCGCTCGACGAGGTCGGGAAGGTCATGGGGGACAGTGCCCCGACGCTGCGCCCGGCCGTCGACGGCGTCGCCCGGATCTCCGACAGCCTGAACCGGCGCGACGAGATGCTCCGGGACCTGCTCGCCGACGCGAACAACGTCGCGGGCATCCTTGCCGAACGCGGCCCCCAGGTGAACGCCCTGCTCGTCGACGGCAACGCCCTGCTCGGCGAACTCGACCGCCACCGGGTGGCCCTGTCGGAGGTCATCACCAACGTCTCCGCGGTGTCCCAGCAGCTCAGTGGATTCGTGCGCGACAACGAGGCGGAGTTCGGTCCCGTCCTGCAGAAGCTCGACACCGTTGTCGGTGTGCTGCAGCGGAACCGGGACAACATCGCACAGGGTATCGACGGCCTCGGCACGTATGTCGGAACACTCAGCGACACCGTCGCCAGCGGTCCGTTCTACTACTCGTACATCCAGAACCTGCTGCCGGGGCAGTTCACCCAGCCGCTCGTCAACGCGCAATTCGGCCTGCCGCCTGCGCCGCTGCCCATCCCGGAGGTCCGATGACGATCACCTGGCCGACCGGACGTCGGCGCACCGTCGTGCTCGCCGTCGTCGCCGTAGCGGTCGTTGCCGCCATCGCAACGGCGAGCTACCTCGCCGTGCAGCACTTCCGGTACTACCGGGTCACTGCGTACTTCACCTCGACGACCGGGCTCTACGTCGGTGACGACGTGCGCGTCGTCGGCGTCGACGTGGGTCGAGTCACGGGAATCGAACCCGACGGCGAGCGCATGCGAGTCGACCTGAAGCTCGACCGGTCGGTCCCGGTCGTCGCGGATGCGAGGGCCGTCATCGTCGCGCAGTCGCTGGTGTCGGCGCGGTTCGTGCAGTTGACGCCCGCCGTGACCGAGGACGGGACGCCCGCCCTCGAGGACGGGGCGGAGATCGGCGTCGATCGCACAGCGGTCCCCGTCGAATGGGACCAGGTCAAGAACGAGTTGGGCCGGGCCGCGGAGGCGCTCGGGCCGACCGAGGACGGTCCCGGTCCCGCAGCAAACCTGCTGAACGGCGCCGGCGCCGCACTGGACGGCAACGGGGCGGCACTGGGCGATTCCGTCGTCGAGTTGTCGGACGCGATGACCATGCTCTCCGAGAGCGGCGGCGACCTCTTCGGCACCGTTCGTGGTCTGCAGACGTTCACCACCGCGCTCGCGGCGAGCAACGAGCAGATCGTGCAGTTCCAGGGCAGGCTCGCCACCGTGTCCGGCCTGCTGGCCGACAGCAGGACCCAGATAGCGCCTGCCCTCGCCGATCTCGACGCCGCCGTCGCGGACATGCAGCGCTTCGTCACGCAGAACCGTGCCGGGCTGTCCGAGCAGGTCACGAAGCTGGCCGACGTGTCGCAGGTCCTGGTCGACAAGAGGGACGGTCTCGAGCGGATCCTGCACGTGGCGCCGACGGCCCTGGCGAACTACTACAACATCTACCGCCCCGCACTCGGGTCGATGATCGGCGTCCCGGCCCTGCAGAATGTCGGCAACCCGGTCAACTTCATCTGTGGCGGAATTGCGGGCGTTGCGAACGCCACGTCCGATCAGGCAGCGGACCTCTGCGCGGAGTACCTCGGGCCGCTGCTCAACACGGTCAAGGCCAACTACCCGGACATCACCGTCAACCCGGGTCGCGCCCTCGGCGCGACACCGGACCAGCTGGTGTACAGCGAGCCAGGGCTCGAGCCCGCGGCCGCCGCCACCACGAAGCCGACCGGCGCCGCGATGGCACCGTTGACGATGCCGACCGTGCCGGTCCCGGATCTCGGCGGGCTGCTGGCACCGTGGATGGGGGAGCGATGAGCAGGCGCGCGTGGGGGACCGTCGGCATCGCCGTGGCCACGATGATCGCGGTGTCCGGGTGTGAGTGGAGCGGACTGAACTCGGTTCCGCTGCCCGGCGCCGCCGGACGCGGCGAGGACAGCTTCTCCGTGACGATCGAGATGCCCGACGTGACCACGATCAGTCCGAACTCGCCGGTGCTGGTCGCCGATGTGACCGTCGGCAGCATCACGGCCATCGAGACGGACAATTGGCACGCGAAAGTGACGGTTTCCCTGGACAACTCGGTCGCGTTGCCCGCGAACTCGGTGGCGCGGATCGGGCAGACCAGCCTGCTGGGGTCCAAGCACATCGCACTGGCGCCACCGTCGGACGTGCCGCCGGAGGGGAACCTGGAGGAGGGGGCGGTCATCCCGCTCGCCAGTGCGAGCGTGTACCCGACGACGGAAGAGGCGCTGACCGCGCTGTCGGTCGTCCTCAACGGTGGCGGCCTCGCGCACGTCCAGACGATCACCACCGAACTCAACAACACGCTCGGCGGGCGGGAGGAATCGGTCCGAGACCTGCTGTCCCAGCTGGATTCCCTGAGTGCCACCCTCGACGGACAGCGGGACGCGATGGTGCGGACGATGGCCAACCTCGACGGCTTCGCCGGCGACATCGCCTCGCAGCGCGAGGTGCTCGGCCGCGCACTCGACGCGCTCGACCCGGCGATGACGGTGCTCGCGCAGCAGCGCGGAGACCTCACGGCGGCGCTCGCGTCCGTCGACAGGTTCGGGGTGGTGGGGACCGATCTCGCCCGCCGCAGTCGCGAGGACCTCAAGGCCAACCTGGAGGCACTGGAACCGACGCTCGAGCAGGTGGTCGCAGCGGGGCCGACCCTGATCGACAACCTGGGCAACCTCACGACGTTCCCGTTCCCGCAGGTCACGATCGACCAGGGCATGCGCGGTGACTACGCCAACCTGTGGGTGGTCGTCGACCTCACCGCGGCGCGGCTCCAGGAGAGTCTGTTCTTCGGGACACCGTTGGGGCCACCGATTCCGACCACCAACGGTGAGGTGGCGAGCCCCCTCACGTCGCCGCTCGGCACGGACACCGGCGACGGGGGAGACCGATGATCCTCACGAAACTCGTTCGGATACAGCTCACCATCTTCGCGATCGTCGCCGTCGTCGGGATGACCGCCGCGGCGGTGGCGTACCTCCGGGTACCGACCGCACTCGGCATCGGGCGGTACACGGTGACGCTCGAGATGGACAATGCGGGCGGCCTCTACCGCAACGCGAACGTCACCTACCGGGGCGACACCATCGGCAAGGTGGTCGAGGTACGCCTCGACCCCGAAACTGTGCGTGCAGAACTGTCGCTGGAGAGTTCGGTGCCGGTCGCCGTCACAGATCTCGGGGTCGCGGTGCGCAGCGTGTCCGCGATCGGTGAGCAGTACGTGGACCTGCAACCGTCGACCACGGAGGGTCCGTACCTGTCCGACGGTGACGTGATCCCGGCGTCGCAGGTCATCGTGCCGCAGGAGATCGGCCCGGTGCTGGACCAGGCGAAGGCAATGCTCGAGTCGGTGCCGCGGGACACCCTGCGGGCCGTGATCGACGAGTCCGCTGCCGCGTTCGCCGGGCGCGGACCCGACCTGGCGCGACTCCTCGATTCCACGGTGTCGTTCGTCGACCAGGCGTCCGACGCGACGACCCCCGCGACGACGCTGGTGCGCCAGCTCGCGCCGCTCCTCGACACCCAGGTCGTGACCGGCGACCAGATCAGGGAGTGGACCGCCAGTGTGGCGCACCTGAGCGAGCAGCTCGCGGAGGCCGACGGCTCGACCCGCGGGATTCTGGAGAAGGGGCCCGCCACGGCAACCGAAGCGGACGCACTGTTCCAGGATCTGCGTCCGACGCTGCCGCTGATGCTGGCGAACTTCACGAGTACCGCCCAGGTCGGAGTCACCTACAACCCGTCGATCGAACAGGTGCTGGTGATCCTGCCGCCGCTGGTGGCGGCGCAGGAGACGGTTGTGCAGAAGGGGCAGGCCGACGGGGCGGCGTACGTCAACTTCCACGTTCAGATCCAGGATCCCGCGGCCTGCTCCACCGGCTATCTGCCGGCGGACCAGCGCCGCGACCCCACCGACATGAGCGTGCCGGACACCCCGCCCGACCTGTACTGCAGCGTGCCGCAGGACTCCAAGTTCGCGGTTCGCGGCACCCGCAACATTCCGTGTCTCGAGGTTCCGGGCAAACGCGCACCGACGCCCGAGATCTGTCGCAGCGCCGAACCGTTCGTCCCCGCGGGCACCAACGCGCCGGGTGAGCTGTACTCGGGTCCGGACGGGATGCAGTACACGCACACGGACGTCGCGCCGACGGGAGGTGGCGACGCATGGCAACAGCTACTCGGTCCGCGGTGACACTGTCCGATGGTGAACGCGACGGCTCGGTGTCCGCGCCGGACGGAGCACGGCGTGGCTGGCGAATCATGCTGGTACTCATCGGTTCTGTCGTACTGATCGGTCTGGCTGCCGCGACAGTCGCGGTGGCTGGGGATCGCCTTTCCGAGCGGTCCCGCGATCAGCACCGGGAGGCGATCGTCGCCGCCGCCACCGAGGGTGTACTGGCGCTGATCGACGTGCACACCGATACCGCCGACGCCGACCTGCAACATCTGCGAGATCTGAGCACGGGTGACTTCGCCGCCGAACTGTCCGACAGCGGAAGCGGATTGGCGTCAGCGATCCGCGATTCAGCTGTCGACTCGACCGGGCGCATCGACGCCGCCGCGCTGTCTTCGCAGTCAGGGGAGTCGGGTGTGGTGATCGTTGCCGCGTCCGCGCAGGTCGTCAACTCCGGGAGCCCCGATGCGACACCGCGCACGTATCGACTGAGGGTCACCGTCGACGACGTGGACGGCGAGTTGATGATGTCGAAGGTCGAGTTCGTGCCATGACCGCGAACGCGGAGACATCGACATCGGACCCGATGCGTCGGCGGCGGATCGTGCTGGTGGTGGTTGCGCTGTTCGCCACCGTGGCGGTCGTGGCGCTCGCAGTCCTGACCTGGGTGGGACGGGGTGACGCCGCACGTGAAGCTGCCCGCGTCGACGCACTCGCTGCCGCGCCTTCCCTCGTCGAGACGGTGTTGAGTTACAACTCGCCCACGGTGGACGCGGACCTGTCCGAAGCCGCCGCCGTCACGACCGGCGACTTTCATGGCGAGTTCACCGACTACGCAGCGACAACCGTTGCGCCGCAATCGAAGAAAGACGGAACGAGTACCCGGGCGCGAGTGGTCGACGTCGGCTACCTGGACGGAACGGCAGACCACGTGCGTGTACTCGCTTTCGTCAACCAGATCACCACCTCGACCACACGGCCGGCGCCGGCGAGCGCGGGCAGTCGCATAGAGGTCGGGCTCGACCGGGTCGACGGGGAGTGGCGAATCGGGGAACTGACCCCGATCTGAGCAAAGCGAGCTCCCCGGTGGGGGTGGTGACGGAACACCACCTTGGGTGCCTGTCGACACCGGTCGGATGGGTGGAGTCTTGAAGACACCAAGCAAGACCAACCCCCACCGATCAAGGGAGACAGAAAATGTCGAACACCATCAAGCGAGTTCTGGCCACCGCGGCGATCGCCGCCTTCGCAGTCGCCGGCGGCGCCGGTATCGCTTCTGCCGACGCCAATGGCGGTAGCGCCAACGGCGGGACGGCCACGACGGGTCAGGGCGGTGCCGGTGGTGCCGCGACCGGTGGGGCCAACGGCGGTGTCGTCATCGGCGGTGTGAACATCGGCGACGGGAACGGCGGGACGAATGTCGGGAACGCGCAGGGCGGTGCCGGTGGCAACAGTGGTGATGCCAATGCCAACGGCGGGACCGGTGGTGCGGGCGGTACCGACAGCTCGAACAGCAACAACAACAGTGGCAACACCACCACGACCACCACTACCGAGGAGAACTGCGGAATCATCTGGCTCTTCTGCTGAGAACCGCCCCTCCAGCCCCGTGCCCGGCACCCACAAGGTGTCGGGCACGGTTCTGTGTCCGGGTGCATCCCGAAGGGTGGGGTGAGTCGCCACCTTGGGTGCCTGTCGACACGGTCCGAATGGGCGCAGTCTTGAAGACACCAAGCAAGACCAACCCCACCGATCAAGGGAGACAAGAAATGTCGAACACCATCAAGCGAGTTCTGGCCACCGCGGCGATCGCCGCCTTCGCAGTCGCCGGCGGCGCCGGTATCGCTTCTGCCGACGCCAATGGCGGTAGCGCCAACGGCGGGACGGCCACGACGGGTCAGGGCGGTGCCGGTGGTGCCGCGACCGGTGGGGCCAACGGCGGTGTCGTCATCGGCGGTGTGAACATCGGCGACGGGAACGGCGGGACGAATGTCGGGAACGCGCAGGGCGGTGCCGGTGGCAACAGTGGTGACGCCAACGCCAACGGCGGGACCGGTGGTGCGGGTGGCACCGACAGCTCGAACAGCAACAACAACAGTGGCAACACCACCACGACCACCACCACGGAGGACAACTGCGGATTCTGGTTCTTCTGCTGAGAACTGCCCTCTCAAGCTCGTGCCCGGCACCCCACAAGGTGTCGGGCACGGGTCTGTTCGCGGCATTGGGCAGAAGGGGGGGTGGTGACGGAACACCACCTTGGGTGCCTGTCGACACCGGTCGGTTGGGCGCAGTCTTGAAGACATCAAGCAAGACCAACCCCCACCGATCAAGGGAGACAAGAAATGTCGAACACCGTCAAGCGAGTTCTGGCCACCGCGGCGATCGCCGCCTTCGCAGTCGCCGGCGGCGCCGGTATCGCTTCTGCCGACGCCAATGGCGGTAGCGCCAACGGCGGGTCGGCCACGACGGGTCAGGGCGGTGCCGGTGGTGCCGCGACCGGTGGGGCCAACGGCGGAGTGGTCATCGGCGGTGTGAACATCGGTGACGGGAACGGCGGGACGAATGTCGGGAACGCGCAGGGCGGTGCCGGTGGCAACAGTGGTGATGCCAATGCCAACGGCGGGACCGGTGGTGCTGGTGGTACCGACAGCTCGAACAGCAACAACAACAGTGGCAACACGACCACGACCAGCACCTCCGACGAGGTGAAGGACTGCCCCTTCTACTGGCCCTTCTGCTGAGCCGCAGCCGCCTCCGGATCCGCCCCCAGTGCGGACCCCACAGATTCGTAGTTGTGCAGATTCACCCCAGACTCGAGAGGACCACGTCATGATCGTCGCCACCACCGTCCGAGTCGGCTTCGCCGGGCTCGCCGTCGCCGCCACCCTGCTCTCCGGTGGGGTCGCACTCGCGGCCATCACCCCCACACCGGGCACCGTCGCCGATCCCGGGATCGGCGCGCCGACGCAGAACGCTCCCGGGGGAGTGATCCTCGGCGGCGTCAACGTCGGACCACTCGGGGTCGGTGGTCTCAACGCCGGACCCGACGGGGTGGGGCTCGGCGGCATCGACCTGGGTGCTCTGGGCATGTAATTCCGCGGCACACCGAGGCGATACACAGAATGCCCGTCACGACGGATGAGGGAGGCGACATGTCGGACACCACCGGAAGGCACGTTCGCCGCGCGACTGTCGTCGCCGACGACGGCGTCCCCCTCGCCGTCCACGAGTACGGGCCCCGCGACGCCGACGTCACCGCAGTGTTCCTGCACGGGCACTGCATGCGATCGCAGGTGTGGAGTCTGCTCCGCGAGGCGTTGGAAGCGTCGTGGCGCGGTCGGGTCCGCATGGTGTTCTACGACCACCGCGGCCACGGCAACTCCGGGCACGCGCCCGCCAGCACCTATACGATCGACCAACTCGGCCGGGACCTCGACGCCGTCATCGCCTCCGTCGCCCCGACCGGTCCGCTGCTTCTCATCGGTCACTCCATGGGCGGCATGGCCGCACTGACCTACGCTCGGCAGCGGCCGGACGAGATTCGCGCGCGCCTCGCCGGAATCGCACTGATCTCCACTGCCGCGGGAGGATTGGCCGAGATCGGCCTCGGGAAGATGCTACGGAGTCCGGCGATCGGCGCGTTCCACGTCGCCGTGCGACGGGCACCGCGGGTGGCGGCCGGATCGAAGCGGGTGACCTGCCTCGTAGGTGGGGCTGCGCTCCGGGTCGCCCGCACCCGCGGCCGCACCGTCGACCCCCGCGTCGTGGTCGTCGCTGCCGCGATGGCCGCCGAGACGTCGGTGGTGACGATGGCGGGGTTCCTCGCCTCGTTCGCCGACTTCGACGAGGCCGCGTCGACGGCCGTGCTCGCCGGGATTCCCGCCGTCGTGGTCTGCGGCACCGCCGACCTGCTCACCCCTGTTGCCCACTCGGAGTCCCTCGCCGCGCGACTGCCCGGAGCGGAACTCGTCCGCATCGCAGGCGCCGGGCACTCGATCATCATGGACCGGACCAGCGAGGTGGCGGCAGCACTCGACGCCCTCGTCCAACGGGTGACCGTTCCCGGCAGCCTCGCGACCACAGGCTGAATCACAGGTCGCGGGTGCTGACCACTCCCAGGTGCAGAGCCCGTTCGGCGAGCGCGACCCGCTTGCGGTTCTGTGGCAGTTCCTCGACTCCGAACTTGCCGAACAGCGTCCGCAGATGCGCCTTCACGGTGTCCACGGTCAGGAACAGTTCGTCGGCGATCTGCTGATTCGACGCCGGATTCGCGAACGAGGAGCCGTGCTTGAACGGCCGACACAACGCGATCAGCACCGACCTCTGGGTCTGCGTCACCGATCGGACGTCCGGGGCGGTGCCCGCGACCATCGTCGCATCGTCCTCCGCGCCGCCGAACTCCTGGAAGACCAACACCGTCCCCCCGACACGGACGCTGTCGCCGGCGTGGAGCCGTCGGCGGCCGGTGATGCGATCACCGTTGACATACGTCCCGTTACGAGACAGTCCGTCGTCCACGATCGTCCAGTGTCCGCCGACGAACTCGATCACTGCATGGACTCGGGAGACCTCGTCGTCGGCGGACAGGGACACGTCCGACTCGGCCGACCTTCCGACGGTGACGCGGGGCCGACCCGGGACGAGTTCCCAGCGGTTCTCGTCCCGGCCGGCCGCGTCGGCCAACCTGACGTACGCGAGGGGGTCCGCGGTCACGGACTCATCGTCCCCCTCGAACGCCTGCTGTGCCAGTTTCCCGTCAGGCGGAGGGGCCGAACAGCGGCCCGCCACCGAACGCACCGCGATGGGAGACGGGTTGACCGCCGTCGACATCGGTGACGCCGTACTCGAGCGCGGTTTCCGCGGTGATCAGCGTGTGACCACTGCGTTCACCGACACTCGGGTCGTTCGCCAGGGCGACGATCACCCGTCCGACGAACTCGGGTGACTCGGCGTCCGACAGGGAGAAACCTTCGAACTCCGTCATGCCGCTGGCGACCATTCGCTCGTTGCGGATCAGGCCCAACCAGAAGCTGAGCGCGGTGACGCCGGTGCCCTTCAACTCAACGGCCATGTCGGCGGCCATCTTGTCCAAACCGGCCTTCGACATCCCGTACAGCACCGAGTGCAGGTGACCACGGGTACCGAACGACGAGATGTTGCCGATCAGTCCCGTGCCGCGGGGCACCATCAGCTTTGCCGCCTCGACACTCGCGACGTAGTGCGCTCGCAACCCCAGGCCGATCAGGCTGTCCCAGTCGTCGACGGGTCGTTCCCAGAACGGCTTGGCGAATCCGGCGTAACCGTCGGACGGGCCCGCCCACGCGTTGTTGATCAGGAGGTCGAGTCGGCCGCCCTGCTCGTCGGCGATCCTAGTGAAAAGAGCCCTGACCTGGTCGTCGTCAGTGTGATCACACTGCACGGCGATACCGAGACCGCCGCGTTCGGTGACCTCCGCCGCAGTCCGGTCCAGCTTGCCGCCGGTACCGACCTCGCCCCGTCCGGTGACGTACACCGTCCACCCGTCGGAGCCGAGCGCCAACGCGATGCCCTTGCCGACACTGCGGCTCGCACCCGTGACGAGCGCGACGCGCTGATTTCCGGTCACTGCGTGACCTCCGCAAACGCACCCGGGGTCACGACGAAGCCTTCCGGCAGGGGACGAACCATCGCCCACGTCTCCGTGAAGTGGCACTTCGACATTTTCCACCTGCCGTCCTCCACGACGTACTCGTCGTCGTACTCGCCGGTCATGAGCTTCTCGGTGTTGTCGAGCAGATTGATCTGCCGGAACCGCAGGGTCCACCGGCCGGTGGCCGTTCCGGGGCCGGTCACGGTGATCTCTGGGTGCACGCCGTGATGCATGTCGAAGATCACGTGCTTGCCGTCGACCTGGTGGAGCGCGACCTTGGTGAAGATCTCCGCCATCGGTGCGGCGTCGTCGAACGCGCCCAGCCGCCCGTAATCGATTCGGGCGCCTTCGCGAACGAAGCTGTCCCGGAATGCCTTCGGGTCCTTGGCGTCGCATGCCCGCCAGTACTGGTGCTTGAGTGCCTTGATCGCTTCGACCTGCTCGAGTCTCTCGACGCGCTGCGCGAGACCTGGGTCCATGGTGTCCGTCACGCCCACGACACTAGAACGTCGGCGCTCGCGCCGGGGTCGTTCTCCCACCCAGCGGTGACGAACCTCCTCGCGCGGAACTGCTGCGCCGCCACCCACGCAGGAACTAGTGTCCGAGTGCTTCTTTCGCGTGCATGGCCATGGGGGGTGCCGCGCGACGGTCGATCGTCCCCCTTCAGTTCAGGAGTCGCCGTGTTCCGTCCCGCCTCGCTCCGCCACTTCATCCTGGCCGCAGCAATGCTGTTGGCCGCGGTCGCTGTCGCCCCGGCCGTGGCGACCGCCCAGTCGTCGTTTCCGTCGTCGGCGGGTGGCTGTGTGTCGACGGCGGGCACATGCGTGGAGTCGCCCGTCGAGGTGGCGGGCGTGCAGCGCGATGCCGTCTGGTACCTCCCGAACGGCCGGGCGAGCGCCCTCATGCTCCTCGAACACGGCTTCAGTCGAAGCTGCGCGAACGTGAACGGCACCGCCGAGGCGATCGCCGCCCAGGGTCTCATGGTCGTCTGCCTCGACGAGGACATGACCGCGGGAAACCCGGCGCTTGCAGCCGAATTCGCGGAAGCGCTCGCAGCACGGACGCTCGTCCCGCCGAACGGCGCCCCGCTGCCGCAGCGGTACGTGGTCGGCGGCCATTCCGCCGGCGGACACTTCGCGGCACTGGTCGGCGCGGGCCTCGTCGAGCAGGGGTATCCCGATCTGGCCGGGGCGGTGCTGTTCGACCCGGTCGCGGCCGAGGGGTTCTCGGCGGCCTTGCGGTCGGTCTCGGCGTCGGGCACCCGCCCTGTGCTCACCGTCGCCGCGAGCCCGAGCGTGATCAACCTCTTCGGCAACTCCTTCGGTGCGCTCTCCTCCCTCGGCGCCGACTTCGTCGGCATCCGGTTGCTCGGAGGCAGTTGCCACATCGACGTCGAGGGCGAGGACACCGACCTGATCGGAATCGTCGGAGCCATGTGCGCGCCCGATCCGGTGAACACGGCGCGGCTGCGCGACTTCGGGAGCGTGTGGGCCCGCGATCTGGCAACCGGAACCCGCACGGACACGCACTACTGCACCGATGCGTCGGAATCTCTGACCTGCGGTGACGCGGTCGGTTCCGTGCTGGCGGGTACGCGTCCCGCCGCGGCCGTGATCCCCGTGAGCTGAACTCGCTACGAACCGCCGGTCGCGTCCGGGAGCGATTCGCCGAACGCGCACTCGGCGAGTTCGGCGAGCGCGGAGTCGTCCTCGACGTGCTCGGGCGCTCGCATGGCCAGCAGGACATTGAGCAGCATGCCGTTCGCGATGAACTGGCGGGCGACCTCGGGTGCGCAGCCGGTGCGGGTCCGGATCAGCGTGTAGATCTGCGCCATCGCCGCGCGCGCCTGCGCACCGATCTCCGGTGTTCCGCCTGCGGTGAAGCCGTGCATCAGGACCAGAAGCATGTCGCCGTCGGCGATCAGGTCGCCGTATGCGGCACCCAGTCGTGACCAGTACTCCTCGCTGCCTGCCGCCGGGGCGTCCGGGTCGACGGCGATGCGATCGAGCTCGGTGTCGAAGGCGTCGACGATCCGGCCGAGGGCTCGGGCGAACACCTCCCGGAACAGTTCGGCCTTGGTGCCGAACATGCGCACCACGTAGGGCTGGGAGACGCCTGCCTCCCTGGCGACGGCGTCGGTGCTCGTTCCGGACCAGCCGCCGCGCGCGAACGCGGTGGTCGCGGCGGCGAGGACGAGTTCGCGGCGATCCGCGGCGTTCATGCGGGTGGCCGGGCGGGAACTCTTCGTCGCGGGCATGTTGACAGGTTATCACTCGATGCCTTAGCTTCGATGGCAGCTAAGTAATCATTCAATGCTTACAAATTTCGCGTCCACTGGTAACTCCGCTCCGGGAGCTGTGATGACCGTTTCGACAGACCAACTCACCTCGCTTGCGCCAGCGCCCACGGGGCGCCGGCACGTTCCGCTGTGGCTCGCGATGCTGGCAGCGTCGCTGCCGATGTTCATGGCGACCCTCGACAACCTCGTGATGACCAGTGCGCTGCCGGTGATCCAGGCCGATCTCGGAGCCTCTGTCGAGCAGTTGCAGTGGTTCCTCAACGCCTACACGCTCGCGTTCGCGACACTCATGCTCGCCGCGGCAGGGCTCGGTGACCGGCTCGGCCGGCGCCGCGTCTTCCTCTGGGGAATAGGCGTGTTCGCAGTCGCGTCGATCGCGTCGGCGCTGTCGACCTCTGCCGAGATGCTGATTGCGGCGCGCACCGTCCAGGGCGTCGGAGCGGCCGCGATCATGCCCCTGTCGCTCACCCTCCTCGCCGGCGCCGTGCCCGAGGCGAAGCGAGCCCTCGCCATCGGGGTGTGGGGCGGTGTCTCCGGCCTCGGTGTCGCACTCGGGCCCGTCATCGGCGGCGCGGTGGTGGACGGCTTCTCGTGGCAGGCGATCTTCTGGATCAACGTGCCCGTCGCCGTCGTCGCCGTCCCACTGGCGCTGCGCGCTCTCGGCGAGTCTCGGGGGAGGAGCGGACCGCTCGACCTGCCCGGCGTCGCACTCGCCGGTGTCGGCGTGTTCCTCGGGGTGTGGGGAATCGTCCGCGGCAACGACGACGGCTGGACCTCGGCGACGGTGATCGGCTCGCTCTCCGTCGCAGCGATCGCGCTGGTGGCATTCGTGATTCGCGAGACACGCACCGCTCATCCGGTGATGCCGATGCACATGTTCCGTTCGCGCAACTTCTCCGCCGCCAACGTCATCGGGCTCACCTTCACCCTCGGAATGATGGGATCGGTGTTCCTGCTGTCGCAGTACCTGCAGATCGTGATGGGCTACAGCCCGTTCCAGGCCGGCCTTCGGACACTGCCGTGGACGGCGGCGCCGATGATCGTCGCCCCGATCGCGGGGATTCTGGCGCCGCGTGTCGGCCTCCGTGCGCTGCTCGTCACCGGGCTCTCGCTCCAGGCTGCCTCGCTGGTGTGGATGTCGTTCGTCTTCGAGGCGAGCACGGGCTATCCCGCGATGGTGCCCGCACTGGCGATGGCCGGAATCGGCATGGGTATGACGTTCGCGCCGAGCGCCACCGCCGTGCTCGCCGACATGCCGGAGCGGGACCACGCAACGGCGAGCTCCGTGAACTCCACGATCCGGGAAGTCGGTGTCGCACTGGGCATCGCGATCCTCACGGCCGTGTTCCTCGCCAACGGCGGAACACTCACACCGACCGGGTACACGGACGCCCTGCAGCCCGCGTTGCTGGTGGGCGCGGTCTCCGTGCTCGTCGCACTCGTCGCCGCGTTCTGGATTCCGGGACGCAGCCGCAGCTGAGAAAAGCGAATGCGGACTGTGCCCTGGCCGTGCAAAGGTTCAGGGGCAGTCCGCATTCGGCCGGCTGCGAAATCGGAATCCGTGAAGGAGAATGCAGTCATGACCCCGACCCGGGAGGGCCCCGCACTGATGAGCTGGGCATCCCAGCTCGAGGAGTCCACCCTCGCGCAGGCGCGGCAGACCGCCGCCATGCCGTTCATCCACCCGCACGTCGCCCTGATGCCGGACGCTCACAGTGGCAAGGGAAGTGCCGTCGGAACCGTCATCCCCACCCGCGGCGCGGTCATGCCCGCCGCGGTCGGCGTCGACATCGGTTGCGGCATGATCGCGGCCCGCACCGAGTTCACCCAGGACGACATCGACGCGCGCATCGCCGCGACCGGCACCGGACTGGCCGCACTCCGTGAAGCTGTCGAGGACGCGATCCCGCTGTCGCCGGGAAACTACAACCGCGGAACCGGCGACTGGGACTTCACCGCGCGGCGCATCGAGGAGCTCGAGGCGCTCGCCGCAACCGGCGACGTCGACCTGACGCACTCGCCCAAGTGGCGTCGCCAGCTCGGATCCCTGGGTGGCGGAAACCATTTCATCGAGCTGTGCCTCGACGAGACCGATCGGGTGTGGCTGTTCCTGCACAGCGGAAGCAGGGGAGTGGGCAACAAGATCGCGCAGCACCACATCCGCGTTGCGCAGCGGATGTGCGTCGGTGTGGACCTGCCCAACCGCGACCTCGCGTACCTGACCGAGGGCACCGCCGAGTTCGACCGGTACCTGACGGACCTGCACTGGGCGCAGCGTTTCGCCTACCTCAACCGCGCCGAGATGATGGACCGGTTCGGTGTCGTGTTCGCGCGGTGGATGGGTGTGTCCGATCATCGCGAGACGGAGCGAACCAACTGTCACCACAACTACACCCGCCAGGAGACGCACGGCGGCGAGCAGGTGTGGCTGACCCGGAAGGGTGCCGTCGACGCCCACGCCGGGGTGCGGGCCGTGATCCCGGGGTCGATGGGCACCCACTCGTACGTCGTGGAGGGTCTCGGCAATGCCGACGGCCTGTGTTCGGCGCCCCACGGCGCCGGACGTCGGTTCTCCCGCACGGAGGCGAAGAGGCGTTTCACACAGGACGATCTGCGGGCGCGGATGGTCGGCATCGAGTACCGCGACAGCGCCGAGTTCATCGACGAGATCCCCGACGCCTACAAGGAGATCGACGTCGTCATGGACGATGCGCGCGATCTCGTGCGCATCGTCCACGAACTGCGGCAGATCCTCAACGTGAAGGGAACCTGAGGCGTCGGGGAAACCTCAGGGCCGGCCGGGGAAGGCGACGGTCGGCGGGGCGACACCGAGCACGGCGCGCCAGTTCGCCGCCCGGACCGCGGACTCGGTGAGGGCGTCGACGGCCGTCGAGCGCGTCGACTCGGACTGCGCCCGCTCGATCACCGACAGCCACGCCGTCGCGGTGTCCTCCTCGACCTCGACGGCCAGGCGGATCGCCGCCGTCGGCTCGGTCACCGGAAACGGGACCGTGTAGCCCGGCTCGGTGGGCGGAGCGGCGACCGCCGCGGCGGTCAGTGCGTCGATCGTCGCGTCGCGGCGGGCGCGGTGCGCGGCCGTGTCCGCCGCGATCTGGCCCGCCCTGGTCGGATTGGAATAGGCGGCCACGATGCCGTAGGCGAAGATCGCGGCGTGCTCGGCACGCAGGGCATCGACCAGAGCCTGCTGCTCCGGGCCCAGGGCGGACTTCGCGGGGGTGGTCGGAGAGGTCATCGCAGCAGTACCGCCTGTTGTGTTCCGAGGGCCGCGCTGATCGACCCGGTGAGGCCCGCGCGGTAGCCGTCGAGTGTGCGCGCGAGTGACGCTGCGCCGCGCTGGGATTCGGCCAGCATCGCCCGCAGGTCCTCGACCGACGGCGGCGTCACGGGCGTCGTCGGCGTCGCCGACGCGGTGGTGGTGGCAGACGGGGAGTCCGGGTCCTCGCCTGCGGCGCGGGCGATCTCGGTGGCGAGCGCGTCCGCGTGCGCGGTCCGTTCCGAGGCGATCACCGCGAGGGCCGCGGCGCGGTCGGGTGCCACGGCGGCCGCGGCCGAGGCGGCCTGAGCGTCCCGGCGGGCGGCGTCCAGCGCGGCGAGGAGCGGATCGGGTTCGGCGGTGCCGTCGTCGTCCGTGCCTGCACACCCCGCGGCGCCTGCCGCGGCGGCGAACCCGACCACGACGGCACCGAACCTCAGCGCCGTGCGTCGAGACAACTTCCGATGTATGGATGCGCCGGTGTACGACGCTGGAGTGGGGGCTGTTGGCACGCCGCACATCTTGTCAGGTGCGCCGGTGCGTCTCGCCAGGCACGCCTGGCGTCGCCCGCCTGCCGTCGACTCGGCACGCTTGCCGTGGTCACCGAGGGGCCGTCGGTCGGGTTATCCTGGATTCTCACGCCCGGCGGCCACGAGTGTCTCCGCGGCGCATGTTTCATGTTCCGACTGCGTGCTGACGACCACAACTGAACGAGGAGCTCCACTGATGCCGGTTCCGTCGAGGGAGAGGGTGATCGAGCTTCTCGCCGATCTGATGCCCGACCAGGGCTACGACCTGGAGGACGTGACGGTCAGCAAGGCGGGCAGCCGAAGTGTGGTCCGGGTGATGGTCGACAGCGACAGCGGTCTCGATCTCGACGACGTCGCCGAACTCAGCAGGCAGATCTCCGAGCGACTCGACGCCGCGACGGAGTTCGGAGAAGCCCCGTACACCCTCGAGGTGACGTCACCCGGCATCGACCGTCCGCTGACCGAGCCGCGTCACTGGCGTCGTGCACAGGGGCGCCGGGTCCGGGTCGAGATCGGCGACGAGCAGGTGCTCGCGCGGGTCGGAGCGCTCGGTGACGGCGTGGTCGACCTCGTGGTGCCGGCCAAGGGCGGTCCCGTGGTCCGCGAGATCGCGCTGGCCGACGTGGTGAAGGCCGTGGTGCAGGTGGAGTTCTCGCCGCCGAACGCGCAGGAAATGGAACTGGCCGGTGGCCTGGCCGCGGGGCGTGCCGCCGCGGGCGAGGTCACCGAAGGCATCGAGACAGACGACGACATCGAAGGTGGAGGGTTAGACAAGTGAATATCGACATGTCGGTGTTGCGCGCGATCGAGGACGACAAGGGCGTTTCGGTCGACACGATCATCGAGACGATCAAGAGTGCGCTCCTCACCGCATATCGGCACACCGAGGGGCACCAGCCGCACGCCCGGATCGACGTCGACACCAAGACGGGACTCGTCCGCGTGATGGCGCACGAGGTCGACGGTGACGGCAACGTCGTCGGCGAAGAGTGGGACGACACCCCCGAGGGTTTCGGCCGGATCGCCGCGACCACCGCGCGTCAGGTCATCCTGCAACGTCTCCGCGACGCCGAGAACGAGAAGAGTTTCGGCGAGTTCGCCACCCACGAGGGCGAGATCGTCGGCGGCGTCATCCAACGCGACACCCGAGCCAACGCACGGGGTGTCGTCGTCGTGCGGATCGGAAGCGAAGCTCACGGCACCGAAGGAATCCTGCCCGCCGCCGAGCAGGTCCCCGGCGAGGTCTACGAGCACGGCGAGCGGATCAAGTGCTACGTCGTCGGTGTCACCCGCGGTCAGCGCGGCCCGCAGATCACACTGTCCCGGACGCATCCGAACCTGGTTCGGAAGTTGTTCGCACTCGAGGTGCCCGAGATCGCGGACGGTTCGGTGGAGATCGTCGCGGTCGCCCGCGAGGCCGGTCACCGGTCGAAGATCGCTGTCGCCTCGCGCGTGTCCGGGCTGAACGCCAAGGGCGCGTGCATCGGGCCGATGGGACAGCGCGTGCGCAACGTCATGAGCGAACTCGCAGGTGAGAAGATCGACATCATCGACTTCGACGAGAACCCGGCGAAGTTCGTCGGAAACGCACTCTCGCCCTCGAAGGTGGTGTCCGTCACAGTTGTCGATGCCGAGGCCAGGGCCGCCCGTGTGGTCGTTCCCGACTTCCAGCTGTCCCTCGCGATCGGTAAAGAGGGGCAAAACGCCCGTCTGGCTGCGCGGCTGACGGGATGGCGGATCGACATCCGAAGTGATGCCGCACCGACCGACGGATCGGCTTCCGACGCGCCCCGCGCGCGGTCCTAGAGGACGCCATGCGTGTTTCAGTGGACAACAGCGGTAGAGTGGTCAATGGCTCGGCATGAGCACTCGGCAGAAGTGCGCCTACGTTCCGGTGATCCGGTCCGTACGTGCATCGGATGTCGGCAACTCGCGCCAGCCGCTGATCTGCTGAGGGTCGTGGCACGACAGGTCCAGCCGGACGGCTGGATGGTGGTGCCGGATCCGCGGCGCAGGCTTCCCGGACGAGGTGCGTGGTTGCATCCCGACCGGAAATGCCTGAGTCAGGCAGAGAAGCGTCGAGCGTTCGGAAGAGCGCTTCGAGTGTCCGGAAGCCTGGACACGGCGGCCCTCGGTAGCTCGATCGATTCGGATCTTGCGAATGAGCCGCATCCACAACAGAGCAGTACCTCGTAGTCCGGGAGTGCCCGGAACTACAGGGCAATCTCTCGAGCAGAGTCAGGCAAACACACTCATGAGCACACCGTGAAGCACCAACGATGATCGTCCATCGGAGTTAACCCGAGGTCGCGCGGGCACCAGCCACGCTCGGCCTCTCAGTAGAGGAGAGCAGTGGCAGGCAAGGCCCGCGTGCACGAGTTGGCCAAGGAACTCGGTGTCACCAGCAAGGAACTTCTCGCTCGGCTCAAGGAGCAGGGCGAATTCGTGAAATCGGCGTCTTCCACCGTGGAGGCACCGGTCGCGCGACGGCTGCGGGAATCGTTCCCGTCGGCCAAGGGCGAGGCGGCCCCGTCCGCATCGCGTCCCGAGGCCGCAAAGCCGGCCACCACCGCCAAGCCCGGCGGCCCCCGTCCCGGACCGAAGCCGAGCGCACCCGCGCCCGCTGCTCCGGCCGCGGCAGCGCCCGCACCGGCTCCGGCACCCACCCCGGTGTCCGCGGCGCCCAAGCCTGCGGTTCCGGGCCCGAAGCCTGCGGCTCCGGCTCCGGCAGCGCCCGCTGCACCGGCGGCCCCCGCTGCACCGGCAGCCCCGGCTGCGGCAGCAGCACCGGCGCCGGCTCCGGCACCCCGACCGGCCGCACCGCGTCCGGCGGCAGCAGGCCCGAAGCCCGGCCCGAAGGCGCCGCGCGTCGGTAACAACCCGTACTCGTCGGCTCCGGCCGAGCGTCCGGCCCCGCGTCCCGCTCCCGGTGCACCGCGTCCCGGTGGACCCCGCCCCGGCCCCGGCCAGGCAGGTCCGCGTCCCGCTCCGGGCGCACCGCGTCCCGCGGCAGGTCCCGGCGGTCCCCGCCCGGCTCCCGGCCAGGGTGGCCCGCGTCCGAGCCCCGGCTCGATGCCTCCGCGCCCGAACCCGGGTGCCATGCCCGCACGGTCGTCCCGTCCCGCGCCCGGCGCAGGCCGCCCCGGTGGCGGTCGTCCGGGTGGTCCCGGTGGACGTCCCGGCGGCGGTGGCGGAGGCTACCGCGGCGGCGCCCCCGGTACCGGTGGTGCTCCGGCTCCCGGTGGAGCTCCCGCAGGTGGTTTCCGCGGTCGTCCCGGTGGCGGCGGTGGCCGTCCCGGCCAGCGTGGTGCCGCGGCAGGCGCGTTCGGTCGTCCCGGTGGCGCGCCCCGTCGTGGCCGCAAGTCGAAGCGTCAGAAGCGGCAAGAGTACGACTCCATGCAGGCACCCGCCGTCGGTGGCGTGCGGCTGCCCCGCGGCAACGGCGAGACCATCCGTCTCGCTCGCGGTGCGTCCCTGTCGGACTTCGCCGAGAAGATCGACGTCAACCCGTCGGCCCTGGTCCAGGCGCTGTTCAACCTGGGTGAGATGGTCACGGCGACGCAGTCCGTCAACGACGAGACCCTCGAGCTGCTCGGCGGCGAGATGAACTACGTCGTTCAGGTCGTCAGCCCGGAGGACGAGGACCGCGAGCTCCTCGAGTCGTTCGACCTCACCTACGGCGAGGACGAAGGCGGCGAGGAAGACCTCGAGCAGCGTCCCCCGGTGGTCACCGTCATGGGTCACGTCGACCACGGCAAGACCCGCCTGCTCGACACGATCCGCAAGGCCAACGTCCGCGAGGGCGAGGCGGGCGGCATCACCCAGCACATCGGCGCCTACCAGGTGCTGACCGAGCTGGACGGCGTCGAGCGTCTGGTGACGTTCATCGACACCCCGGGTCACGAGGCGTTCACCGCCATGCGTGCCCGTGGTGCGAAGGCCACCGACATCGCGATCCTCGTGGTCGCGGCCGACGACGGCGTCATGCCGCAGACGGTCGAGGCGATCAACCACGCCCAGGCGGCCGACGTGCCGATCGTGGTCGCGGTGAACAAGATCGACAAGGAAGGTGCCGACCCGGCCAAGATCCGCGGGCAGCTCACCGAGTACGGCCTCGTCGCCGAGGAGTACGGCGGAGAGACCATGTTCGTCGACATCTCCGCGAAGCAGGGTACGAACATCGAGCAGCTGCTCGAAGCCGTGCTCCTCACCGCGGACGCGTCGCTCGACCTGCGCGCCAACCCGGACATGGACGCCCAGGGTGTCGCCATCGAGGCGCACCTCGACCGCGGCCGTGGTCCGGTGGCGACCGTGCTCATCCAGCGCGGCACCCTGCGGGTCGGCGACTCGATCGTCGCCGGCGACGCCTACGGTCGCGTCCGGCGCATGGTCGACGAGCACGGCGAGGACGTCCTCGAGGCGCTCCCGTCGCGTCCCGTCCAGGTCATCGGCTTCACGTCGGTGCCCGGTGCAGGCGACAACCTGCTCGTCGTCGACGAGGACCGGATCGCCCGGCAGATCGCGGACCGGCGTAACGCCCGCAAGCGCAACGCGCTCGCAGCACGCAGCCGCAAGCGGATCAGCCTGGAAGATCTGGATGCGGCGCTCAAGGAGCACAACGAGCTCAACCTCATCCTCAAGGGCGACAACTCCGGCACCGTGGAGGCCCTGGAAGAGGCACTGCTCGGCATCCAGATCGACGACGAGGTTCAGCTCCGGGTCATCGACCGCGGCGTCGGTGGCATCACCGAAACCAACGTCAACCTGGCGTCGGCGTCGAACGCGATCATCATCGGCTTCAACGTCCGCGCGGAGGGCAAGGCCACCGAGCTCGCCAACCGCGAGGGCGTCGACATCCGGTACTACTCGGTGATCTACCAGGCCATCGACGAGATCGAGAAGGCCCTCAAGGGCATGCTCAAGCCGATCTACGAAGAGGTCGAGCTCGGCAAGGCGGAAATCCGCGCCATGTTCCGGTCCTCCAAGGTCGGCAACATCGCGGGCTGCCTCGTCACCTCCGGCATCATGCGGCGCAACGCCAAGGCGCGCTTGCTGCGTGACAACGTCGTTGTCGCGGAGACGATCACCATCTCCTCGCTCAAGCGGGAGAAGGATGACGCCACCGAGGTGCGCGAGGGTTACGAGTGCGGTCTGACCGTCACGTACAACGACATCAAGGTCGGTGACGTGATCGAGGCGTACGAGCTTCGCGAGAAGCCGCGCGACTAGGCTCCGAGAACCCGCGGGCCACGAGAGATTCGTGGCCCGCGGGGTTCGGCCTGTTAGTCAGACGATCGGGAGGTTCGTTGTATCTCGGTGCCCTCGAGTTGGACGTTCTGCTCGGCGACGTCAGGTCGCTGAAGGAGAAGAGATCCGTGGTCAAGCCCGTGATCGCAGCCCTGGCCCGCTATGGCGTGTCGGTGGCCGAGACCGGCGACCACGACCTCTACCGACGCGCCCACATCGGGGTGGCTGTCGCGGGGGTCGACGTGGGACATGTCGGGGAGATCCTCGACACCTGCGAGCGCACCGTCGCGGCCCGACCGGAGCTGCAACTACTGTCTGCACGCAGGCGGATCTTCGGTCCCGAGGACTGACTTCCGGTTCCAGTTGAGCCTCCGGTGTAGTTCGATTCACTGTGTAGTCCAATTGATCGACCCGACGGCGATGCCGTCGGTGAATTCGGCGGCTCGGCCGTCGTGTGGTTTCGGCGGTCCGGCCGTCGTGTTGTTCTAGACGGCCCGCCGTCGTGTGAAGAAGGGACTTCGGTCATGGCAGATCCGGCACGAGCACGCAAGCTCGCCAAGCGCATCTCGACGATCGTGGCGTCGGCGATCGATCAGGAGATCAAGGATCCTCGACTCGACTACGTCACCATCACGGACGCCAAGGTGACGGCGGATCTGCACGACGCGACGGTGTACTACACCGTTCGTGGTGTCGACCTCGACAGCGAACCCGACTTCGAGGGCGCCGCGGCCGGGTTGGCCAAGGCGACCGGTGTGCTCAGGTCGAAGGTCGGCGCAGGAACCGGTGTTCGGTTCACTCCGACGTTGGCGTTCGTCGCGGACACCGTTCCCCACACGGCACGCCACATGGAAGAGCTGCTGGCCCGGGCCCGCGCCGCGGACGACGAGGTGGCCAAGGCCCGCGAGGGTGCGTCGCACGCAGGCGAGGAGGACCCGTACAAGGAGTCCCGCGCCGCGGACGACGATGACGCCGACCGCGACTAGGGTTCGGCGATGACCGTGACGTCGCAGCCCACGCGCCCACAGGAGCCCGCCGACATCGACCTGGCCGGCGCGGTCGAGTTGCTGTCGGAGGCCCGTTCGGTGACGGTGCTCTGCCACGTCCAGCCCGATGCGGACACCATCGGCAGCGGGCTCGCACTGGCGATCGCTCTCGATCGTCGCGGTACGCCGGTTCAGGTGTCGTTCGCGCAGCCCGATGCGCTGCCGGAGTCGATGCGGACACTGCCGGGCATCGAACTGCTCGTTCCGCGCGACGAGGTCGCCGAGGCCGTCGATCTGGTCGTGACGGTGGACTGCGGCAGCCGCGGCAGGCTCGGGTCGCTCGGTGGTCGGCTGGACACCGCGGGAAGCACGCTCGTCATCGACCATCACCGGTCCAACACCCGGTACGGGCGGTACAACCTGATCGACGACACCGCCGAGGCGACGGCGGCGGTGCTGAGCCGACTGTTCGATCTGTGGGACGTCGAGATCGACCGGGACATCGCGCACTGCCTGTTCGCCGGACTCGCCACCGACACCGGGTCGTTCCGGTGGGTGCAGCCGGGGACCCACGCTCTGGCGGAACGTCTCATCGACACCGGAATCGACTCCGCGGAGATCACGCGCCGCCTCCTCGACACGCACCCGTTCGGTTGGTTGCCGATGCTGTCCTCCGTTCTGGGGTCGGCGCAGTTGGTGCCCGAGGCGGTCGGCGGCCTGGGCCTGGTCTACGCGCTGGTCCGGCATCACGACACCACAGGGATGGGCGCCGAGGAGATCGAGTCCGTCATCGACATCGTGCGCACGACCGCGCAGGCCGAGGTCGCGGCGGTGTTCAAGGAGAACGTGCCCGGCGTGTGGTCCGTGTCGTTGCGTTCGAAGGCCGCGATCGACGTGTCCGAGGTGGCGGGTCGTCTCGGAGGCGGTGGGCACCGGTTCGCGTCCGGCTACACCGCGGAAGGTGACGCGGACGCCGTGGTGGCCGGCCTGCTGGACACCATTGGCTGACGCGGTCGCGGGGGACGGGACGACGGGCGTCGGAGCTTCCGACCGGCCGTCGGCCCGCAGAATCCTGGGCCTGGCGGTGCCCGCGCTCGGGGTGCTCGCCGCCGAGCCCCTCTACCTGCTCTTCGATATTGCCGTCGTCGGTCATCTCGACGCTCTGGCCCTCGCAGGCCTCGCGGTCGGCGGATTGATCCTGGCCCAGGTCAGTACCCAGTTGACGTTCCTGTCGTACGGCACAACCGCGCGGGCGTCCCGGCTGCACGGCTCGGGTGACGAGCGCGGAGCGATCGCCGAGGGCGTGCAGGCGACGTGGCTCGCGGCCGGGATCGGACTGCTGATCGTCGCTGCCGTTCAGTTGTTCGCGAGGCCGGTGACCGCAGTGATCGCGGGAGGCGACGACATCGCCGATGCGGCGCTGTCGTGGCTGCGGGTCGCGGTGTTCGGTGCACCACTGATCCTGATCGCGATGGCGGGCAACGGCTGGATGCGGGGCGTGCAGAACACTCTGCGGCCGCTGCGGTTCGTGCTGGCGGGGCTCGCGCTGTCCGCGATTCTGTGTCCGCTGTTGGTGCACGGCCTGGCCGGAGCGCCGCGCCTGGAACTGGTGGGTTCCGCGATCGCGAACGTCGCGGGTCAGGTGGTGACGGCGACCTGCTTCGTCGTCGCGGTGGTGCGTTCGGGCGTGCCGCTGCGGCCGCAGCCCTCGGTCATGCGTGCGCAGCTGGTCCTCGGCCGCGACCTGATCCTGCGGAGCCTGGCGTTCCAGGCCTGCTTCCTCTCCGCGGCCGCGGTGGCTGCCCGTTTCGGGGCTGCCTCGGTGGCGGCGCACCAGGTGGTGTTGCAGCTGTGGAACCTCGTGGCCCTCACCCTCGATTCGCTGGCCATCGCCGCCCAGACACTGGTCGGCGCCGCGCTCGGGGCGGGACGAGTGGCCGGTGCCAAGGGGTTGGCGCGGCGCCTCACGGGCTGGTCGACGGTGTTCGCATCCGTCCTTGCCGCGATGTTCGCGCTCGGGCACGCCGTGATCCCGGCGCTCTTCACCGCCGACGCAGGCGTCCAGGACCAGGTGGACGTGGCGTGGTGGTTCTTCGTCGCGATCATGCCGGTCGCGGGAGTCGTCTTCGCACTCGACGGGGTGCTGCTCGGGGCGGGTGACGCGAAGTTCCTCCGCAATGCCACCCTGGGGTGCGCCGTTGTCGGATTCCTGCCGCTCATCTGGCTGTCGCTGGTGTTCGACTGGGGACTCGCCGGAATCTGGACGGGCCTGACGGTGTTCCTGGTGTTGCGGATGTTCGCGGTGGTGTGGCGGGTGCGTACAGGGCGTTGGGCCGTCGGCGGTGCCGACATTCAGCGGGACGTCGGCGGTGCCGACATCCAGCGGGGTGCTCGGGCAGACGCGAGCGGCGATGTTCAGGTGGAAAGGTAGAGAGCGTGACACGCAAATTGTGGGCGGTGAGCGACACCCATGTCGGGCATCGCGGCAACCGGCCGATCACCGAGGAGCTGTACCCGGAGTCACCGCAGGACTGGCTGATCCTCGCGGGTGACGTCTCCGAGAAGACCGACGACATCGCGTGGGCGCTGAAGACGCTCCGCGGGCGGTTCGAGAAGGTGATCTGGGTTCCTGGCAACCACGAACTGTGGACGACGGCGAAGGACCCGGTCCAGATCCACGGAGTGGCCCGCTACGACTATCTGGTCACGATGTGCCGGGAGCTCGGAGTCGTCACCCCGGAGGACCCGTACCCGGTGTGGGAGGGGGAGGGCGGCCCGGCGACGCTGGTGCCGATGTTCCTGCTGTACGACTACACGTTTCGGCCCGAGGGAACGCGGACCAAGGAGGAGGCGCTCGAGTTCGCGCGGGACAAGAACGTCGTCGCCACCGACGAGTTCCTGCTCTCGTCCGAGCCGTACGCCACCCGCGATGCGTGGTGCGCGGCCCGGCTGGAGTCGACGAGGGCCCGACTCGACGCGCTGGACCTGTCGATTCCGACGGTGCTGATCAATCATTTCCCGCTCGTGCGCGAACCGACGCGAGTGCTGCTCTACCCGGAGTTCTCGCTGTGGTGCGGCACCGAGCAGACCGCGGACTGGCACACCCGCTACAACGCGATCTGCAGCGTGTACGGGCACCTGCACATCCCGCGGACCACCTGGTACGACGGCGTCCGATTCGAGGAGGTGTCCCTCGGCTATCCGCGTGAGTGGCAGCGCCGCGGGCTGCCGGAGCGGTTGCTGCGGCAGATTCTCCCGGTCCCGGACTATGCGCCGGGAACTCTCAACAAGTGGGGCGGTCATTTCAAGGTGACCCCCGAGCAGGAAGCGGAGATGGAGCGGATGAGGGCGGCGCGCGCGTGATCGAGAAGATTCTTCCGACCGGTGTCGAGTACGCCGAGCTGTTCTCCGATCCGCCCGAACTCGAGCCGCATCCGAGCGAGGCCGCGCTGATCGCGCGCGCAGTGGAGAAGCGTCGCCGAGAGTTCATCAGCGTCCGGCACTGCGCCCGGCAGGCGATGGGCAAGCTCGGCGTCGACCCGGCACCGATCCTCAAGGGCGAGAGAGGGGTTCCGCTCTTCCCCCGTGGGGTGGTCGGCAGCCTGACGCACTGCGACGGCTACCGCGGCGCGGTCCTCGGGTACTCGATGGCCGTGCGCTCCGTCGGCATCGACGCCGAGCCGCACGGACCGCTGCCGGACGGCGTGCTCGACGCCGTCAGCCTGCCCGCCGAACGTGACTGGCTGTCCACCGTGCTGAGCGAGCGGCCCGCCGCTGTGTTGAACGAGCGGCCCGACGCTGCTGGCACCGACATCCACTGGGACCGGTTGCTGTTCTGTGCGAAGGAAGCAACGTACAAGGCGTGGTTCCCGCTTACGCACCGCTGGCTCGGATTCGAGGACGCCCACATCACCTTCGCGCTCGAGCGCTCGGGTCAGGACGGGACCACCGGCACCTTCCACACCGAGCTCCTGGTGCCGGGGGAGACGGTGTCGGGTCCGCCGCTGACCTCCTTCGACGGCCGGTGGCTGGTCGACGACGGCCTGGTGATCGCCGCGATCACCGTCCAGTAGGCTCGAAACCCGTGTCTGCTCACCGTCCCCCGTCCTCCGGCCTCCACGGCGCCGGGCTGCTGATCGTCGACAAGGACGGCGGGATGACCAGTCACGACGTCGTCGCCCGGTGCCGCAAGATCCTGCAGACTCGCAAGGTCGGGCACGCGGGCACGCTGGATCCGATGGCGACGGGTGTGCTGGTGCTCGGAGTCGAGCGGGCCACGAAACTGCTCGGCCTCCTGTCGCTGACCACGAAGGCGTACACCGCGACGATCCGGCTCGGTCAGGCCACGACCACCGACGACGCGGAGGGCGAAGTGCTCAGCACTGCCGATGCGTCCGGCGTCACGGACGGCGAGGTCGCGACTGTGATCGCGACGCTGACCGGTGCCATCGAGCAGGTCCCGACACGGGTGAGCGCGATCAAGGTGGACGGGCAGCGCGCGCACAAACTGGTCCGCGACGGCGAGGACTTCGAGCTCGCGGCCCGGCCGGTCACGGTGGACCGCTTCGACGTGACGGCGTCGCGGCGTGTGGAGTCGTTCGTCGACCTCGACGTCGAGGTCGAGTGCTCGTCCGGAACCTACGTCCGCGCACTGGCCCGTGACCTCGGCGCTGCTCTCGGTGTCGGCGGGCACCTCACGGTGTTGCGGCGGACCCGCGTCGGCCCGTTCACCCTCGACCACGCCCGCACGCTGGAGCAGTTGGCCGAGGATCCGTCCGTGAGCCTCGACATCGACCAGGCCTGCCAGACGGCGTTCGAGCACCGTCAGATCTCGGCCGAGGAAGCGGAGTCGATCAGCCAGGGCCGCTGGCTCGACCCGATCGGCATCCCCGGTACCTACGCGGCCATCGACCCGACCGGACACACCATCGCGCTGCTGCAGGAGCGTGGCAGGAGGGCGAGTTCGGTGATGGTGGTGCGTCCCGCTACGTTGCGCGGCCTCTAGTCGGATCAGCGCTCGACGATCCAGATCGCCTCGGCAGCAAGGTTTCCCAGCTCGATGACGGACCCGTTGCCGAGCTGCACCGACACGGTGCCCGCGAAGTCGCGCCGTTCGAGCACGGTGATCGTCAGGTCGAGGCAGATGCCGACGCTGTCGAAGTACCTGAGCATCGCAGGGTCCGAGTCGGAGATCCGGGCCACCGTGCCGGACTGGCCGTCGGCGAGTTCGCTCAGCTGACGTGCCTGCGGCGCCGGGATGGTGCCGTCGGCCGCGGGGATCGGATCGCCGTGAGGGTCGCGTTCCGGATGTCCGAGCTTGGCGTCGATACGTTCGATCATCAGGTCGGAGACGGCGTGTTCGAGAACCTCGGCCTCGTCGTGCACCTCGTCCCAGCCGTAGCCGAGTTCGCCGACGAGGTACGTCTCGATGAGACGGTGCCTGCGGACCATGGCGACGGCGGCGGCGCGGCCACTGTCGGTCAGCGAGATCGACCCGTACTTGGCGTGGTCGACGAGGCCCTGATCGGACAGCTTTCGGATCGCCTCGGACACCGTCGACGCCGAGACACCGATGCGCTCGGCGAGCATTTTCGTCGAAACCTGTTCACCCGACCATTCGCCCGCGGTCCAGATCACCTTCAGATAGTCCTGCGCGACCGTCGTGAGCGACGGCGCACGGCCGGCCGATGGCGCGACCCCTTCCGCTGATCTGTCCGATTGGTTTCTACGCTCAGGCACGGAACGAGCTTAGGCAATGCACAGGCGGTGTGGCACTTCGACACCTGCCGAGGCATCCGTGTGGGCGCGGAGACACCGGAAGACCCACCGAAGGTGACGCTCGCGGCGGCGGGTCGTAGGCTTCGGTGCGTGCAGAGATGGCGAGGGCTCGACGACGTTCCAGCCGACTGGGGCCGCTGCGTACTCACGATCGGCGTCTTCGACGGTGTGCATCGTGGGCATGCGCAGTTGATCAGCCGTGCGGTGAAGTCGGCGAGCGAACGCGGAATTCCCAGTGTGCTCATGACTTTCGACCCACACCCGATGGAGGTCGTGCGGCCGGGCAGTCACCCGGCGCAGTTGACGACGCTGCGTCGGCGGTCCGAACTGGCGGAGGAGTTGGGAATCGACGTGTTCTGCGTCGTCCCGTTCACCTCGGAGTTCATGAAGCTGAGCCCGGAGCAGTACGCGCACGAGATCCTGGTCGAGCGGTTACACGTCGCCGAGGTCGTCGTGGGGGAGAACTTCACCTTCGGTCGGAAGGCGGCCGGCACGGTCGACCTGCTGCGGCAGATCGGATCGCGTTTCGGGTTCGCTGTCGACGGGGTGAACCTGGTCGCGGAGCACGCGGTCACGTTCTCGTCGACCTACATCCGGTCCTGCGTCGACGCCGGTGACGTGTCGGCCGCGGCCGAGGCGCTGGGTCGACCGCACCGCGTCGAGGGTGTCGTCGTGCACGGTGAGCGCCGTGGCCGAGACCTGGGTTTCCCCACGGCCAACATCTCGCCGCCGGAACACGCCGCGATTCCCGCGGACGGCGTCTACGCGGCCTGGTTCACGGTGCTGGGGCAGGACCCCGTGGCGGGGTCCTTGGAGCCGGGGGTTGCGCACATGGCTGCGGTGTCCGTCGGCACGAATCCGACGTTCTCGGGTCGGACGCGCACCGTCGAGGCGTACATCCTCGACGCGTCAGCGGATCTGTACGGCCAGCACGTGGCGGTCGACTTCGTCCGGCGCCTGCGCGGCATGGAGAAGTTCGACTCGGTCGACTCGCTGATCGCGCAGATGGGTCGCGACGTCGACGACACCCGGGAGCTGCTCACACGCACCGACGTGAGGGGCTGACCGCGGCGTCGGGACCCGCTTCCGGCACTGGTAGGATGTTTCCTCGGTGTGTGCTGCGGTCTGTGGTGGCCACGCCACTCGGGCTTGTTCCGAGTTCTCATCGCGCAGACATCAGTAACAGGAGTGACAGTGGCGCTGACCACCGAAGAGAAGAAGGCCGTCCTCGCCGAGTACGGCGTTCACGAGACCGACACCGGATCGCCGGAGGCGCAGGTTGCGCTGCTGACGAAGCGGATCGTCGACCTCACCGAGCACCTGAAGAAGCACAAGCACGACCACCACTCCCGCCGCGGCCTGCTGCTGCTGGTTGGACGCCGTCGTCGTCTGCTCAAGTACGTTCAGAAGGTCGACATCGCGCGTTACCGTTCGCTCATCGAGCGTCTGGGCCTGCGCCGATAAAAGATTCGACGCACCGGGCGAATGCGCGACACAGCGCACCGATCCGGACGTGAACATCCCGGTAGCCAACGAGGCGAGTGCTTAGACTGACCTCGTTGGCTACCGGTGTTTGTCGGATGGCCGGATCGAAAGCGACCCGAGTCATCGGACAGACCGGTTCCATCGCGAACCATCGGATCCACGAGGGATCCCGCCGTACGTACCTGCAGTAGTGGCAGTCGGTCCTCGGTAGTGGCCACTCGGACGATCACCCACGAGGGGTGACCTGCGATTGGCTTCGATCGATGGCCGCCTCCGCGAAAGAGGGAATGCACCCGGCAGGTGCGCCGTGACCGCCAGGAGGGCGGCCACGTCCATGCGGATACGGCGAAGACGAGAGGGAGAGAAGAGAAAGACATGACCGCAAACACTGCAGTAGAGGTCGACGAGGGCGTCTTCGAGTCGACCGCCGTGATCGACAACGGGTCCTACGGAACCCGCACCATTCGTTTCGAGACCGGCCGCCTCGCCCAGCAGGCTGCCGGCGCCGTTGTCGCGTACCTCGACGACGAGACCATGCTGCTGTCGGCCACCACCGCCAGCAAGCACCCCAAGGAGCACTTCGACTTCTTCCCCCTGACGGTGGACGTCGAGGAGCGCATGTACGCCGCGGGTCGCATCCCCGGCTCGTTCTTCCGTCGTGAGGGCCGCCCCTCCACCGACGCGATCCTGACCTGCCGCCTGATCGACCGGCCGCTGCGCCCGTCGTTCGTCGACGGCCTGCGCAACGAGATCCAGGTCGTCGTGACGGTCCTGAGCCTCGACCCGAAGGACCTGTACGACGTCGTGGCGATCAACGCCGCGTCCGCGTCCACCCAGATCGCGGGCCTGCCGTTCTCCGGCCCCGTCGGTGGCGTGCGCGTCGCGCTGATCACCTCGGACGAGAACAAGGCCGGCCAGTGGGTCGCCTTCCCGACCGTCGAGCAGCTCGAGAACGCAGTCTTCGACATGGTCGTCGCGGGCCGCGTCGTCGAGTCCGGTGACGTCGCGATCATGATGGTCGAGGCCGAGGCCACCGACAACGTCATCGCGCTGATCGACGGCGGCGCGCAGGCGCCGACCGAGGCGATCGTCGCCGAGGGCCTCGAGGCCGCCAAGCCGTTCATCGCCCGCCTCTGCGAGGCGCAGCAGGCTCTTGCCGCCGCGTCGGCGAAGCCGACCGGCGAGTACCCGGTGTTCCCGGCCTACCAGGCCGACGTGTACGCCGCGGTCGAGGCCGCTGCCACCGAGAAGCTGTCGGCGGCACTGACCATCGCGGGCAAGCAGGAGCGCGACGACAAGACCGACGAGGTCAAGGTCGACGTCCTCGACCTGGTCGCACCGCAGTTCGAGGGTCGCGAGAAGGAGATCGGCGCGGCGTTCCGCTCGCTGACCAAGAAGCTCGTCCGTCAGCGGATCCTCAAGGACCACTTCCGGATCGACGGTCGTGGCATCACCGACATTCGGTCGCTCTCGGCCGAGGTCGCCGTGATCCCGCGTGCCCACGGCTCCGCGTTGTTCGAGCGCGGCGAGACCCAGATCATGGGTGTCACCACGCTGGACATGGTGAAGATGGCGCAGCAGGTCGACTCGCTCGGTCCCGAGACCAGCAAGCGCTACATGCACCACTACAACTTCCCGCCGTACTCGACCGGTGAGACGGGCCGCGTCGGTTCGCCGAAGCGTCGCGAGATCGGCCACGGCGCGCTCGCCGAGCGCGCCCTCATGCCGGTCCTGCCGAGCGTCGAGGAGTTCCCGTACGCGATCCGCCAGGTCTCCGAGGCGCTGAGCTCCAACGGCTCGACCTCGATGGGCTCCGTGTGCGCGTCGACCCTGTCGCTGCTCAACGCCGGTGTGCCCCTCAAGGCTCCCGTCGCGGGCATCGCGATGGGCCTGGTCTCCGACGAGGTCGACGGCGAGACCCGCTACGTGGCGCTGACCGACATCCTCGGCGCCGAGGATGCCTTCGGTGACATGGACTTCAAGGTCGCCGGTACCAAGAACTTCGTCACGGCGCTGCAGCTGGACACGAAGCTCGACGGCATCCCGTCGCAGGTTCTGGCCGGTGCGCTGTCGCAGGCCCACGACGCCCGGACCACCATCCTCGAGGTCATGGCCGAGGCCATCGACACCCCGGACGAGATGAGCCCGTTCGCGCCGCGCATCACGACCATCAAGGTGCCCGTGGACAAGATCGGCGAGGTCATCGGCCCCAAGGGCAAGATGATCAACTCGATCACCGAGCAGACCGGTGCGAGCATCTCCATCGAGGACGACGGCACCGTGTTCGTCGGCGCCACCGATGGTCCGTCTGCGCAGGCCGCGATCGATCTGATCAACGCCATCGCCAACCCGCAGCTGCCCAAGGTTGGCGAGCGCTTCCTCGGCACGGTCGTCAAGACCACCGCCTTCGGTGCGTTCGTCTCGCTGCTCCCGGGCCGCGACGGACTGGTGCACATCTCCAAGCTGGGCAACGGCAAGCGGATCAACAAGGTCGAGGACGTCGTGAGCGTCGGCAGCAAGCTCCGGGTGGAGATCGCCGACATCGACAACCGCGGCAAGATCTCGCTGGTCCCCGTCGAGGAGGAGGGTGCTGCGGCGCCCGCCGCCGAGGCGAAGGCAACCGACGCGGACGCGTAGGTATGACCTGCCGGTGACGTCACCGGCGTAGCAGTTCACGAAGGTGCCCCCGACCCGTGTGGTCGGGGGCACCTTTCTGTTCCGTCGTGACCGGAACGTTGCCTGCGGCAGCGTGTCTTCGTACTGCGTCACCTTCGGCCGGGTGCTTTGCTGGACGAGTGAACTCAGGAGCGCCTGTTTTCGACAAGTCCGCCCAGGTCCGGAATCTTGCTCTGGCCACCTGGACGTCGACGATCTGTTTCTGGGCCTGGAACATGATCGGCCCCATGTCCACGACCTACGCCGCGCGTCTCGATTTGAGCAGTTCGCAGGCGTCGATGCTCGTGGCAACACCGATCCTGGTCGGGTCGCTGGGCCGAATCGTGACCGGCCCGCTCACCGACCGATACGGTGGTCGAGCCCTCTTCATCTTCGTTGCCCTGGCGTCGATCATCCCGGTCCTCGCCGTCGGGTTCTCCGCCAACGCCGACTCGTATGTCGGCCTGCTGGCCTCCGGCTTCGTCCTCGGTGTCGCGGGCACGGTGTTCGCGATCGGCATCCCGTTCGCGAAGTCCTGGTACGAGGCCAGCAGGCACGGATTCGCCACCGGGGTGTTCGGCGCGGGCATGGTCGGTACCGCGCTGTCGGCGTTCTTCACTCCGCGGTTCGTGGGCTGGTTCGGGCTCGTCACGACACACGTCATCATCGCGCTCGCGCTGGCCGCGACCGCGGTCCTGTGCGTGATGCTGATGAAGGACTCTCCGGTGTTCGTCCCCAACACCGAGCCGGTGGTTCCCAAGCTCGTCGCGGCATCGAAACTTGGTGTGACATGGGAGATGTCGTTCCTGTACGCCATCGTGTTCGGTGGGTTCGTCGCCTTCAGCAACTACCTGCCGACGTACATCAAGAACATCTACGACTTCTCCGCCGTCGACGCGGGCACGCGGACCGCGGCGTTCGCGCTCGCCGCCGTTGTCGCTCGGCCGATCGGTGGCACGCTCTCGGATCGGATCGCTCCGAAATGGGTCGTGCTCGCCTCGCTCGCGGGCACTGCGGTTCTCGCGGTCGTCGCGACGTTCCAGCCGCCGGCCGACTTCTGGTCCGCGGTCACGTTCATCTCGCTGGCTGTCTTCCTCGGTATCGGTACCGGCGGCGTGTTCGCTTGGGTGGCACGACGTTCGCCTGCTCAGAGCGTCGGTAGCGTCACCGGAATCGTCGCTGCGGCAGGCGGTTTGGGTGGATACTTCCCGCCGCTGGTGATGGGCGCGACGTACAACGAGGTGGACAACAACTACACCGTCGGCCTGCTGCTGCTGGCCGCGGTCGCCGTCGTCGCCTTCCTCTACACCGCGTTGAGGCTGCATGCCCGCGAGCCCGAGAAAGCGGAAGCGGCACCGAAACAGACCTGACCGGAAGATCTTTCAAGCGCCACCCGGCGCGGAGGAGGGCACGTGACGTCGAGTGGTTCGATCACCGGAGGCGCAGTCGAGGACGTGCTGCTGCGAAGCGGGAGGTTCTTCACCCCCGGGCAGTTCTCACCCGACCGCCGCACAGTCACTCGCAACGGTGGTCGTGAAGGCGACATCTTCTACCGCGATCGGTGGAGTCACGACAAGGTGGTGCGGTCGACGCACGGCGTGAACTGCACCGGCTCCTGTTCCTGGAAGATCTATGTCAAGGACGGGATCATCACCTGGGAAACCCAGGAGACCGACTATCCGTCGGTGGGTCCGGACCGTCCCGAGTACGAGCCGCGCGGATGTCCGCGCGGGGCGGCTTTCTCCTGGTACACGTACTCGCCGACGCGGGTGCGCTACCCGTATGCCCGAGGCGTCCTCGTCGAGATGTATCGCGAGGCGAGGGGGCGGCTGGGGGACCCCGTACTGGCGTGGGCGGACATCCAGAACGACCCCGAGCGACGACGGCACTATCAGCAGGCCCGGGGAAAGGGCGGGCTGGTTCGCGTCACGTGGGACGAGGCCACCGAGATGATCGCGGCCGCGCACGTGCACACGATCAAGGAGTACGGCCCGGACCGGATCGCCGGGTTCTCGCCGATTCCGGCGATGTCGATGATCTCGTTCGCGGCCGGGTCCCGGTTCGTCGAACTCGTCGGGGGCGTGATGACGTCCTTCTACGACTGGTACGCGGACCTTCCGGTGGCGTCCCCGCAGGTGTTCGGCGACCAGACCGATGTCCCCGAGTCCGGCGACTGGTGGGATGCGAGCTACCTGATGATGTGGGGCTCGAACGTTCCGGTGACCCGGACACCCGATGCGCACTGGATGGCCGAGGTTCGCTACCGCGGGACGAAGGTCGTCACCGTCAGTCCCGACTATGCCGACAACACGAAGTTCGCCGACGAGTGGATGCCGTGCGCCGCGGGCACCGACGGTGCGATGGCGATGGCGATGGGTCAGGTGATCCTCTCCGAGTTCTTCGTCCAGCGTCGGGAGCCGTTCTTCGTCGACTACGTGCAGCGCTACACAGACCTGCCATTCCTCGTCAAACTGGAGGAGCGTGACGGTCGGCTCGTCCCCGGGAAGAACCTCACCGCGGCGGACCTCGGTGAGGACGTGGAGAACGCGGCGTTCAAGCCGGTGCTGATCGACGGAGCGACCGATCGCCCTGCCGTTCCCCACGGATCGCTCGGCTTCCGATTCGGCGAGGAGGGCGTCGGGAAGTGGAACCTCGACCTCGGTGACCTGGTGCCTGCCCTGACGGTGGCGACCTCGGACGGCGGGTTGGGTGGCGGGGTGCCCGGCGACGTCGTCGCGGTGACGTTTCCGCGCTTCGACACCGTCGACGGCCACGGTGAGACGATCGACCGCGGCGTCCCTGTCCGGACCGTCGCGGGCCACCGGGTGTGCACCGTGTTCGACCTGATGCTCGCCCAGTACGGGGTGGCGAGGCCCGGACTGCCCGGCGAGTGGCCGACGGGGTACGACGACGAGTCCGCGCTGTACACCCCTGCTTGGCAGGAGCCGATCACGGGCGTGTCGGCGGCCCAGGTGATCCGCGTCGCCCGCGAGTTCGCCACGAATGCGATCGAATCGGGCGGCCGGACGATGATCGTGATGGGCGCGGGCATCTGCCAGTGGTTCCACGGCGACGCCACATACCGGGCGATCCTGGGCCTGCTGCTCCTGACCGGCTCGATGGGTCGCAACGGCGGTGGCTGGGCGCACTACGTCGGCCAGGAGAAGTGTCGACCGGTCACCGGGTGGGCGACGGTCGCGATGGGTAGCGACTGGAGCCGGCCACCGCGGCAGATGGCCGGTACCTCGTACTGGTACGCGCACACCGATCAGTGGTGCTACGACGGATATCGGGCCGATGCCCTCGCGAGTCCCACCGGCCGGGGACGATTCGCGGGCAGGCACACGATGGACGTCATGGCCTCGGCGGTCGCGATGGGCTGGACGCCCTTCTACCCGCAGTTCGATCGGTCGAGCCTCGACGTCGCCGAGGAGGCCATCGCCGCTGGCGTCGACGTTCCGAAACACGTGGCGCAGCAGTTGGCGTCCGGTGAATTGTCGCTCGCCGTCACCGATCCCGACAATCCACGGAACTGGCCGCGCGTTCTCAGTGTGTGGCGCGCGAATCTGCTCGGGTCGTCCAGCAAGGGCAACGAGTACTTCCTCAAGCACCTGCTGGGGACCTCGTCCAATCTGCAGGCGGAACCGACCCGGGAGGAATTGCGGCCCAACGACGTCGAATGGCCCGAGGAGATTCCGGAAGGAAAACTCGATCTCGTCATGTCGATCGACTTCCGGATGACGTCGACGACGCTCCTCTCCGACGTCGTTCTCCCGGCTGCGACATGGTACGAGAAGCAGGACCTCTCGAGTACCGACATGCACCCGTACATCCACGCGTTCACCGCGGCGATCGACCCGCCGTGGGAGACGAGATCGGACTTCGACGCGTTCGGGGCGATCGCGCGCTCCTTCTCGCAGTTGGCGAAGACGCATCTGGGTGCCCGAACCGATGTCGTACTGGGCACGTTGCAGCACGACACCCCCGGCGCGATGGCGTATCCGGGTGGTACGGAATCGGATTGGCGCACCACCGGCGAGGTGCCCGTACCGGGCAAGACGATGGGTCCGCTCGTCGTGGTGGAGCGGGACTACACGGCGATCGCGGAAAAGTGGTCGGCGCTCGGACCGCTGGTCGAGAAGGCGGGGCTGGTGACGAAGGGTGTCACCTTCCACCCCGACGAGGAAGTTGTCGAGCTCGCGGAGAAGCACGGTGTGATGAGTTCCGGTGTGGCTGCGGGCCGTCCGGCGCTCGACACCGCCGAGAAGATGTGCGAGGCGGTGCTGCGCCTCTCGGGCACGTCCAACGGCAGGCTCGCGGTCGAGGGATTCCGCCAGCTCGAGCAGCGCACCGGACGCCGCCTCGTACACCTGGCCGAGGGCAGTGAGGAGCGCCGCATCACCTTTGCGGACACCCAGGCCAGGCCGGTTCCGGTGATCACCAGCCCGGAATGGTCGGGCAGTGAGACCGGGGGCAGGCGGTACGCGCCGTTCACGGTGAACATCGAGGAACTCAAGCCGTTTCACACGCTCACCGGCCGCATGCACTTCTTCCTCGACCACGACTGGATGGAGGAACTGGGGGAGCAGTTGCCGGTCTACCGACCACCGCTGGACATGGCGCGGCTGTTCGAGGAACCGCACGTCGGCGAGATGCGCGACGGGATCGGACTGACGGTGCGGTACCTGACGCCGCACAGCAAGTGGTCGATCCACTCCGAGTACCAGGACAACCTGTTCATGCTGTCGCTGTCTCGCGGCGGCCCGACCATGTGGATGAGCCCGGCGGACGCGGCGAAGATCTCGGTGAAGGACAACGACTGGATCGAGGCGGTGAACCGCAACGGTGTCGTGGTGTGCCGGGCGATCGTCTCGCATCGCATGCCCGAGGGCGTCGTGTACGTCTACCACGCGCAGGAACGCACCATCGACGTTCCGAAGTCCGAGACGACCGGCATGCGCGGCGGAATCCACAACTCGCTGACGCGGCTGCTGATCAAACCGACCCACCTCGCGGGCGGCTACGCCCAGACGTCGTGGGCGTGGAACTACCTCGGCCCGACCGGAAATCAGCGCGACGAGGTCACGGTGGTTCGCCGCCGCAGCCAGGAAGTGACGTACTGACATGGGCACGAGCGCAGCCAGTGAGGCGAGAGATGTGACGAGCGGAGCCCGCGGAGCGAGAGATGTGACGAGCGGAGCCCGCGGAGCGAGAGATGTGACGGCCGGAGCCTGCGAAGCGAGGGAATCATGAAGGTCATGGCGCAGATGGCGATGGTGATGAACCTCGACAAGTGCATCGGGTGTCACACCTGTTCGGTGACGTGCAAGCAGGCGTGGACGAACAGGTCGGGCACCGAGTACGTGTGGTTCAACAACGTCGAAACCCGTCCGGGACAGGGATATCCGAGGACGTACGAGGATCAGGATCGCTGGCGCGGCGGCTGGGTGCGCGACTCGAAGGGCCGGCTGCGTCTCAAGGACGGCGGACGGCTCAAGAAGCTCTCGCGGATCTTCTCGAACCCGAAGATGCCTGCGATTCAGGACTATTACGAGCCGTGGACGTACGACTACGAGAATCTGACGAACGCCCCGCTCGGTGACGACATTCCGGTGGCGCCGCCTCGAAGCCTGATCACGGGCGAGAGGATGAAGGTCGAGTGGTCGGCGAACTGGGACGACAATCTGGGTGGGTCGCCGGAGATCCTGCAGGACGACCCGGTACTCAAGAAGGTCAGCGAGCAGGTCAAACTCGAGCTCGAGCAGACTTTCATGTTCTATCTGCCCCGTATCTGCGAGCACTGCATGAACCCGGCCTGCGTCGCCTCGTGCCCGTCCGGTGCCATGTACAAGCGTGTCGAGGACGGCATCGTCCTGGTCGACCAGGACAAGTGCCGTGGGTGGCGGATGTGTGTGTCGGGTTGCCCGTACAAGAAGGTGTATTTCAATCACAAGACCGGCAAGGCCGAGAAGTGCACGTTCTGTTACCCGCGTGTCGAGGTCGGGTTGCCGACCGTCTGCGCCGAAACGTGTGTCGGCCGTCTGCGCTACATCGGGCTGATCCTCTACGACGCAGACAAGGTGCTCGAGGCGGCGTCGGTGGAGAACGATCAGGACCTGTACGAGGCGCAGTTGGGAACCCTGCTCGATCCGAACGACCCGCATGTCATCGCGGCCGCGCACGCCTCGGGTATCTCGGAAACCTGGATCGAGGCGGCGCAGAAGTCGCCGATCCACGCGCTGATCAAGGAGTTCCGGGTGGCGTTGCCGCTGCATCCGGAGTACCGAACGATGCCGATGGTCTGGTACGTCCCGCCGCTGTCGCCGGTGGTCGACGCGGTCAGCCGTGACGGTCACGACGGTGAGGATGTCGGGAACCTCTTCGGAGCTCTCGAGTCGTTGCGCATCCCGGTCGAGTACCTGGCCGAGCTGTTCACGGCGGGGGACACCGAGGTCGTCGGAGGGGTGCTGCGCAAGCTCGCCGCAATGCGGTCCTACATGCGGGACATCAACCTCGGACGTGCGCCGCAGGAGCACATTCCCGCGGCGGTCGGCATGACCGAGGAGCAGATGTACGAGATGTACCGCCTCCTTGCGATCGCGAAGTACGAGGAGCGGTATGTGATTCCGTCGGCGTACGCGGCGGAGGCCCACGGACTGGAGGAGACGGTCACCGAATGTGCCCTCGACTTCGAGGGCGGTCCCGGACTGTACGACCAGGGGTCCGGACCGTTCGGCGAGGTGAGCGGCACGCCCGTCCCGGTGGCGGTCGAGACGTTCCACGCGCTGCGGCAGCGGCAGACCAGCGAAGCGATGGGTGCGAACGAGAGCCGCCCGTCGCGGGTGAACCTGCTGAACTGGGATGGCAAGGGTGCGCCCGACGGCATGTTCCCGGGCGGTGGACGATGAAGCTGCTCCGCCGTCCGGCTCGCGGCGACTCCGCCAGGAACCTGCGCGAGCACCGGATCGTCTGGCAGGCGGCGTCACTGCTGCTCGCCTACCCGGACGGCGGGCACCATGCCCGGCTGGCCACGGTCGACGAGTTGATCGCGCTGCTGCCCGACGAGAGTGCTGCGCCCCTGGTGGCGGCGGTGCGGCGGTTGCGGGAACAGTCGGATCTCGAGGCGGCCACCACCTATGTCGAGACGTTCGACATGAGACGCAAGACCACGCTGCTGCTGACGTACTGGACGGACGGTGACACCCGTAACCGCGGCAGCGCCATCCTCGTGTTCGCCGACGCGTATCGCACTGCCGGTGCGCAGCCGCCGGACGACGAGTCCGCGGATCACCTCGCAGTGGTCCTCGAATTCGCCGCCACCGTGGACCCCGACAGCGGGGCTCGCCTGCTGGCCACGAACCGGATGGCGATCGACATGTTGCACGAGCAGCTGAGCGACGGCGGGTCGCCGTACGCAGGGGTGATCGGTGCGGTGGCCGACACCTTGCCGCCCGCGAGTGAACTCGAGCGCCAGCGGGCTCGCGCCCTCGCGTTGTCGGGACCTCCTGCCGAAGCCGTTGGCCTGCAACCGTTCACGCTGACCGTGCCACCGCGCCGGGACCAGAGCGCACGACCAGAAGGAGCGCAGTGACATGTCGGCCGGCGAAATCTACTGGGACGTCATCCCCTACGTGACCCTCGCGATCCTCATCGTCGGGACGTGGTGGCGCTACCGCTATGACAAGTTCGGGTGGACGACGCGCTCGTCGCAGCTGTACGAGAGCAGGCTGCTGCGAATCGGGAGCCCGCTGTTCCACTTCGGCATCCTGGTCGTGATCATCGGCCACATCATCGGTCTGGTGATTCCGGAGTCGTGGACCGAGGCCATCGGTATCAGCGAACACATGTACCACTGGGGTGCCGCGATCCCCGGCGTCATCGCGGGCGTCGCGACACTGGTCGGCGTCGCGTTGCTGATCTACCGGCGCCGCTCCACGGGCCCCGTGTTCACCGCGACGACCCTCAACGACAAGGTCATGTACGTGGTGCTCGTCGCCGCAATCGTTGCCGGGCTGGGGACCACCATGATCGGTGCGTTCGAGGGCAACGAGGCACACAACTACCGCGAGACGGTGTCGCCGTGGTTCCGGTCCATCTGGTACTTCCAGCCCAAGGGTGAGCTGATGGCGGAGGCACCGTTGTCGTTCCACATTCACGTCACCATTGCGCTGGTGCTGTTCGCGATATGGCCGTTCACGCGGCTGGTGCATGCGTTCAGCGCGCCCTTCGCCTACCTGTTCCGTCCCTACATCGTGTACCGGAGCCGGGACACGGCGGGGAAGGGTGAACTCGTCGGCTCCCAACCGCACCGCCGCGGGTGGTGACCCGGACCTGTACTGTTTGGTCTTCGACTGACAACCTCAGAGCCGACACCGTCAGAGCTGACACCGAGGACCGCTGAACCACTTCATGGCCGACACCGCACGCACCCGCACGACGACCGCCCGCAAGCCCGCCACGCAGATTTCTGCGAAGCAGAAGTCCGTCACGCCGAAGTCCGTGGCGCCGAAGAAGAAGGTCCGCGCACCGCGGTCCACTGTGCGCCGCACCGTCCTCCCGGGCGGCCTGCGCGTGGTCACCGAGCACATGCCGGGTGTGCGATCGGCGTCCGTCGGTGTCTGGGTGGGTGTCGGTTCCCGCGACGAGCAGGCGTCGGTCGCCGGGGCCGCGCACTTCCTCGAGCACCTGCTGTTCAAGGCGACCCCGACGCGCACCGCCCTCGACATCGCCCAGGTCGTGGACGGCATCGGCGGCGAGCTCAACGCCTTCACCTCGCGTGAGCACACCTGCTTTTACGCGCACGTCCTCGACGAGGATCTACCGCTCGCGATCGACATCGTCAGCGACGTCGTGCTGCGCGGCAAGTGCCGCAGCTCCGACGTCGACGTCGAGCGACAGGTGGTGCTCGAGGAGATCGCGATGCGCGACGACGACCCCGAGGACCTGCTCGGCGACGAGTTCCTCACCGCGCTGTTCGGTGACCACCCCGTTGGCAGGCCGGTGATCGGGTCGACCGAGTCGATCGAGGCGATGACCCGCACACAGCTGCATTCCTTCCACGTCCGCCGGTACACGCCGGAGCGGATGGTGGTCGCGGTCGCGGGCAACGTCGACCACGACGACACCGTCGAACTCGTCCGGCGTGCATTCGACGGCCACCTGGTGGGTGGCGCCGAGCCTGCGCCGCGACGCGCGGGTCGACTGCGGGCCAGGACGGCTCCCGCCCTGACCGTTCTCGAACGGGACAGCGAGCAGGCGCACCTGTGTGTCGGTGTGCGTGGCCTGGGCCGACACGAGGGCCACCGGTGGGCGCTGTCGGTGCTCAACACCGCCGTCGGCGGCGGACTGTCGTCGCGGCTGTTCCAGGAGATCCGGGAGGAGCGCGGCCTGGCGTACTCGGTGTACTCGAGCGTCGACACGTTCGCGGACACCGGCGCGTTCTCCGTGTACGCCGGATGCCAGCCGGAGAATCTCGCCGACGTCACCACGCTGGTGCGCGAGGTTCTCACGCAGGTCGCGTCCAACGGCATCACCGATGCCGAGGTGGCGCGCGCGAAGGGTTCGATCCGCGGCGGAATGGTTCTGGGCCTGGAGGATTCGAGCTCGCGGATGCACCGCATCGGTCGCCAGGAACTGAGCTACGGCAGTCACCGGACCATCTCCGAGACGCTGCGGCGCATCGACGCCGTCACCACAGAGGAAGTGAGCGAGGTCGCGGCGATGCTGCTCAGCCGCCCGTTCGCGGCGTCCGTGGTCGGCCCGTACCGGCGTACCAGGGACCTGCCCGCGGTGGTGCGGGGGATCGTCTGATGCAGGTGCAGTGGTCGCGGCGAACGGTCCCCTTCCTCATCGTTTTCGCGGTGACGCTGGTGATGCTGTTCTCGCCGGGATCGACGGTGCCGAGCGGGCCGCCGTACAGCGACAAGGTCACCCACCTTCTGATGTTCCTGGCTCTGGCGGTCGCGGCTCGATATGCGGGGTTCCGGGCACGGTGGGTGCTGCTCGGCGGACTGCTCTACGCGGCGGTCTCCGAGATCGTGCAGGCGGTACTGCCGATCGAGCGAAGCGGATCGGTGTGGGACTGGGCCGCCGACGCGGTGGGCGTTCTGGTCGGACTGGGCCTCGTCGTGGCATGGCAGGCAGGCAAGAAGAAGTCGGCGGCGGTCGTCGACTGATCTGGGAGGTATGTGATGCGGATACGCGGTGCGGTGCTCGAGGAGATCGGCAGGTCACGACCCTTCGCGCAATCCCGGCCCATCACGATCTCCGACCTGGAGCTGGACGGACCCCGTCAGAGTGAGCTGCTCGTTCGCATCGAGGCGGCGGGACTGTGTCACTCGGACCTGTCGGTTGTCGACGGGAATCGGGTGCGGCCCGTGCCCATGCTGTTGGGGCACGAGGCCGCCGGACGCGTCGAGGCACTCGGCGACGGGGTGACCGACATCGCCCTCGGAGACCGGGTGGTGATGACTTTTCTTCCACGCTGCGGTGACTGTGCGGGCTGCGCCACCAATGGGCGGATGCCGTGCAGTGTGGGCAGTGTGGCGAACAACGAGGGCATTCTCCTCGCGGGTGGCAGCCGCCTGCACCGCGGCGGCGGCGACGTCCATCACCACCTGGGCGTCTCCGGATTCGCGACGCATGCCGTCGTGGACCGGCGATCGGTGGTGGCGGTGGAGAACGATGTGCCCGCCGAGATCGCGGCAGTCCTCGGGTGTGCGGTGCTCACGGGTGGGGGAGCCGTGCTCAATGCCGCGCGCACCGCGCCCGGCGATTCGATCATGGTGGTCGGGCTCGGTGGTGTCGGGATGGCGGCGGTGCTGACAGCCGTCTCCCTCGGGCACGGCCCGGTCATCGGCGTCGACGCGATGCCGGAGAAGCTCGCCACTGCAATCGAACTCGGTGCGACCGCGGTGTACACGCCCGCCGAGCTCGTGGAACGCGGTGTCCGCGCCGACCTCGTGGTCGAGGCCGCAGGCAATGCGCGGGCATTCGAGACGGCAGTCGCCGCAACGGCACCCGGCGGCACGACCGTGACCGTCGGCCTGCCCAATCCGCAGGCGCGATCGGAGATCTCGCCGCTGGGCCTGGTCGCGGAGGCCCGCACGATCGTCGGTAGCTATCTCGGGTCGGCCCTGCCCTCCCGTGACATTCCGCTATACGCGCAGATGTGGCGGGAGGGCAGGCTGCCGGTGGAGAAGCTCATCTCGTCACGGATCACCCTCGACGAGATCAACCGGGGGATGGACGAACTGGCCGACGGCAATGCGATCCGTCAGGTCATCGTGTTCGACTGAGTCCCGATTGTGGGCCGGCTCAGGCTCCGAACAGCGAGGCGAGTGAGCCGAGGTCGAGTGATTCGAGCGATCCGCCGGTTGCCGGCGGGTTGCAGCCGGTGACCGTGACGGTGTGCCACTGACGGTCACCGAGCCACTCCGGGTTGCCGTCCGGGGTCTGGCCGTTGTTCCCGGGAGGGCCGAGCACGATCCGGTAGTCGACCTTGTGGGTGTCGGCCTCCGGGTTCGGCAACGCCGGGTTCCAGCTGGCGTTGATGTTCTTGAGGTCCTGGACGTACGTGGCGAGCACCGGGTCGCGGTCGGAGACCATGGTGCGGTTCTCCGGGGTGTTCTCACCCGCGCCGCCGTCCGGCCAGCTCGGGAGTTCCGACTTGGACGCCATGTTCGGGGTACCGGTCCGCCACACCGGGAATCCGACGCCGATGTCGCGGCCCTCTTCGTCGTCGATGCGCCAGTCGATCGTGTAGGTGGTGACGTTGGTGCGGTTCTCGATGTTGAACTCGGCCTGGCAGCCGCCGAGGTCCTTCGCCCAGAACTGCACCGGTCCGGTGCGCTGTCCGTTGTCCACCTCCTGTGCGCCTGCGGCGGGCACGGCGGAGAGCGCCAGGAGCGTTCCCGCAGCCACTGCCAACGCGGCAGAGACCTTCACCGGGTTGTTCGTGATACTCGTGTGCAGTGTCTTCATGTGAGGTTCCTCTCGTTCCGTCGCCGGACCGTAGCCCACGCCGGTTCCCTCGCGGGTTGGAAATGCGGAAGAACCCGACAGTTGCCGCCGCGCCGCGAGATGCAAGTGACCAGCGGGTCGGAAGGGGCAGCAGAGGCGATCCGCGGCAGCGCCGGTGGCCGGTTGCTGAAATGTTGCGGGTGCGGCGCTGGAGGTGGCCGAGCGGATCATGCGAGCGGTGTTCGCCGATCCACCGTTCACCCTGCCCGGGTGACGACACGCGGCCGCCGAGCCGTGAGGTTGGTACGAGGACCGGTCCACGGGTGGGCCTGCCCTCCGGATGGAGGATCGCCATGCTGCTCATACCCGACAACCAGCGGCGGACGCTGGACGAACTCGACGACCGCCTCGACCTCGAGTCGGGGGATCGGCGAGCCAAGCGATCAGCGTTCTGGGCGATGCTGGCGCTGTCCGCGGTCATCGCGGTCGCCGGTGTCGCGGGTGACTCCACGGCCACCGTGATCGGCGCGATGATCGTGGCACCGCTGTCCACGCCGATCCTCGGAATCGGTCTCGGAATCACAACGGGCAGAGCGCGTCTCGTGACGACGAGCATGCTGTACGTCGCGGCGGGCGTCGTTCTGGTCGTCGTGATCGGGGCCGTCGTCGCACAGTTGCTCCCCAACCCGACAAACGTGCTGGCGAACTCGCAGGTGACAGGGCGAACATCGCCGACATTGATGGATCTGCTCGCCGCCATCGCGACCGGGTTCGCCGGGGCCATCGCCATCACCCGTCACGATGTCGGTGACGTGTTGCCCGGTGTCGCGATCGCGATCTCGTTGGTGCCACCGCTCGGCGTGGTCGGGGTGTGTCTCGGGTCCGGCGCCCCCTCGTTGGCGGTCGGCGCGTTCGTCCTGTTCGCCTCCAATGTGGTGGCGATGGTGTTCACCGCAATCGTGGTGCTGTTCGGTGCCGGCTACGGGCACGAGTCCGACACCGGGCGGGCGCGGGCCTACCTGGCGCTGGGCGTCGCGGCATGTGCCGTCGTCGTGCCGATGGTGGTCAACTCACTGTCCTCGGTGTGGGCCAGGCAGGTGTTCGAGGCGACCCAGGACTGGCTGTCGGGTACGCCCGACGCCGAGGTCGTGGCCGTACAGTGGCAGAGCGACACCGCCACCGTGACGATCCTCGGGCCGACCGAGCTGCCGCCGATCGAGGACCTGCAGCGGACCGTGAACAGCCTGGTGCCGGGGGATCCGACGTTGCAGATCGTGCACACGGTGGGTGGACGATACGACGCCGGGCGTTGACGGCTTTCGGCACGCGCGGCAGCGGTGGGTGTCCCGTCGACGGTGCGGCGGCCGCCTTCAAGCCAACCGGCACGAACTGCAGACCGGCGGCGCCCGCCGATCGGTCGGTCACGCCGGTTGTGGTGTCCGAATCGGCTCGCGAGTGGGGATCCGGGGCCGCGTCGACGCGGTGCCCGTAGGTGACGTCGCGTCGAACTCGTGTTTCAGGAACGATTCCGCGGAGTCGTCCATGATGTTCATCCACTTGTCCGGGAGTGGTGGTGCGACTGTTCCGGTGAGAGTCGAAGCGTAACTGCAGTTCCGATAGCCCATGATGTCGTTCTTCTTGTCCGTCTTCCATTGCTTGAAAAGCTCGCCCTGCTTTTCCACGTGGAATTCCGGATAATCTGTCCGGTCGACCAGGTCGCGAATATATGCGGCTTGGAAATCAATTTCCTGAACTGGTCCGTCGAGGAGTTCTTGGCGAGCGCACCATTCGTCGACATCGGCTTCGCGTGATGCGTGATCAGGTAATTCGACGCGGCCGAGGATCACGTCGCGTACGTACCATGCCTGGGCGTCGAACATGTTGAACGTGAAGTACTGATCCTGCATGCCGAGGAAGAACAGCCGCGAATTCGCCTGCGAGACGACACCCTTGTAGATGCCGCGGGGATACAGCCGGTTGTCTGTCGTCAGTGTCAGCTCGTCCGACAGGAACGGGAAGTGGTGCTGGTAGCCGGTGCACAGGATGATCGCGTCCACCTCCCGAATGCTGCCGTCCGCGAAGTACACGGTGTTGCCGTCCACGCCGGTCAGCAGCGGAGCCTCGGAGAGGCCGGCGGGCCAGTCGTGTCCCATCGGCGCGGTCCGGTAGCTGAACGTGACCTCCGCAGCACCGTACTTGTGGCATTGGGTACCAATGTCCTCTGCGGAGTAGCTGCTGCCGACGAGAAGGAGTCGCTTGCCAATGAACTCGCGGGCGTCCCGGAAGTCGTGGGCGTGCAGCACGCGACCCGGGAAGTCCTCCAATCCGTCGAAATACGGAACGTTCGGCGTCGAAAAGTGGCCGGTTGCGACGACGACGTAGTCGAACGATTCGGTCTGCAGGGTGCCGGCACAGTGGTCCGCTGCGGTCACGTCGAAGTGCCCTGTCCCGGACCCGTCACCGGATTCCACCCACTCGACCTGCCGTACCGCGGTGTCGAAACGGATGTGTTTGCGGGCGTCGCTCTGGTCGACGCGGCCCATGATGTAGTCGTGGAGGACGGCCCGTGGCGGGTACGACGGGATGGGCCTGCCGAAGTGTTCCTCGAACGAGTAGTCGGCGAACTCGAGGCATTCCTTCGGGCCGTTGGACCACAGGAATCGATACATGCTTCCGTGTACCGGTTCGCCGTGTTGATCGAGCCCCGTGCGCCACGTGTAGTTCCACATTCCACCGAGATCGCTCTGCTTCTCGTAGCAGACAATGTGCGGCATCGACCCGGGATCCGATTTGTGTGCGGATTCGAATGCCCTCAATTGTGCGAGGCCACTCGGACCGGCTCCCAAAATCGCGATCCTTGGCGTCAATTTTTTCCCCTATTCTCGATGAACTTGCGTCCTGCCTATCACAGTGAATGGCGTCGGGGCCAATTTCGAGAGGGTTCTCCGCGGCGTCGGGCAGCGATTCTCGGTGCGAAGGGGAGCTCCCACGTGCGCGTATGTCGATCGTGTGACGATGCCCGAATCGTCGGGGTTCGAATGGGCCTCCGTGGTCGTCGGGTCCATCCTCGCCCGGTCCACTCCTGTGGGACGGCGGCGGCCGGAGAGTCGGGGGGTCACTGACCTCGGACGCGACGAGATCCGCAGCGCTGTCTCTCAGCTCTCCCGACGTGTCGTCCACGGCGGTGATTGGTGGCGTAGCCGAGACGACCCGTCCCGGTCGGTATCACCGATTGCGTAGGCTCTGGTACCGGGCCACGCGGTTGTCGCTGGCACCGGCAGGAACACGATCGGACGGAGTGAGATCAAGTGACGGTGATTCGGGTCGGAGTCCTGGGTGCCAAGGGCAAGGTGGGCCGCGCGATCTGTGAGGCCGTCGAGGCCGCGTCGGACCTCGAGCTCGTGGCGCAGGTTGACGCGGGCGACAGGATCGAGACGTTCGTCGACGCCCGCACCGAGGTCGTCGTCGACTTCACCAGCCCCGCCGTCGTCATGCCGAACCTCGAGTTCCTCGTCGCGAACGGCATCCACGCCGTCGTCGGCACCACCGGTTTCGACGACGAGCGGCTCGCGAAGGTGCGTGGCTGGTTGGCCGCGCGGCCCGAGACCGGTGTGCTCATCGCCCCGAACTTCGCGATCGGTGCGGTGCTGTCGATGCGGTTCGCCGCGCAGGCGGCCCGCTTCTTCGACTCCGTCGAGGTCATCGAACTGCACCACCCGAACAAGGTCGACGCGCCGTCCGGCACCGCCTACCGCACCGCCGCACTGATCGCGGAGGCCCGCGCCGCGGCCGGTCGGGGGCCTAGCCCCGACGCCACCACCGACGAACTCGACGGTGCCCGCGGCGCCGACGTCGACGGGGTGCGGGTGCACTCCGTTCGCCTCGCCGGTCTCGTCGCGCATCAGGAGGTGCTGCTGGGAACGCAGGGCGAGACGCTGACCATCCGGCACGACTCCATCGACCGGAACTCCTTCGCTCCCGGCGTGCTGCTGGGCGTGCGCGAGATCGCGTCACGTCCTGGTCTGACCATCGGCATCGACCCTCTCCTGGACCTGTGAAGGGTTCGTCGACGAAGGTCGTCGCGCTGATCGCGGGCATCATCGTCGCGATCAGCTTCTACTTCGTCCTTCTCGGCCAGCGCGGCATCGACCTGATCCGGGATGGCGGCGCAGTGCCCGTGGTCCTCGGGATCGCGGTGTTGGTCCTGCCGGTGCTCGGAGTCTGGATGGTCTACTCGACCGTGCGCTCCGGCTTCCAGCACCAGCATCTCGTGACTCGTGCCCGGGAGGAGGGCTGCGACCTCGACGTCTCAGGCCTTCCGACGATGCCGTCCGGACGGGTCGATCGCGACGCTGCGGACGCCCTGTTCGTCGAGGTCAAGGCCGAATGGGAGGCCGACCCCGACAACTGGCGCAGCTCCTACCGGCTCGCCCGCGCCTACGACTACGCCGGTGACCGGTCGCGTGCCCGGGAAACCATGAAACGCGCGGTCGCGCTGGAGGCCGTGGACCGGGAGCGTTAGACGCGATCAGCCCCGCTGCGTCCGGACGGCGGCCCATAATGGTCATGGCGCCCACGCTCGTATGCCCGGGCCGCATCGGTTGTTCCTTCCGTTCCGGTGGGAGAGGCGATGATCGCGGAGGCTCTGCACTTTCCGTCGAACCCGCACTTCGCGCGTCGAACGGGACGACGCGCGGGGTGCGGTTCGGAGACTTCGGTGGCACGGACCTCCTCGGTGCGGCGGCTCGTCGCTGCCCTGTCGATCGCGACGGCGGCACTGGTCGGATGCGGTGACTCGGGAGACGCTCCACCGGTCCTGCCGGATGCACAGCTCACGGAGACGATTCCGATGGCGATGGAGCACGCCTCGGTTCCCGGGGCGATCGTCGGTGTCTGGCAGGACGGCGCCGCGCCCTACGTGGAGGCGTTCGGGGTCCGCGACACGTCCACCGGCGAGGCCATGTCGACGGACCTGTTCATGCGAGTCGGCAGCGTGACCAAGACGTTCACCACCACTGCCGTCCTGCAACTGGTCGATCAGGGCAGGGTCGGCCTCGACGATTCGATCGACGTGTACGTGCCGGGCGTCCCCAACGGTGACACGATCACCATCCGCCAACTGGCAGCCATGCGTAGCGGACTCGCCGACTACGGGGAGGTGGTGATCCCGTTGCTCCCGAGTCAGCCCCAGCGCCAGTGGACGCCTCGAGAGTTGCTCGAGATCGGTTTCAGCACCCCACCGCTGTTCCCGCCGGGCACCGCGTTCGACTACTCGAACACCAACACCGTGCTCCTCGGTCTCGTCGTCGAGAAGGCCTCCGGTCAGCCGCTGGCCGACTACATCGCCGACCACATCACGGGACCCGAGGCACTCGACCACACGTCGGTCGGAGACACCGCGGCGTTTTCGGCACCGCACGCCCGGGGATACACCCGAACATCCGACGGTGAGACGGTGGACGCGACCGACTGGAACCCGTCCTGGGGATACGGAGCGGGAAACATGATCTCCACACTCGACGATCTGAGCGTCTGGGCGCGGGTCCTGGCCGACGGAACCCTGCTCACGCCGGTCACTCAGCACGAACGGGAAGAATTTCAGCCCGCGCCGTCGGAAGGATCGGGTTCTCTGTACGGCCTCGGCGTCGAGTACCAGAACGGTTGGATCGGCCACAACGGGAGCATCGCGGGCTACCAGGCGTATGCCTATCGCCTTCCCTCCGAGGGCAAAACGATGGTGGTGCTGGTCAATTCGAACGTCGACCCGCTGGGCGTGTGGAACCTCGTGACCGAGATCGTGAGCGTCGTCAGTCTCGACCACCGGTGGCCGGGGCCTCCGTCGTAGTACCTCTCACTCGGACGGACCGTACGCCGGAATCCGGTCTGTTGAACCGCGCGAAAGACGCGTTGTGTAATGCTCTGTCACCGAACCAAGGAGAGCGATGCCGAGTTCACGCCTGCTGATCATTCATCACACCCCTTCTCCGCACTGTCAGGCGATGTTCGAGGCCGTGGTGTCCGGCGCGACCGATCCCGAGATCGAGGGTGTCGAGGTCGTGCGGCGCGCCGCGCTCGCAGTGACGCCGTCGGACATGCTGGAGGCGGACGGCTACCTGCTGGGCACGCCGGCCAACCTGGGCTACATGAGCGGCGCCCTCAAACACGCGTTCGATGTCTGCTACTACCCGTGCCTCGACAGCACTAGGGGACGCCCGTTCGGTGCGTACTTCCATGGCAACGAGGGCACCGAAGGTGCCGAGCGCGGCGTCGACTCCATCACCACCGGGCTCGGCTGGACGAAAGCAGCGGAGTACGTGGTGGTCTCGGGCAAGCCGAGCAAGGACGCCCTGCAGGCGTGCTGGGAGCTGGGCGCGACCGTCGCCGCGCAGTTGATGGGTTGAGCGACCGGGTCGAGTGTCACCCGCCGGGTACGACAGCGGCGGCACTCACCGCTGGTGCGACCCAGCGTTGCAGGAATGCCCGCAACTCGGTGCCGGTGCTCGGTGGATCTCCCGGATCCACCACATAGGACTGGATGACGCGCAGCACGAACTCGACCAGCTCGTCCATCGTGGTGTCGTCGAATCCGGCGCCACGCCAGTCGACGGGAAGGTTGACGAGCATCGCGCGGGCGAAGGCGCGTGCCGTGTCGGAGGTGATTCCGGCGGTGAACCGGCCGCGTTGGGCGGGGTCGATCAGCAGGTGCAGCGGCTTGCGGTGGGGGAGCAGTTCGAGGGTGTGCGCGATCGCGTCGACCACGGCCTCGGCGGGGCGATCCTCGGTGCCGACACGGGCGCGCACGGTGTCCAGGAAGTCGGTCGCAGCGGCGGTGGCGGCCGCCATGAGCAGGGCGTCGGTGCCATCGAAATAGCGGTACACCGTCTGCCGGGTGACGCCGAGCAGACGTGCGACATCGGCGACGGTGATGTCCGTCCCGCGCTGCTCCACGACCTCGAGTGCTGCCGCGACGATCCGGGCGACCGCCTCGTCGTCCGAGTCCGGGGGTGATCCCGCCCAGCCGTGTGTCCTCATCGCCCGCCCGTCATGAACGGCAGTGTATCGGGCCCTGGTCAGGTGAAACCGATGTCGCCGAACCTGGCCATACACATTTGATTCAGGTGTATGGTCCCCTTCACGTGCGATGGAGGGGTGCGAATGAGCAGCAGTGGAGACGCCGCCGCGGTGTCCGAGCGGCGACTACCGGGATCGCCGTCGGAGGTGACGGCCGACTGGCTCGGTACCGTCCTGTCCGACACCGACGACCAGGTGATCGTCGACGGGTTCGACATCACGCCCGTCGGCACGGGACAGACGGCCGCGACCTATCGGCTGACGATCCGGTACCGACGTCGCGGACCCGACCTACCCGACACCTTCGTCCTCAAACTGCCCTCCCAGGACCTCGCGGTCCGCGACCGCGTCGCCCTCGGCTACCGGTCGGAGCACGCGTTCTACACGCAGGTCGCCGATTCGGTGCAGATCCCGGTGCCGCGTTGCTTCCACTGCGAGATCGCTGACGAGGGAAGGGAATTCGTGCTCCTTCTCGAAGACCTCTCGCCCGCGTCGCAGGGCGACCAGATCCGCGGGTGCGGCACGGCGCAGGCGCGGTTGGCCGTCGAGGCACTGGCCGGCCTGCACGGCCCGCGCTGGTGCGACCCGCGGTGGGCGAGCTTCACGGGCACCGTCATGCCGAAGCCCGCGGACTCCGCGTCGGCCACAGGGTTGGGCGACATCACCGCGATGGCGACAGCCACCACGATCGACACACTCGCCGGACGACTGGGCGACGAGGACGTCGCCCTCCTGCGCGAGGCGGCGGACCTCGTCGGCGCATGGCTGCTCCTGCGTCCCGACCGCTTCGGCATCCTGCACGGCGACTACCGCCTCGACAACCTGCTGTTCCACCCCGACGGCGATCGGGTGACCGTCGTCGACTGGCAGACCTTGGCGGTGGGCCTGCCCGCCCGCGACCTCGCCTACTTCATCGGAACCAGCTTCGAGCCGTCGGTGCGGGCGAAATACGAACGGGAGCTGGTCGACGCCTACCATCGCGTGCTGACCGAGCACGGCGTCACCGACTACTCCTTCGACGAGTGCTGGGACGACTACCGGATCGCCGTCCTGCAGATACCGATGATCACCACGCTCGGCTTCGCGTTTGCCGCCGCCACCGAACGAGGCGACGACATGATCGTGACGATGCTCGAGCGGGGCTGCGCCGCTATCCGCGACCTCGGCTCCCTCGACCTGATCCGGGGGCAGCTGTGACCGCGACACGAGTACTCGACGAACTGGGCTGCTACCTCCTTGCGGGCCAACCTCGTTCTGCGCGGGACATTCTCGACGAGGTGGCGGACGCGGAGCGGCTGGGCATCGGAACCGCCTTCCTCTCCGAGCGTTACAACAAGAAGGAGATCGCGGCACTGTCCGGCGCTGCAGCCGCCGCCAGCGCTGGCATTCAGCTGTGCACCGCGGCGACCAACCACAACACCAGACACCCGATGGTGACCGCCGGAATGACGCGAACACTCCGCGACCTCAGCGGCGGCCGGTTCACCCTCGGGATCGGACGCGGAATACCACTTCTCCAGGGCGCGTACGGGATTCCCCCGATCACGACGGCACAGATGGCCGACTTCGCGCAGCTGATGCGGCGACTGTTCCGCGGCGAAACGATCGTCGGCCACGACGGACCGTCCGGCAACTATCCGGTGCTGTACCTGGACTCGACCCTCGACGAGTACCTGCCTCTCGGGCTCGTGGCATTCGGGCCGAACACCCTGAAACTCGGGGGCAAAATGTTCGACGAGGTCGTGCTGCACACCTACTTCACCGACGAGGCCACGACGACATGCGTCGAACTGGTCAAGTCCGCCGCCGAGGAAGCGGGCCGCGATCCGGATGCCGTGAAGGTATGGTCGTGCCTCGCCACCGTCGGAGACCACGTCTCCGAAGTCGACCGACTCCGCAAGACGGTCGGCAGGCTCGGGACCTACCTGCAGGGCTACGGGCAACTGCTGGTGGACACCAACGGATGGGACCCCGCGGTGCTGCAGCGGTTCCTGTCCGACCCGATGATGGGCACCGTCGCCGGACTCGACGTCGTGGGCACGACCGACCAGCTCGAGCACGCCGCGTCACTGCTTCCCGACGAGTGGCTGTCCTATGCCGCGACCGGGACCCCGGCGCAGTGCGTCGCGGGGATCCGACACCAGCTCGACCTCGGATGTGACGGCGTGATCATGCACGGTTCGACCCCCTCGGAGCTCGAACCGATCGTCACGGAGTACGTCGCGAGCGCGTGACCCGAACCTGTCGGTGGTCGGTGGCACCCTGGAGTCATGCTGGAGATGACCGCTGCGGCGGCGAGGCGCGCCGCGGTCGCCGCACAGGGGTTCACCGACCGTCGGCCCGCGTCACCCGCCACGAGGCGGCGAGTGCTCGCGACCGTCGACCGGACCGGTCTGCTCCAGATCGACTCGGTGTCGGTCGCCGTCCGTGCGCACTACATGCCGGTCTTCAGTCGGATCGGTGGCTACGACCGCGACCTCCTCGACGCCGCGGCCTGGCGGGATTCCGCGACGAAACCCCGTGCCCTGGTCGAGTACTGGGCCCACGAGGCCGCGTTGATCCCCGTCGCGGACTGGCCGTTGATGCGGTGGCGGATGCGGCGATACGAGGGTGGACGCTGGGCGGGTGAGCGACGCGTCCTCGACCGCAACCCCACCCTCGGCAAGGACGTGCTCGACGTCGTGACCGAAGTCGGGCCGTCGTCGGCGGGCGAGGTGGAACGACACCTGCAGATCGACTCCACAGGTGAACGTGGTCCGTGGTGGGGGCGCAGCGACACGAAGGTGATCTGCGAACAACTCTTCGCCTCGGGGGCGCTGTCGGTGGACCGCCGCGTGGGTTTCGTTCGCCACTACGACCTCGCCGATCGTGTTCTGCCCGCCGAGGTCGCCGCCCGGGACGTCCCCGAGCCGGACGCCATCCGCGAACTGATCCGCCGGGCGGGCCGCGCACTCGGAGTCGCCACCGCCGCGGATCTGCGCGACTACCACCGTCTTTCCGTCGCGCAGGCGACTCCTGCCATCGCCGACCTCGTCGACGACGGCGCACTCGTCCCCGTGACGGTGCGCGGGTGGGACGCGCCCGCTTACCTGGCCGCGGGCGCCCGGGTTCCGCGCCGCGCGGCGGGCACCGCGCTGCTGTGCCCGTTCGACCCGCTGGTGTTCTTCCGGCCGCGCACCGAACGTGTCTTCGGGTTCCGGTACCGCATCGAGATCTACACCCCCGCGCACAAGCGGGTGCACGGGTACTACGTCTTCCCGTTCCTGCACCGCGGCGAACTCGTCGGGCGGGTCGACATCAAGGCCGACCGCGCCGCCGACGCACTCCGCGTACCCGCGGCCTTCACCGAGGACGGACGCCACCGCGGCGAGGTCGCCGAGACGCTCGCCGTCGAATTGCGTTCGATGGCAACATGGCTCGGTCTGTCCGACGTCGTGGTCGGGGACCGCGGCGACCTCGCCGAGGACCTCGCTGCCGCGGTGTGACGTCAGGAGTCGGCGAGCGGACCCAACTCGGCGTCGAACACCCGCTGCACCACCTTCATGGCGGACAGTGCGGCCGGCGCCCCGCAATAGCCGGACGAGTGGATGACGGCCTCGGTGATCTCGGTGCGCGTCAGCCCGTTCGTCAACGCGGCCCGCACGTGACCTTCGAGTTCCTCGTGCGCGCGCAGCGCGATCAGCATCCCGATGTTGAGCAGGCTCCGGTCGCGGCGTTCCAGGCCGGGCCGTGTCCACACCCCGCCCCACACCGTCGCGGTGACGTGCTCCTGCAGGGCCTCCGAATCGGTGCCGCGGGTGCGGTCCAGTGCCCGATCGACGAACTCGTCACTCATCACCGCCCGCCGGACCGCGAGTCCCGCGTCGTAGCCGGTCTCGGGGATGTCGCGCTCACTCATGGGGGTACCTCCGGGGTCGATCGGTGTTCGGGCCGCTGCTCGGGCGGGCATGGACGATTGTGCCCGGTGGCTACAGATCGAGTCCGGTCGCGGTTGCCAGCGCGACCAACTGGTCGACGGTGAGGCCGGGTCCGGTCTGCGTGAGCTCCACCGATGTTCCCGACGGACGCACTGCGGTCACATAGGTCGCATCGTCGTGGACACTCGACCTGACCCGAGTGCCGTCGTCCCGGACATGGTCGTCGGTCCACTCCTCGGGGGCGGAGGTGTCCTCGGACAGGGTCACGCTCAACTCGGCCGGGGCCCCGGAGCCGGTGAGCGACACGTCGACACACGCGGCGCCGCTGGATGATCTCGCGAGCGTGAGGGATCCGATCGGCCGATCGGGTGTCACCGCCACCGGGCCGAGACCGGCCCATGCGGCGGTCAGTGCGCCGTCCAGTCGGTTGACGTCGTCGCGGCTCAGGACGCCGCCCATCGGTTCGACCCACTCGCCGCACCCCGGCCGGGCAGGCGCCGTGCCCGCGGGAACTGCCGTACCGGAACGCAATCCGGGGTCCGCGGCGATCGTGGCCAGCTCGTCGACGGTCATCGGGAGCGCGCCGCTACGTGCGTCCTCGCCGTAGCCGGTCTCGTCGTCCACCCGCACCGACACCCGGGATCCGTCCGGCGCGTATGCCACCGCGGTGCGCTTCAACGTCCGGATTCCGTCGTCCTCGGACCAGGTATCGACGGCATCGACAACAGTGCCGTCGGGCAGCGAACGTCGTTCGTCGAGCCGCCCCGCGACGCACGGGGGGACACCGGAGTGCTCTTCCCGGACCGCCACCCGCAGGCGTCCCGAGGCACCGGGACGGGTCAGGAAGCCCGTCGCGTCGCTGTCGCCGTTGACGCTGGCGGGGTCGACATCCTCGGGTAGTCCCTCCGGGTCGACGTGCCAGACGGGCTGAAACTGGAGCATCCGGTTGGGCGCGCCGAACCGGATCTCGACGTCATCGGGGATCGCCGCGGCCAGGGCGTCGGACATCGCAGTGGCCTTCGCCGCGGTCAACCACGGATACGCCGGGTCGTCGTAGCCCTCCCGCGCCGGGCCGTAGGGCGCCCAGTAGACGTTCCTACCGGGACCCGGTGGCGGTCCCACTTCGTCGCAACCCGGGATGTCGACCGGATACGTCACGGGTTCGGTGACGTGGTCGCTCGGCTCGACCCCGGACTCGGGCGTGATGTCGGGCGTGTCGTGCGGGAGCGCCCATGCGGCACCGACTCCGGTCGCGATGATCGCCGCGACCACGGCGGTGTCCCGCCACGACCAACGGGCCCGACGGTGGTCGGGCCCGTTGCTCGGATCTGGTGCCGTCACGTCGGCGTGGACGTCAGCCCTCGACGAACTTCGTCAGGCCCTTCGATGCGGTGTCGAGGGCCATCTTCTGGGCCTTCTTCACCAGGAAGCCCGGAACGGGGATCTTCGGGTCGATGGTGAGGGAGAACTCGACGTGGGTGCCGCCGGTCGCGTTGGGCGTCAGGATGTAGCTGCCGTCCTGCTGCTTCTGCTGCGTGCTCGACACGAGCGTCCACTCCAGCTTCTTGTCGCCGTCGTAGGAGTAGTCGACGACCTGCTCGTCGGTGATGCCGACGACGGAGGCGGTCATCCGCACCCGGAGTGGGCGGCCGTCGTCGTAGGTGGACTCGACGGTGACCGTCTTGTGCGCCGACGACCACTCGGGCAGACGTTCAACCGCGACGAGTGCCGCCATCACCGTTGCCGGATCTGCCTTGACGTCGAACTCCTTGGACCCGGATACCGCCATGAGTCACCCCTTCGCGCTTGTTGAGAGACGTGGTTCGTCAGTAGATCCCTACCAGACGTGGCGATCTTACCGTCGAGTCAGTTACAGGCCGAACTTCGTGTTCTCGCGGCTGCGTCGCATCTGATCGCTCAGTGCGCCCTGCACGGCCTGCGCCACCCACGAGTTCAGTGACACGCCGTTCTGGGCGGCCGCTTCCTCGGCCTTCGACTTCACCTGCTCGACCAGGCGCAGGGTCACGCGGGAGATGTCTCCGCTCAGATCGTCGAATTCCGAAGCAGGCCGCGTTGTTTCGTCGGCAGATCGGGGCGCCTCGGAGGCGCCTGCGGCGCGTTCGGCGCCCGTGACCTCGACGGTGGCCTCGGAACCGCGGAGTCGGACGTGCACCGTCCGGTCGCCGAGTGCAGTCGAAATCTCCGAGGCGAGATCGGACAGCGCGCTGATGAGCATCAGTCGCGCCGAGTTCTCGGCCGCGTCGGCGAGCGCCTCTGCGATCCGGCGGGTGTTCTCGTCGCCGAGCGCTGCCGCTGCCGCCAGGTCGCGACGCAGGGTCTGGGTGTACTCCGAAATCTCCATGACGTCAGTGTGGCGCCACTGGTGGCGTCTGTCAATGAAGAGTGATGTCACCAATGGTGTCACTCCTTGCGTTCGGTCAACCGCCGCAGCCGTGAGCGGACCGTCCAGGCCGCCTGCGGGGTCGAACGGTCCGTTCACGCCGTATTCGGGGCCCGCCCGCTAGTGTTCGGACACGATCCCGGTCGGGTCCGAGGAGGGTGTGCAGTGCAGCGAGCGGTGTCCCTGAAGGTGCAACTCATCGCGAAGACCGAGTTCTTCGTGCCCGACGACGTGCCGTGGGAGACCGATGCCGACGGCGGTGAAGCCCTCGTCGAGTTCGCAGGCCGCGCGTGCTACCAGAGTTGGAGCAAGCCCAATCCCCGCACCGCCACCAATGCCGGGTATCTGCGGCATCTGCTCGAAGTCGGGCACGACTCGGTTCTCGAACACGGCAGCGTCAGCTTCTACGTGACCGGGATTTCCCGCTCCTGCACTCACGAGTTCATCCGGCACCGGCACCTCTCCTTCTCGCAGCTCTCGCAGCGTTCGGTCTCCGAACGCGAGGCGAAGGTCGTCGTGCCTCCCGCGGTCGCGGGCGATCCGGAACTCGAGGCGCTGTTCACCGCCGCGACCGACGCCAGCCGGTCGGCCTATTCGGAACTCCTCGACGCGCTGGAAACCAGGCTCGCCGACGTCCCCAACGGGTCACTGCGGGGCCGCCAGGCGCGGCAGGCCGCACGCTCGGTCCTGCCCAACGCAACCGAGACCAGACTGGTCGTGACCGGCAACTATCGGGCCTGGCGACACTTCATCGCGATGCGGGCAACCGAGCACGCCGACGTGGAGATTCGTGGCCTCGCCGTCGAGTGCCTGCGGCAGCTCCGCGCGGCAGCGCCAAATGTGTTCGGCGACTTCGAGATCGCCGAACTGTCCGACGGAACCGAGGTGGCGGTCACCGAGTTCGACGCCGGTGCTTGACCGGGTGACCCCGGTAAGGCGTGATCGGTGTGCGGTGAGGGCTGCGTTACCGGGTAACCTTGACAACCATGACCCATGCTGAATCCGCACCAGTCGAGCGCCCGTTCGGCACCATCCTGACCGCGATGGTGACCCCGTTCACAGCCGACGGGAAGCTGGACGTGGATGCGGGCGTGCGGCTGGCCGCCCACCTGGTGGACGGCGGATGCGACGGGCTGGTCCTCGCAGGCACCACGGGCGAGTCGCCCACGACCACCGAGTCGGAAAAGCTCGAACTCATGCGCGCCGTGATCGACGCCGTCGGCGACCGCGCCACGATCGTCGCAGGCGCAGGCAGCAACGACACCGCGCACAGCGTCGATCTCGCCCGCGACGCAGCCAAGGCGGGCGCCGACGGACTCCTCGTCGTCACCCCCTACTACTCGAAGCCGCCGCAGGCCGGACTCTTGGCGCACTTCACCGCAGTCGCCGACGCCACGGACCTCCCGGTGATGCTGTACGACATCCCGCCCCGTTCGGTCGTTCCCATCGCCACCGAGACGATCTACCGGCTCGCCGAGCATCCGCGGATCAAGGCGGTCAAGGACGCGAAGGGCGACCTCGCCGCGGGCGCCGAACTGATCGCCAACACCGACCTCGCCTTCTACTCGGGCGACGACCCGCTCAACCTGCCGTGGCTTTCGGTCGGTGCCGTCGGGTTCGTCAGTGTCATCGGACATCTCGTTCCCGGAAAACTACGAGAGTTGCTCACCGCCTACGAAGCAGGCGACGTGGCGCGTGCCCGCGAGATCAACGCCGGACTGCTCCCGGTGATGCGGGCGACCGGCCGACTCGGTGGCGTCAGCGCGTCGAAAGCAGGTTTGAGACTGCAGGGCATCGAAGTCGGTGATCCACGGTTGCCACAGGTCGCTCCGGAACCGGCCGATCTGGAGATGCTGGCAGCAGACCTTCGCGCAGCGGGAGCACTGTCATGACCGGGCCGAATCGCCGCCGCAGCGCACGCCGTCAGGCGGGGCCGCCGAGCGCCCCCGCTCCGGTGACGCCGACCGAGACCGCAGCGCCGAAGGCAGCTGCACCCCAGGAAGCAGCGCCGAAGGCAGCTGCACCTCAGGAAACTGCGCCGAAGGCGCCTGAGGCGAAGACGTCGAGCAGGCGGTCCGGGGGAGCCAAGGCGGCCCCGGCGAAGTCTGCCGCCGACCAGTCGGGCACCCGGAACGCGGGCACTCGGAACGCGGGCGCAGAAAAGGCGAGCGGCGAGAAGTCGGGCAGGCGGCGGAAGCCGCAGGGCGGATCGAACCGCCCGCAGCGGCAGCCGAAGAACCGCCCCGACGGCATCACCGGCGTCGACCCGACCGAGCGTCTCGGACTGCCGCCGAAAGCGCCGAAGGACGGGCTCCGCGTGGTCGCGCTCGGCGGCATCGGCGAGATCGGCCGCAACATGACGGTCTTCGAACACCAGGGCAAGCTGCTGATCGTCGACTGCGGTGTCCTGTTCCCCGAGGACCAGCAGCCGGGCGTCGACCTGATCCTCCCGGACTTCGCCCACATCGAGGACCGGATGGAGGACGTCGTCGCCGTCGTCCTGACCCACGGCCACGAGGACCACATCGGCGCGGTGCCGTTCCTGTTGCGCCTGCGACCCGACGTTCCGGTGATCGGATCCCGCTTCACCCTCGCGCTGGTTGCGGCCAAGTGCCGCGAGCACCGGCAGCGGCCCAACCTCGTCGAGGTCGTCGAAGGGCAGATCACGACCCACGGGCCGTTCGAATGCGAGTACTTCGCGGTCAACCACTCCATCCCCGACGCCATCGCGGTCGCCATCAAGACGTCCGCCGGCGTCGCACTGCACACCGGTGACATCAAGCTCGACCAGCTGCCGCTCGACGGCAGGCTCACCGACCTCGCCGGCTTCTCCCGGCTCGGGGACGAGGGCGTCGACCTGTTCCTCGTTGACTCGACCAACGCCGAGGTCCCGGGCTTCGTCACCCCCGAACGTGAGATCGGCGGCGTCCTCGACGGCGTCATCGGCAAGGCGAAGCAGCGCGTGATCGTCGCGTCGTTCGCCAGTCACGTGCACCGCATCCAGCAGGTCGTCGACGTCGCGGTGCGCTACAACCGCAGGATCGCCTTCGTCGGCCGCTCGATGGTCCGGAACATGCAGATCGCGCAGGATCTCGGCTACCTCACCGTCCCGGACGGTGTGATCGTCGACGTCGACACGGCCGCGAACCTGCCCGACGACCGGCTCGTGCTCATCTCCACCGGCTCGCAGGGCGAGCCGCTGTCTGCACTGTCCCGGATGGCCCGCGGCGAGCATCGCCAGATCAACATCCAGGCCAACGATCTGGTCGTGCTCGCGTCGTCCCTCATCCCCGGCAACGAGAACTCCGTGTTCGCGGTGGTCAACGGGCTCGCCAAGCGTGGCGCGACCGTCGTCACGCAGCAGAGCGCGAAGGTCCACGTCTCCGGTCACGCGTCCGCAGGTGAGCTGCTGTACCTGTACAACGCGGTGCGGCCCACGAACGCCATGCCCGTGCACGGCGAGTGGCGTCACCTTCGCGCCAACGCCGCGCTGGCCAAGGCCACCGGCGTCCCCGAGGAGCGGATCGTGCTCGCCGAGGACGGCGTCGTCGTCGACATGGTCGACGGGCTCGCCGAGATCGTCGGTCGGGTCCCCGTCGGGATGGTCTACGTGGACGGCAACTCCGTTGGCGACGTCGGCGACTCGACCCTCTCGGACCGGTTGGTCCTCGGTGAGGGCGGCTTCATCTCGATCTCGCTCGCCGTCGACCAGCACACCGGCAAGGCCGTCAGCACCCCGCAGGTGTCGGGTCGAGGCTTCTCCGACGACCCGGCCGCGCTCAAGGAGGCCGCGGTCCTCGTCGAGTCGGAGTTGGCGAGGCTCGCGGGTGAGGGTGTCACCGACACCCACCGGATCGCGCAGGCCGTGCGCCGCGTCGTCGGACGCTGGGTCGCCGACAAGTACCGCCGTCGCCCGATGATCGTGCCGACCGTCATCGGCGTCTAGCGCACTCCTTTTCTCCGGTCGTCAACGGACCGTTCGGGCCCTCTGAGGGTCTGAACGGTCCGTTTACGCATGCGGGGGCGTTGCCTGTCGCTGTGGTCAGGCCGTGAGGAGGCGCCACAGCCCGATCAGGCCGAGTGCGACGATGGCGGCGCGCAGTGCGGTCGGGGACAGGCGCCTGCCGTATCGGGCGCCGACCGAACCGCCGATCAGCGAGCCGACCGCGATCAGCCCCGCCGCCGCCCAGTCGATTCGATCGAACGCGACCACCGTGTATGCGGTCGCGGCGACAACGTTCACCAGCAGTGACAGCAGGTTCTTCGCCGCGTTCATCCGCTGCATCGACTCGGGGAGCAGCGCTCCCATCACGCCGATGAGCAGGATGCCCTGCGCGGCAGTGAAGTACCCGCCGTAGACCCCGACCGCGAAGGTGCCCGCCGTGAGGGCGACCATCCGTCCCGTCCCGACGTGGTCCGGCGTGCGTCCCTCGGCTTCGGCCCGAGCCCGCGCCCACGACTGGATGCGAGGGCCGGTGACGACCAGGATCAGTGCGCCCACCAGCAGGATCGGCACGATCGTCGTGAACGCCTTGTCCGGCAGGTGCAGCAGCAGCCATGCGCCCAGCGCGGCGCCGAGAAGGGAAGCGGGGATCTGCCAGCGCAGTCGATCCCACTGGCCGCCCAGTTCCCGCCGGTACCCCCAGGTCCCGGACACGCCGCCCGCGACCAGTCCGACCGCGTTCGACATCGTCGCGACCACGGGTGGATACCCGAAGGCGACGAGCGTCGGGAAGGTCACGAGCGTTCCGGATCCGACGATCGCGTTGATGCCACCTGCACAGAACCCGGCCATGGCGATGACGATCATCTCGAGGGGGGACACACGCGCGACGCTAGCGACGTCGAGGTGCTCGCCGGAACGCGGGGCGCGGTAGCCTGCGCGGCATGACCCTCGCCCGTGACGAACGCCACGCTCTGGTGGCGACGATGACCGCTGTCGGACCCGATGCGCCAACGCTGTGCGGGGACTGGACGACTCGCGACCTCGCGGCGCATCTCGTGGTGCGGGAACGGCGTCTCGACGCATCACCCGGAATCGTGATCAAGCCGCTCGCGCCGCACACCGAGAAGGTTCGCGTCGAGTACGCGGCCCGCCCGTACGAGGAATTGCTGGAGTTGGTCCGGACCGGCCCTCCGATCTGGTCGCCCCTGTGGTTGGTCGACGCCAAGGCGAATCTCGGAGAGATGTTCGTCCACCACGAGGACGTCCGGCGGTCGGGTCCGGGATGGGAGCCGCGGGATCTCAGCGACGAGTGGGACGGTGCGCTGTGGTCCCTGGCCCGGCAGCTGGGTCGCATGGTGTTCCGGAAGGCGCCCTGCACGGTGGTCCTCGACGCGGGGGAGGGGCGCACAGTGACCCCGCGCCGCGCGTCGGGAGCCGGCGAGGTGATCCTGACCGGGACACCCACAGAACTGCTGCTGTACGTGTTCGGACGCGATGCGGTACATGTCGGGTTCGACGGACCGGACGACGCGGTGGCGGCGGTGAAGGCACTTCCGCGCGGCGTCTGAGTCCGCTGGGACACGTGTTGCAGATGGTCTCGATGGGGCCGAAGCGACTAGCCTGGGCATCATGGCTGGTAAGTCCGGAACCCGAACCACCGCGAGTGCGCCCCGATCGTCGGGGCGCACCGGATCGTCGGGTGGGGCGAAGTCGGGCGGATCGGCACCTCGCAGTCGCACCACCCGCACGGTGTCGACACCCCGCAAGCCCACCGCGCCCCGGCCGGCGACCAGGCGGCCCGCCGCGCGGAAGTCGAGTGGTGGCGCGCTGCACAGCGTCGGTGCGGCACTCGGTCGCGGCTGGACGCTGATGGCTCGGGGGGTGGGCGCGGCCACACGGACCGTCGGGCGTGCAGGCGATATCGAGCACGGACACCGGCGGGACGGGATCGCACTCGGTCTGATCGCTGTCAGCGCGGTGATCGCGGCAGCGATGTGGTTCGGTGCCGGCGGCCCCGTGGGTGGATGGATCGAAACCGGAGTACGTGCCCTGTTCGGCGGTGCCGCGGCGTTGCTCGCGGTGATCGGTGTCGTGGTCGCGGTCATCCTGATGAGATCCGAGCCGAACCCGGAGATCCGGCCGCGCCTGGTGCTCGGGTCGCTGCTCGTCGCCGTGCCCGCGCTGGGCATCTTCCACGTGATCAGCGGTGAGCCCCGCGACGCCGAGGGGCGCGCAGCGGGTGCCGGGTTCGTCGGCTTCGTGGCCGGTGGCCCGCTGACCGACGGCGTGACCTTCTGGCTGTCGGTGCCGCTGCTGTTGCTCGCGATGGGTTTCGGCGTCCTGTTGTTGACGGGAACCACGGTCCGTGAGGTCCCGGCCCGCGTCCGCGCCCTGCTCGGATCGCCGCGCCACGACGACGACTACGAGCCGTACGACCAGGAGTCCGACCACGACTTCGACGACTCGGACCACGACGACGAACACGACCAGCTTCGCGGCCTGCGAAACCTGCGGCCCTCGCGCCGTCGTGCGTCGCGTGACGATGCCGACTACGACCCGGCGCTGTTCGACGCGGACGGATACCCGGTTGACGACGCGCAGCCTGCGAGCGGTGGTCGTCCCGCACACGATCCGACGTCGAACTACCCGCTCGACGAGTTCGACGATTCCGTGCCGACCGAGGTCCTCGCCGCCGAGCCCGCACCGGAACCCGCACAGCCGCGGCCTCGGGCCAAGGCGAAGCCGGTCAAGCCCGCTCCCGCCCCGAAGCCCGCCGACGAGCCGGAAATGCTGATCCCGGACCGGGTGATCGAGGGCGACTACACCCTTCCCCCCGCCGGGCTGCTGATCGAGGGCGATCCGCCGAAGACCGGCAGTTCTGCGAACCAGGCGATGATCGAGGCCATCACCGAGGTCCTCGAGCAGTTCAAGATCGATGCCGCGGTCACCGGGTACACCCGCGGCCCGACGGTCACTCGATACGAGGTCGAACTCGGCCCCGGCGTCAAGGTCGAGAAGATCACGGCACTCGCCCGCAACATCGCCTACGCAGTCGCCACCGACAACGTTCGCCTGCTCGCGCCGATCCCCGGCAAGTCCGCGGTCGGCATCGAGGTGCCCAACAGCGACCGCGAGATGGTCCGCCTCGCCGACGTCCTGTCCGCCCCGTCGACACGGAAGGACCGCCACCCGCTGGTCATCGGCCTCGGCAAGGACATCGAGGGCGACTTCGTCAGCGCCAATCTGGCGAAGATGCCGCACCTGCTGGTTGCCGGTTCCACCGGCTCGGGTAAGTCCAGCTTCGTCAACTCGATGCTGGTATCGCTGCTGCAGCGGGCGACGCCGGACGAGGTTCGGATGATCCTGATCGACCCGAAGATGGTCGAACTGACGCCGTACGAGGGCATCCCGCACCTCATCACGCCCATCATCACCCAGCCGAAGAAGGCCGCCGCGGCCCTGGCGTGGCTGGTCGAGGAGATGGAGCAGCGCTACCAGGACATGCAGGCCAACAAGGTCCGGCACATCGACGACTTCAACAAGAAGGTCCGGTCCGGCGAGATCACCGCCCCACTGGGCAGCGAACGGGTGTACCGGCCGTACCCGTACATCCTGGCGATCGTCGACGAGCTGGCCGACCTGATGATGACGGCTCCGCGGGACGTCGAGGAGGCGATCGTCCGCATCACGCAGAAGGCGCGTGCTGCGGGCATTCACCTGGTGCTCGCGACCCAGCGGCCGTCGGTGGATGTCGTGACGGGCCTGATCAAGACGAACGTGCCCTCGCGGCTCGCGTTCGCGACGTCGTCCCTGACGGACTCGCGGGTCATCCTCGACCAGCCCGGCGCCGAGAAGCTGATCGGTATGGGCGACGGCTTGTTCCTGCCGATGGGTGCAGGCAAACCGACCCGTATGCAGGGCGCGTTCATCACCGACGAGGAGATCGCGGCCGTCGTCGACTTCACCAAGAACCAGGCCGAGCCGGAGTACACCGAGGGCGTCACCACTGCCAAGGCCGCGGAGAAGAAGGATGTCGATCCCGACATCGGCGATGACATGGACGTCCTGCTGCAGGCCGTCGAGCTGGTCGTGACCAGCCAGTTCGGTTCGACGTCGATGCTGCAGCGCAAGTTGCGTGTCGGTTTCGCCAAGGCGGGCCGGTTGATGGACCTGATGGAGACGCGTGGGGTCGTCGGTCCGAGCGAGGGGTCGAAGGCACGCGAGGTTCTGATCAAACCGGACGAACTGGACGGGCTGCTGTGGTCGATTCGCGGCGGCGATCCGGACGAATCGGAATCCGAGGAGTGACCTGCTGATTGGCGGCGATGCGCCGATGCTGTGATTGAATGAGGAGGCTTTGGAGGGGAGTATCCCCACTGTTTCGCGGCAACCTCGTCAACACGATCGGCGCAATCGCCGCTCCGGGGTTGCCGGTCGAGCGAGCCGGTACGACACGCATCCCGTGTCGCCGGAGAGCGCGGCGGGAGAGACCTCCGGTGTCCTGATCGACTACCGGAGGATTGCCTGTGCACATCACCCCGATGGTCTGGATCATCACCTGTCTGGTGATCCTCGGCCTCTTCGTTTTCGACTTCTTCGCCCACGTGCGCACTCCGCACGCGCCGACACTGCGTGAATCCGGGTTCTGGTCCGCGGTGTACATCGGCATCGCGGTCCTCTTCGGCCTTTTCGTGATCTGGCAATGGGGTACCGGAGCAGGTGGCGAGTACTACGCCGGCTACATCACCGAGAAGGCGCTCTCGGTGGACAACCTGTTCGTGTTCGTCATCATCATGTCGAGCTTCGCGGTACCCCGCGAGTACCAGCAGAAGGTGCTGTTGATCGGCATCGTCATGGCGCTGGTTCTGCGCGGACTGTTCATCGCCGTCGGTGCCGCCGCCATCAACGCGTACAGCTGGGTCTTCTACCTCTTCGGGTTCTTCCTCGTCTACACCGCGATCAAGCTGGTCAAGGACCACGGCGACGAAGCGGAAGCCGAGGAGAAGCGCGAGAACCGGATGGTCTCGATCGTCCGCAAGTTCGTCCCGACCACGGACGAGTACGACGGTGACAAGCTCGTCACGAAGATCGATGGGAAGCGGTTCGTCACACCGCTGCTGCTCGCGCTCATCGCGATCGGGTTCACCGACGTCCTGTTCGCACTCGACTCGATCCCCGCGATCTACGGCCTGACGAAGGAGCCGTACATCGTCTTCACCGCGAACGCGTTCGCGCTGATGGGTCTGCGGCAGCTCTTCTTCCTCATCGGCGGGCTGCTCGAACGTTTGGTGTACCTGTCGTACGGACTGTCGATCATCCTCGCGTTCATCGGCGTCAAGCTCGTGCTGCACGCCCTCCACGAGAACACCCTGCCGTTCATCAACGGTGGCGAGCACGTGAGCGTGCCGGAGGTGAGCATCGCGATGTCACTGACCGTGATCATCGGCGTGCTCGTCGTGACGACGGTGGCCAGCCTCCTCAAGACCCGAGGCGAGCGGAACTCGACGACGTCGGCGTGATCGAGGTGGGTCCGTGCTCGGAGAACGTTCCGAGCACGGGCCTCCACTCGGTGTAGTGGATGTCGATGACGATGCCTGCGTGAATGAACGGGTCGTCCGCCAGCAGCTTTGCGGCGGCATCGGCGTCCGGGGTCGCCAGGATCAGGAGTGCGCCACTGTTGTTCAGGTAAGGGCCTGCCGTCAGTACGTGGCCCTGGTCGATGAGTTCACCGAGCCAGCTCAGGTGGGCGGGCCGGTGTACGTCGCGGTCGGGCACCGACCCGTCGCGGTACACGTACTCGACAGCGATGAACGACATGGCCACTCGCTTCCACTTGCCTTAACCGAAACCGGATGGAATCGAATAGATACCAGGCAGTAGATTCTATGCGCTCGACCCCGCCTGCGTCGTGATACCGAGATAGCCGTGTGTCTTCTCGGTCGGGTTGCGCGACGTCAGGACGACACGAATGCGCCCATGATCGGCCGCCATTCGGTGAATCGGGCACCGTCGATCAGCCCGGCGCGCGCGAACGGGTCCGCTTCGAAGAGTGCACGGGCAGCGTTCTCGTCGGCTGCGGACACCAGGATCAGGGCGCCGCTACCGTCTGCGTACGGACCGGTACTCAGCACCGTGCCGGCGTCGACCAGTCCGGACAACCAGGCCCGGTGATCGGGGCGGACTTCGTCACGGGCGGCGGCGGTTTCGGAGCTGTAGGTGTACTCCACGGCGATGACGGGCACGTCGGGCTCGCTTTCTTTCTGTTCACCAGCGGATGCCGGCATTCGATGGGTGTGGCAGACGCCTCTCGGCGGAGCCTCGGGCGGTGTGTCTCTCGGGCGGTGTGGATGCTCAGAGCGTGAGGAGCATCCGCGTGTTGCCGAGCGTGTTCGGTTTGACGTAGCTCAGGTCGAGGAACTCGGCCACACCGGTGTCGTACGAGCGACACATCTCGGCGTACACCTCGGCGGTCACCGGCGTGCCTTCGATCTCGGCGAAGCCGTGCCTGCCGAAGAAGTCGACCTCGAACGTGAGCACGAACACGCGTTCCAGTTCGAGTTCGCGCGCGACCTCGACGAGCCGACCCACCACCAGGTGCCCTACGCCGCGGCCCTTGACCTTCGGATCGACCGCGACGGTACGGATCTCGCCGAGATCGGACCACAGGACGTGCAGGGCGCCGCACCCGACGACCTCCCCATCCACCTCCGCGACCCAGAACTCCTGAACCGCCTCGTAGAGCGTCACGAGGTTCTTCTCGAGGAGGATTCGGCCGGCGTAGATGTCGATCAGGCGCTTGATGTCCGTGACGTCGGACGTGCGTGCGCGGCGCACACGGGGCGCGTCCGCGGCGGGGCTGTCGGAGCCTGAGGTCATGGGGTGCACAGTAGTCGTGGCATCAAACGATATTCTGAGCCGTGTGTCGTCCCCACCTGCCTCCGACCGCCCCGACAAGGGCACGCGTGTGAGTGTCGCGGGAGGGATGCTCGGGGCGCCCGAGGGGGACCTGCCCGACGCGGCACCCGCGCGGCCGGTGCCCGTGCTGAACATCGCCAACGTGCTGACGGTTCTGAGAATCCTCCTGGTCCCGGTGTTCCTGGTCGTGCTGTTCGTCGGCGACGGACACGAGACCCAGTGGCGGATCGCGGCAACGGTCGTGTTCGCGGTCGCCGCCATCACCGACCGGATCGACGGGCAGTTGGCGCGCAAGTACGGGCTGGTGACCGACTTCGGCAAGCTCGCCGACCCCATCGCCGACAAGGCGCTGATCGGTGCAGCACTTGTCGGGCTGTCCATCCTGGGCGACCTCAGCTGGTGGGTGACCGGCATCATCGCCGCGCGCGAGATCGGAATCACCCTCCTGCGCTTCGCGGTCCTGCGACACGGCGTGATCCCGGCCAGCCGCGGTGGGAAGGTGAAGACATTGGTGCAGTCGTTGGCCATCGGCCTCTACCTGCTGCCGCTGTCCGGCGTGTGGGCCACCGCGGCCGCGGTCGTGATGGGAGTGGCGGTGTTCCTCACCGTCGTCACCGGGCTGGACTACGTGGTGCAGTCGATCCGGTTGCGCGCCGGCGTCCATCACGCGGCGCGGTGAGCGACCCGCTGGTCGACGGCACCGACGTCGCCTCCCTGGTGGAGGAACTGACGCGCAGCCGCCAGACGGTCGCGACAGCGGAGTCACTGACGGCGGGACTGCTGGCCGCGACGATTGCGGGGGTGCCGGGCGCGAGCATCGTCCTGCGCGGCGGCCTGATCGTGTACGCGACCGATCTCAAGGCCGGGCTCGCCGGTGTCGCCGAGGCCACGTTGGCCGTCGACGGACCTGTCGCGGCGTCGACGGCCGCCGAACTCGCGACGGGTGCGGCGGCGCGATGCGGGGCCGACTGGGGTGTCGGACTGACCGGGGTCGCCGGACCCGACCCGCAGGACGGAAAGCCCGTCGGAACCGTGTTTCTCGGGGTTGCGGGGCCGGATGGCGTCCGGGTTCGCGAGCTCGTGTTGCCCGGGGGTCGCTGGGAGATCCGCCGCGCAGCGGTCGCCGCGGCGGTGTCGGACCTCCTCGGTCGCGTGCGTTCCGGCACGGCGGGATAGGGTCGGGAACCAACTCGACGTGTCGACTCGTTGAACCAAGGTAGACGGGAAGCGTGACCGGATCGGGTGCACATGATGGAGGTGCCAGATGAGCGTGTTGTTGCGAGAAGCGCTCGGGGACAGTCTGCGGCGCACGCGGGTGTCCCAGAGTCGCACACTGCGTGAGGTGTCGAGTTCCGCGCGGGTGAGCCTCGGGTATCTGTCCGAGGTGGAGCGAGGCCGCAAGGAAGCCTCCAGTGAGCTGCTCGCCGCCATTTGTGACGCCCTCGAGGTCCCACTGTCGACGGTTCTGTACGAGGTGAGCGAGACCCTGTCGGATTCGGTGGAGGACCGTTCGCGGTCCCGCGCGTCGTCCGCGACCATTCCGGGTACCCCGCAGGTGTCCCTGGAGGCGGCGTCCTCGGCTCCTCGGATCGACGAGGACACCCTGATGGTGATCCCGGCGCCTTCGGCCGCGTTGGCCGCTGCGTGACGTCCGATCCGTCCTGGCTGCCTGTCGGCCGTCGAGGTGGGCGCGGGGGGCGCGGAGCGTTGTAGATTCGACCTCGGACCACCGCGTGGGGTGGACGCGAGCAGCAGGCAGAGGGCAGTTGCCCAACGTCGGTGCGCGACGGTCGCGCACCGAGTCGCGATTGGCGCGGCATTCAGACGGAGGCAGGATCAAACCAATGGCAAACCCGTTCGTCAAGGGCTGGAAGTACCTGATGGCGCTCTTCAACTCGAAGATCGACGAGAAGGCGGACCCGAAGGTTCAGATTCAGCAGGCAATCGAGGACGCGCAGCGTCAGCACCAGGCGCTGTCGCAGCAGGCTGCATCGGTCATCGGCAACCAGCGTCAGCTGGAGATGAAGCTGAGCCGTCAGCTCGACGAGATCGAGAAGCTCAACGCCAACGCCCGTCAGGCCGTCACGCTCGCCGACCAGGCTGCGACTGCGGGGGACAACGAGAAGGCGATCCAGTACACGAATGCTGCCGAGGCGTTCGCCGCGCAGCTCGTCACCGCCGAGCAGTCGGTCGAGGACCTGAAGGTCCTGCACGACCAGTCGCTGCAGGCCGCGGCTCAGGCGAAGAAGGCCGTCGAGCAGAACGCGATGACGCTGCAGGCCAAGGTGGCCGAGCGCACCAAGCTGCTCAGCCAGCTCGAGCAGGCGAAGATGCAGGAGCAGGTCAGCGACTCGCTGCGGTCGATGGACGCGACGCTGTCCGCGCCCGGCAACACCCCGAGCCTCGACGCTGTCCGCGACAAGATCGAGCGTCGCTACGCCAACGCGCTCGGCTCGGCCGAGCTGGCGCAGAACTCGGTTCAGGGCCGCATGATGGAGGTCCAGCAGGCGAGCGTCCAGATGGCAGGTCACAGCCGTCTGGAGCAGATCCGGGCCTCGATGAAGGGTGACGTACTGCCCTCGGGCGGCGCAGCGGCCCCGTCGGCCGCACCGGCCACCCCTGCGGCCGCCCCGAAGCCGGAGAACCCGACCGCTCAGTAGCACCAACGCACTGGCCGGACACGAAGTACTGGTCAGACACGAAGCAGGGCCCGCCCGGATGACCTCCGGGCGGGCCCTGGTGCATTCCGTGGGGTCAGTCGTCGACGCCGCGGGCGGCCAGAGCCTCGCCCATCGCGTCGGCGGTGCGCAGCGCACCGATCACGACCGGGACGGCCAGTGCACGGATCGAGAACCCGAGGCCACGGGCCTTGCGGGCCTCCGTGACGTCGGCGACCAGCCCGCTGATCAGCGGAATGCAGCGGATGGTCATGGCGAGGACAAGTCCGACACGGTCCGTGTTGACGCCGAACCGGCGCAGCGGGCCGAGCAGGGTGTGGATCGCGTCGAGCATGTCGAGTACGCGCGTGGTGAGAGACACCAGCGCGGCCCAGGCGACGGACAGTCCGAGCACGCCGCACACGACGAGCGCGCGCTGCCAGCCCGTGAACAGCCACTGGAACGCGCCGACGAACAGCAGCATCCACACCGCCGGACGCAACTGGTTCAGGGCGGCGCGGGGACCGATGCGGGACAGCCCGTAGGCGATGACGGTCAGCGCTGCGGCGGGCACCAGATGCCACGGCTGCCGGACCGCGATCGCCATGGTCAGGAGCGCCACGACGAGGATCGCGAGCTTCGCGATCGGCGGCATCCGGTGCACGAGCGAGGCGCCCGGCACATACTGCCCGAGCATCGTCATCCGGCGATCTTCATGTAGTGGGCGATGGATTCGGCCGGTGCGCCGTCGGCGACCACGACGCCCCCGTCGACGACGAGGACACGGTCGAAGTCCGCGAGCAGGTCCAGGTGATGCGTCACGACCACGACCTGCTGGGTGAGGCCACGCAGCGTGTCCGCGACGAGGCGAGCGTTGCGGAGGTCGAGCAGGGTGGTCGGCTCATCCGCGACGATCACCTCGGGATCGGTGACCATCACCGCCGCCAGGGCCAGCAGCTGCTTCTGTCCGCCCGAGAGCAGATGCGTGGGGTGGTCGGCGTGCCCGGCGAGGCCGAACTGGTCCAGCACGGACCGCACGCGTGCGGCGCGGCCGTCCGCGTCGAGTCCGCTACGTCGCAACGAGAACTCGATGTCCTCGGCGACCGTCGGCATGATGATCTGGTGATCGGGGTCGGTGAACACGAATCCGACCTTCCGGCGCACCGCCCGCCCGTCCTTCGCGGTGTCGAGGCCGTCGACGCGGACGTGGCCCGACGTGGGAACGACGAGGCCGTTGATCGTGCGGGCGAGCGTCGACTTGCCGCTGCCGTTGGCGCCGACGACGCCGATCCGGCGCTCGGTCAGCGTCAGATCGACGCCGCCGAGGACGCTGCGTTCGCCGTACGAGTGGCGGACGTTCTCGAACCGGATCGCGACCATGACTAGGCTGCGGCGTCCGGTTCCGCGGCGGGCGTGCGTCGCGTCGCCCTGTCGGTCAGCAGCATCGGGTAGGCGCGGTGGACCTGGGCGGCGACGACGGCGGCGAGCACGGCCTTGATGAGGTCGCCCGGCAGGTACGTCAGGTTCGAGCTCATCGCCGTTCCGAACGACAGCCCGCGCAGCAGCATGCCGACGGTCCCGCACAGGTACAGCACGACGACGCCGCCGAGGACGTTGATCAGCGTGCCCTTGACCACCGAGTAGTTCGGCAGCATCTTCACGGTCAGCCAGCCGATGACCGCGACCGTGGGAATCCAGCCGATGAGGAAACCGGCCGTCGCGCCGGAGAGCGACGTGAGCGAGGTGCGTCCGCCCGCGAGGACGGGCAGCGCGAGACCGAGCACGATGACGGTGAGGACCGCGAGCACGCCCTTGCGTGGGCCGAGGAGCGCCCCGGCGAGGATCACACCGAGCGACTGCAGGGTGATCGGCACGGCCGATCCGCCGATGTTGATGGTGCCCGGAAGCCCGAGGGCGATGATCAGGGCGGCGAACACGGCGATGTGCGCGAGGTCGCGGGAAGTCAGCGGGGAGGTCCCGGAGAGGCGGGCAGACACGGGTGTACTCCTAGTGCGGGTGACGTGAGGTGGCGCGGCGCTCAGGTGTGGGCCGGCCCCCAGCGAGAATAGGACAGCGAGGTCACGGGCTGGTGGGCCACCGTCCCGGGGCCAGGTCCCCGCGCACTCCGGGTTCACCCTGATCTTTCCCTGATCTTGCGTCTGAGCTGGTGATTTGTCCGCCGCGCCGTGCCAGTCTTGTGGTCACGGGCAACCAACAGGTGGCGGCCCGAACGGAACGGAGATGTTGTCGTGTTCTGGAAGATTCTCGGAATCGTGGCGCTCGTCTGGATCGCGTTGGCCCTGGTCGGGGTCCTCGTGAAGGGACTGTTCTGGATCCTCGCGATCAGCGCCGTCGTATTCGGTGTGTACCTCCTGGTGAAGGCGTTCTCGGACAGCGACTCCAACGACATCACCCGGGTGTGACGCCGGCGACGTCCCGGTGAGCCGATGACGCCTGCGGCGAGGACAGTGGAGGGGTGACCGCCCCTCATACCGTTCTCACCCGGCCGCTGCTTCTGCTGATGGCCGTCGCGACGGGATTGTGCGCGGGTGGCAACTACTTCAACCAGCCGCTGCTCGACTCGATCGCCGACGCGCTCGGAGTCGGGCAGTCCGCGGCAGCCGTGACGGTCACCGTCGCGCAGGTGTCGTACGGCATCGGACTGCTGTTCCTGGTCCCGCTCGGCGACCTCCTGGACCGGCGTCGCCTGGCCGTCGGACTGATGGTGCTGGCGGCGACCGGTCAGGCGATCAGCGGGTTCGCGCCGTCGATCGGGTGGCTGATGATCGGCACGGCGATGGCCGGCCTGTTCTCGGTGGCAGCGCAGGTGCTCGTCCCGTTCGCTGCCACCCTTGCCGCACCGGAACGCCGCGCGACCGCCGTCGGGACTGTCATGAGCGGACTGCTGGTCGGCATCCTGTTGGCCCGCAGTGTCGCGGGTCTGTTGTCGGGGCTCGGAGGCTGGCAGACCGTGTACCGGGTCTCGGCGGTCGTGATGGTGGTGGTCGCGGCGGCATTGTGGCGTGCGCTGCCGAGTTCGCAGGAGCATCTCGGGCTCAGGTACCGGGGAATACTCGCGTCGATGGGGCGGCTGCTCCGGGACGAGCCGCGACTGCGCACCCGCAGCGTCCTCGGCGCGGTGAGCTTCGCGTCGATGGGCGTGGTGTTCGCGTCGATGGCGTTCCTGCTGGCGGGCGAGCCGTTCGGCCTCGACGACGTCGCGATCGGACTGGTCGGACTCGCGGGCGTCGCAGGTGCTGTGATGGCCAACGCGACCGGGCGCCTCGCCGACCGTGGCCTCGTTCAGGCCACGACCGGCGTCGGGACGGTGTTGCTGTGCGCGTCGTGGGGGCTGTTCGCTCTCGGTGGGCACCTCCTGATCGCGTTCCTCGCCGCGATGGTGATCGCGGACATGGCGCTGCAGTGTGTGCACGTGAGCAACCAGAGTGTGATCTACGAGCTGGCGCCGCATGCCCGATCCCGTGTGACGTCGGTGTACATGACGTCCTATTTCGTCGGCGGCGCAACAGGTTCCGCGCTCGGATCGGTGGCATGGTCGACGCACGGCTGGGCCGGCGTCTGCGTGCTCGGGTTGGTGCTCGCGGTGGTCGCGGTCGCGGTGTGGGCGTTGGATCTGCGTGTCGCGTCGCGCGCCGTCGCGGTACGGCAGGCATGCTGACGACATGGAGCACGCAACCGTGGAACCCGTACCCGAGGACTGGAACCGCGGCATCGTGATCGTCGCGCATCCGGACGACATCGAATACGGGTGCGCGGCCGCCGTCGCGCGGTGGACCGCGCAGGGCAAGGACATTCGCTACGTCCTCGCGACGAGCGGGGAGGCGGGCATCGAGGGCCTCGCGCCGGCCGAGTGCGGCCCACTTCGCGAGGCCGAGGAGCAGCGGTCGGCGGCCCTCGTCGGAGTGCACGAAGTGGAGTTCCTCGGCCACCCCGACGGCCGCCTCGAGTACGGACTGGAACTGCGCCGCTCCCTCGCCGGTGCGATTCGGCGGCACCGGCCCGACATGGTCGTCACCATGAATCACCGCGAGACGTGGGCGCCGGGACTGCGCAACAGTGCCGACCACCGTGCGGTCGGGCAGGCCGCACTCGACGCGGTCTCGGACGCCGCGAACGAGTGGATCTTTCCGGACCTGCCCGAACCGCGATGGACGGGCGTACGGCTGGCCGCGCTGAACGTCATGATCGGGTACACCCACGCCGTCGACGTCACCGACAGTGTCGCGGCCGCCGTCGCGTCGCTCACCGAGCACGCGCGCTACCTGACCGCGCTCTCCGACACCCCGGTCGAGGAACAGGCCGCCGCCCAGATTGCGATGGCGACCGGACCGAAGGCCGGATTCGCCGCCGAACGTGCAGTCGGATTCGAGCTCTACACGTTCTGACGGCGTCCCGGTGTCAGCGCACCGGTGCTCCGATGAGTACCCGACCGGCGCCAGGGACCACCTCGACGTCGATCGGTAGCGGCGCGATCCGTTCGCCGTCCGCATACGCGACGATGCCTGCGGCCTCCAATCGCACGGTGCGCGACCGGAACACCTGGACCTCGTCGAGGTCGACGTGTGTGCCCTTGTAGACGGTGGGGAACAGGCGCACCAGTTTGGTGCGGCTACCGGGAGCGACGATCACGACGTCGAGCTTGCCGTCGGTCAGTTCGGCCCCGGGTGCGATCAGCATGCCGCCGCCGTAGGAGGTGCCGTTTCCGAGCGACACCATCGCCGCGTCGACCTCGAGGGTGCGGTCGTCGAGAACGATGCGGTACGGGATCGACCGCAGGCTCGCCAGTTCCGCGATCATCGCGAGGTTGTATCGCATCGGTCCGCGGGGCCACTGCATCCGGTTCGCCCGGTCCGTCACGAGCGAGTCGAAACCACTGGCCAGGACGGTGCCGAACCAGTGGGTGCTGCCGTCGCCGCGGGTGACCCGACCGAGGTCGACGTCGGCGACGGTGCCGTCCGCGATGACGTCCGCGGCGGCGACGGGGTCGTCGACCGGGACGTGGAAGAGGCGCGCGTGGTCGTTGCCGGTGCCGCCGGGGATGATGCCCAGCGGAACGCCGGTTCCTGCGATGGCCTGCCACGCGATGTTGATCAGCCCGTCGCCCCCGACCGCGACGAGGGCGTCGGTGCCCGCGGCGACCGCGGCGCGGGCCACGGTCAGCGCATCGTCCGCGGTCGTGCCCTCGATGGAGGTGACCTCGAGTCTGCGGTCGCGCAGCCGCGCGGTCGCTGCGGCAGCCACCTCACGGGGGTGTCCGCCGCCCGCGTGGGGATTGGTCAGCACCGTCACCGATTTCATGGGATCAGCTTGCCAGGGTTGAGGATCCCGGACGGGTCGAGTGCGTCCTTGACCGACCGCAACACCGAGGCTCCGAGATCTCCGATCTCCGCTGACATCCACGGTCGGTGGTCGCGGCCCACGGCGTGGTGGTGGGTGATGGTTCCGCCCGTCGCGACGATCGCGTCACCGGCAGCCTGCTTCGCCGCCGCCCACTGGGCCAGCGGATCCGCCGTCTGCGCGCAGACGACCGTGAAGTACAGCGAAGCGCCGGTGGCGTAGGTGTGCGAGATGTGGCACATCACGAGCGGCGGCGTGCCCTGTGCTGCAAGGGATTCGGTCAGGGCAGTGGTGACGGCGCCGCGGAGCGCCGACAGGTTCGACCACTCGGTCGCCGTCTCCAGGGTCTCGACGATCGCCCCGGCGTTGAGCAGGGCGTCGCGCTGGTACGGAGCGTCGAAGCGGCCGTGCTCCCAGGAGAGCGCGGGGGCGTCGCCGAGATCGGTGCCGCCCGCCGCGGCGAGCAGCTCGTTGGCCTCGTCGGATCGCGCACGGACGTGCGCCGCAGTGCCCTCGACGGTGGTGATCGCCAGGCAGCCGGCGGCCGGGCTGTCGCCGCCGATGTCGCCGGCCAGTGCGAGGTTGAGACCGGTTTCCGCCTCGTCGGACAGTCGCATGACGGTCGGTGCCGCGCCCGTCTGTACGACGGTGCGAAGCGCGGCAGCGCCGGTTTCGAAGTCGGGGAACGACCATGCGCGGTACGCGGTCGTCTCGGGCACCGGGTGCACGCGCACCGCGACCTCGGTGATGACGCCGAAGGTGCCCTCCGATCCGACGAACAGTTCCCGGAGGTCGGGACCTGCAGCCGAGGCCGGGCCGCGTCCGAGGTCCAGCGAACCGGACGGGGTGGCGACGCGCAGTCGCTGGACCATGTCGTCGAAGCGGCCGTAGCCCGCGGACGCCTGCCCGGACGAGCGGGTGGCGGCGAATCCGCCGATCGTGGCGAACTGGAAGCTCTGCGGGAAGTGGCCGATCGAGAAGCCGTGGGCGCCGAGGAGCGCCTCGGCCTGGGGGCCGGTCAGTCCGGCCTGCAGGACGGCGATTCCGGACACCGGGTCCAGGTCGACCAGGGCGTCCAGGCGGCGCAGGTCCAGCGCCAGTACGGCGTCGAAGCCGCCGCGGACCGGATCGAGCCCGCCCACGACTGAGGTGCCTCCGCCGAACGGAACCACGGCGACGCCGGTGCGGGCACACCACTCCAGCAGCGCCAGAACCTCGTCGTGCGAGGCGGGCATGACAACGGCGTCCGGTGCGTCCTGTGGCTCGGTTGCCTTGCGGCGCAGCAGGTCCGGGGTCGACTTTCCGCCGGCGCGGCGCAGGCGTGTGGCGTCGTCCGTGTGGACGTTGTCTGCGCCGAGCAGCCATGCCAGGGCGTCGCGGTGCGCGTCCGTCAGGGCGCTCGGGCGCAGGGTGACGTCCGATTCGCTGGGCGGCGCGGTCTGCTCGGCGTCGACGCCGAGCGCGGCCCGCAGCAGGCCGAGAATCTGGGGTGAGAGCTGCTTGCGGTGCTCGCCGAGCCCCCAGGCGTCCCACTCCATGGTCGGGGCCGCAGTGGCCGGCCGTTCGGGTGATCCGATGGTCTCCATGCGTTACAGTCTTACATACGATGTCTATCCGTAACGAAGAATCCTCCGGGGCGCAGAGCTCCGCGCGCAGCGTCGACGACCAGATTCTCGACGCGGCACGCACCTGTGTCGTCGAGTTCGGTGTGCGGCGCACCACCCTCGCCGAGATCGCGCGTCGGGCAGGAGTCAGCAGGCCGACGGTGTACCGGCGCTGGCCCGACACCGGGGCAATCGTCGCCGACCTCCTCACCCGGGAGATCGGTACGGCGATGCCGCAGCCGTCCGGCGGAGGCAGTGCCCGCGCCCAGCTGGTTGCGGTGGTCGCGGGGATGTCGGAGACCGTCCGCACCCACCCGCTGTTCGAGAAGATCCTGCGATCGGACCCCGAACTGCTCGTCACCTACATCGTCGGCCGGCTCGGCGCGAGCCAGCGTGCGATCCTCGACCACCTGGTGCCCGCTGTCGAAGCGGGCCAGGCCGACGGATCGATCCGCGTCGGCGACCCCGTCGCGATCGGCGCCACGGTGCTGCTCATGATGCAGTCCGCGGTGCAGTCCGCCGGAATGGTCGCCGAACTCGTCGCGCCGGAGGCGCTCCTCGTCGAGTTCGTCGCCGCCGTCGACGCCTACCTGACCCCGTCCGCCTGACCCACTAGGAGCTCACCGTGCACGCCCACGCCCCGACCGCGCTCGACGCCACCCGCCGCGCCCGGGAACTGTCCGGTCTCGGAGACGGAGACCCGATCGACGTCCTGGTGATCGGCGGCGGTATCACCGGAGTCGGAGCGGCACTCGACGCCGCGTCCCGTGGCCTGCGGACGGTTCTCGTCGAGCGCCGTGATCTGGCGTTCGGCACCAGCCGGTGGAGTTCCAAACTGGCGCACGGCGGTCTGCGCTACCTCGCGACCGGGAACGTCGGCATCGCCCGGGAGAGCGCCGTCGAACGCGGCATCCTCATGACGCGAACCGCGCCTCACCTCATCCGTGCCCTACCGCAGCTGGTTCCGCTGCTGCCGTCCGTCGGACGATTCGAGAAGGCTCTGGTGCGAACGGGTTTCCTCGCGGGGGACGCGTTGCGTGCGACGGCACGGACCTCGTCGTCGGTGCTTCCGCGATCGCGCCGGATCGGCGCCGCTGAAACGATCGACCTCGCACCCGCCGTGCGGCGCGACGGCCTGCGCGGGGGACTGCTCGCGTACGACGGACAGTTGATCGACGACGCGCGGCTCGTTGTCGCGATCGCGCGGACCGCGGCCGGGCACGGCGCGCGCATCCTCACCCGGGTCGGGGCATACGACGTGACCGGCGACTCCGTCCGACTGCGGGACGAGTTGACGGGCGAGGAGACGACCGTGCGTCCCCGCGCCGTGGTGAACGCGTCCGGCGTGTGGGCCGGGCAGGTCGACCCGAGCATCGCACTCAAGCCGAGTCGCGGGACCCACCTGGTCCTGGACTCGGAGCGGCTCGGCAATCCGCGGGCGGCACTCACCGTCCCGATCCCGGGGGAGACGAACCGCTTCGTGTTCGCGCTGCCCGCGCAATTGGGTCGCGTCTACCTGGGGTTGACGGACGAGGCGGCGCCCGGGGAGATCCCCGACGTCCCGGTTGCCACCGAGTCGGAGATCGACTTCCTGTTGACGACCGTCAACACCGCGCTCGGTGTCGAACTGACCCGCACCGACGTCCTCGCCACCTACGCGGGACTGCGCCCACTGCTCGACACCGGCGACGGCGCCACCGCCGACCTGTCCCGCAATCACGCGGTCCTGACGTCGGACCGCGGGGTCATCAGTGTCGTCGGAGGCAAGCTGACCACCTACCGGAAGATGGCCCAGGATGCGGTCGACACCGCAGTCCGAGTCGGCGGACTGACCTCGGGACCGTGCGTCACGACCAACCTGCCGCTCGTCGGTGCCGGAACCCGTCCCGAGCCCGCCGGACTGCCGCAGTCGCTTCGTGCCCGCTACGGCGGCGAATCCGCGGCGGTCGCGAAGTCGGGGGAGCTCGTAGCGGTGGCCGACGGAATCGACGTCACCCGGGCCGAACTCGCGTTCGCGGTCACGCACGAGGGTGCGCTCGACGTCGACGACCTGCTCGATCGGCGAACCCGGATCGGACTCGTCCCCCAGGATCGCGAGCGTGCGCTCGACGCGGCGCGGGAGGCGCTCGGCTGACCGAGAAACCTGTCGGGGGTCGGTCGTAGTGTGGGGGAGTCCGGTACACCAGGCTGCACCGACCCATTCGGGAGTTCACATCATGGTCGCAAGTTCTTCCAACGGCGCTGCTCGTTCCAGCAGTGCGAAGTCCGACATCCTCGATCTGCTCGCCGAGCAGCGTCGCACGTTCCTCATCGCGTACCGCGGACTCGACGAGGTCGGCGCGCGGTCCCGAACCACGGCAAGCGAACTGACGCTGATCGCGCTGCTCAAGCACGTGTCCTTCACCGAACGCAACTGGATGCGCACCATCCGTGAATGCGACGAGAACGCGCAGTTCGACATGGCGGAAGGTATGGCGTCGTGGACGGTCGGTGAGGACGACACCGTCGAGTCGCTGACGGCGGGCTACGCGACCGTTGCGATGGAGACCGACGCGCTGCTCGCGGACCTCGACCTCGACCTGGCCGTCCCCCTGCCGACGGCGCCGTGGGCTCCGGAGCGGGAATGGTGGAGTGCTCGCAAGATCCTCATGCACGTGCTGCGGGAGACCGCGCAGCACGCGGGGCATGCGGACATCATCCGAGAGAGTCTCGACGGCGCGAACACCACCATGCAGATGGGCGCGGACGCCGGTATGGAGTTCTGACCGGACATTCCTCGCATACGTCGCGGCGCGGGAAGTGCGGTCGGGCGCGCGGGAGTACCTTTGGGCGACATGAGCATTCGCCTCGGATACCAGATCCCCAACTTCACGTACGGAACCCCGGTGCGGGAGTTGTTCCCGACCGTCGTCGCCCAGGTCCGCGAGGCGGAGGCGGCGGGCTTCGACACCGCGTTCGTGATGGACCATTTCTATCAACTGCCCGGCATCGGTGAACCCGACGAGCCGATGCTCGAGGCGTACACCACGCTGTCCGCGCTGGCGATGGCCACCACCGACATCGCGCTGTCGGCACTCGTCACCGGCAACACGTATCGCAACCCGGCGATGCTCGCGAAGACCGTCACCACCCTCGACGTCGTCAGCGGGGGTCGCGCCGTTCTCGGGATCGGTGCGGGCTGGTTCGAACTCGAGCATCGGCAACTCGGATTCGAGTTCGGTACCTTCACCGATCGGTTCGACCGGCTCGGGGAGGCTCTCGAGATCATCGTGCCGATGCTCCGCGGGCAGCGGCCCACGGTCGACGGACGCTGGTATCGCGCGGAGGGTGCGATCAACGAGCCCCGGATCCGCGACACCCTTCCGGTCCTGCTCGGGGGCGGCGGGGAACGCAAGACGTTCGGCTACGCCGCGCGGTACGCCGACCATCTCAACATCATCTGCAACGCGTCGGAACTGCCACGCAAACTCGATGCCCTCGCTCAGCGCTGCGAGGAAGCCGGCCGCGACCGAGCGACTCTCGACACCAGCTTCCTGGCATTCGTGATGCTCGACGAAGACGGCGACCGGGCCAGGCAGTCGCAGCGCGAGTTCCTCCTCTCGCGCGGCATCGATCTCGATGTGCTCTCGGACGACGCCCGAGCCGCCGCCACCGACCGCCAGTTCGTCGGGACGCCGGACGACGTCGCCGAGCAGATCCAGCGCCGCGTCCTCGACCAGGGTGTGGACGGGGTCGTGATCAACCTCGTCACCAACGGTCACCAGCCCGGGATGGTCGAACTGGCCGGACGCACACTCGGGCCACTCGTGTCCGGCTGATCGGCGGGTGTGGCACCCTGGTCGGATGCGCGTCGCCGTTGTCGCCGGACCCGATCCCGGCCATGCCATCCCCGCCATCGCCCTGTGCCTGAAACTCGGTGCCGCGGGCGATGATCCGGTGTTGTTCACCGGCGACCGCTGGCTCGACCCGGCCCGTGAGGCGGGGATCTCCGTCCGGAAGCTGAAGGGCCTCGCCCCCAGGCCGGAGGACGACGACCTCGACGCGGGCGCACGAATCCACTCCCGCGCCGCCTACATCTCGACCGAGATCCTGCCTGACCTGAGCGCGATGCTGCCCGAGCTGGTGGTTTCCGACATCCTCACCGCAGGCGGCGGCATGGCCGCGGAACGTCTCGACGTCCCCTGGGTGGAACTGTCCCCGCATCCGCTGTACTCACCGTCGGTGGGTCTCCCACCGATCGGCAGCGGCCTCGCGCCGGGTGAGGGCGTGCGCGGCAGGCTGCGTGACTCCATGATGCGCGCGGCAACCGGCCGGTCGATCAGGCAGGGACTGCGGCAACGGTCCGAAGCGCGGGTCGGAGTCGGCCTGCCCGCGCTGGACCCCGGCCCGGCTGCCCGGCTGATCGCGACGCTGCCCGCACTCGAGGTGCCCCGCCCCGACTGGCCCGAGAACGCGCACGTCGTCGGGCCGCTGCTGTGGGAACCGACCACCGACCTCCTCGACGTGCCGCCGGGTGACGAACCGCTGGTGATGATCGCGCCGTCCACCGCGCACACCGGAGCCGAAGGCATGCTCGAGACCGCGCTGGCGGCACTCGACGGAGCCGGCGTGCGGGTCGTCGCCTCCATGCTCGACACACCGCCCGCCGACCTGCCATCGTGGGCGCGGGCCGGACTCGGACGCCAGGACGCGCTGCTCGCCTCGGCGTCGGTCGTCGTGTGCGGCGCAGGGCACGGAATGCTCGCGAAGGCGCTCCTGGCCGGCGTCCCCGTGGTCGCGGTGCCCGGTGGCGGCGATCAGTGGGAGCTGGCCAACCGGGCGGCCCGGCAGGGCAGCGCGGTGGTCGTGCGGCCGCTGAGCCGGGACGCGCTGCGTGACGCGGTGCAGCAGGTGCTCGGTGACCCGTCCTTCGCGCAGGCGGCGCAGCGCGCGGCACAGACCGCCCCGGACGTCGAGGATCCCGTGGCGGTGTGCCGGGCCGTGGCCGCAGCCGCGCTGTCCTGATCGCCGGAACTGGAACTGACGGCACCGCCGTCGAGTAGATGGACGGCACGGCCGTCGTTGGATTGACGTCGCCGCCGTCGCCCCGACTACCGTGGCCGTGTGCGACTGACCGAGTTCAACGAACTGGTACACGGCGAGTTCGGCCGGCTCTATGGCGACTCCCTGCTCGTGGACCACGTACTGCTGAGCCTGGGCGGCAAAACTGCTGCCCAGGCGATCGAGGCCGGCTACGAGCCCCGTGAGGTGTGGCGGGCGCTGTGCGCCGATTTCGACGTCCCGCGATCCCGCTGGTAGTCGGCGCGGAAGGGGCGCGGACCAGGCGTTCCGGTGTCCGACACGCCGCCCCACTCGATTGACTCGAACAGGTGTTCGCTTATGCTGTGGGGGTACCCGTCCAGCGCGTCGGCAAAGTTTGTCGGTGCCCCCCTCTACGGTGACGACAACACCGTGAGACCCGCTCGATTCGCGAGTCACTCGACACGAGCAGCTGACTAAGGAGAACCGATGGCACCGCAGGCACACGATCGCGACAAGGCGCTCGAGCTCGCACTGGCGCAGATCGACAAGAACTTCGGCAAGGGTTCCGTGATGCGTCTCGGTGAGGAGGCTCGCCAGCCCATCTCGGTGATCCCCACCGGCTCCATCGCGCTGGACGTGGCACTCGGTATCGGCGGTCTGCCGCGCGGCCGCGTCGTCGAGATCTACGGTCCGGAGTCCTCGGGTAAGACGACGGTCGCGCTGCACGCCGTCGCGAACGCACAGGCGGCAGGCGGCATCGCCGCGTTCATCGACGCCGAGCACGCACTCGACCCGGAGTACGCACGCAAGCTCGGTGTCGACACCGATGCGCTCCTCGTCTCCCAGCCCGACACCGGTGAGCAGGCGCTCGAGATCGCCGACATGCTGATCCGCTCCGGTGCGCTCGACATCATCGTCATCGACTCCGTCGCCGCGCTCGTGCCGCGCGCGGAGATCGAGGGCGAGATGGGTGACAGCCACGTCGGCCTGCAGGCCCGGTTGATGAGCCAGGCACTCCGGAAGATGACGGGCGCCCTGAACAACTCGGGCACCACGGCCATCTTCATCAACCAGCTGCGCGAGAAGATCGGCGTGATGTTCGGTTCGCCGGAGACCACCACCGGCGGTAAGGCGCTCAAGTTCTACTCCTCGGTGCGCCTGGACGTGCGGCGTATCGAGACCCTGAAGGACGGCGGCGACGCGGTCGGCAACCGCACGCGCGTCAAGGTCGTCAAGAACAAGGTGTCCCCGCCGTTCAAGCAGGCCGAGTTCGACATCCTCTACGGTCAGGGCATCTCGAAGGAGGGCTCGCTCATCGACATGGGTGTCGAGCACGGGTTCATCCGCAAGTCGGGTTCCTGGTTCACCTATGAGGGCGACCAGCTGGGGCAGGGCAAGGAGAACGCCCGCAAGTTCCTGCTGGAGAACACCGACATTCGCGACGAGATCGAGAAGAAGATCAAGGAGAAGCTGGGCATCGGTGCCGACGTGACCGTCGAGGGCACCGACGACGAGCCCGTCGACTTCTAGGTCTCGGCATGGAACCGGACGACCGTTCCCGGCCGGCGCGTCGCCGTGTCGATGACGGAGGCGAGCAGCGCCGCCGCGAGCCGCGGCGTGGCGTCGACGTCGGTTCCCTCGCTCCGGCCGAGCAGGAGGCGCAGGCCAAGGACCTGTGCCTGCGCCTCCTGACGGACCGCGCACGCAGTCGCGCGGAACTGTCGAAGAAGTTGACGGACAAGGGGTTCGCCCCCGATGTGATCGTCCGGGTCCTGGATCGCCTCGCCGAGGTGAAGCTGGTCGACGACGTCGCGTTCGCCTCGCAGTGGGTCCACTCACGGCACACGTATTCCGGCAAGGGCAAACGCGCGCTGGCAATGGAGTTGCGCACCAAGGGTGTCGCGCCGGAGGTGGCGGCCACTGCGTTGGACGAGATCGACGGCGACGACGAGCGTGCCCGCGCCACCGAGTTGGTACGGCGCAAGCTCAGGACCGCGTCACTGGACTTCGAGGTCGACGGCCCGGGTGGGCGGAGCAGCGAGCGGGACCGCCTCGTGCGCCGCCTGGTGTCGATGCTCGCCCGCCGCGGCTACCCGCAGGGCATGTCGTTCGACGTCGTGAAAACCGAACTCGCTCAAGCGGGCTCGGAGATCGACGAACTTCTCGACTGAGCAGTCGCGCTCAGAACCGCTCCACGAATCGGTACCAGTCGCCGCCGATGTGGTCGTACCCGATGTCCCCGTCGTGGCGGGGTGCGCCGAGATGTGGCACGCCTTCCGGTAGGTACGCGATACCGACGGAGTCGATGAGTCCGCCCTGCGTGAAGAACAGGCATCCGCCGTCGAATTCCCGTGTCGACCGCACCGAGTAGACACCGATTCGACGGTGCTCGAGGGAGTAGGTGCAATCGGCCGCGGCGTCGGCCAGCGCGGGCTTCGACACCAGGAATCCGAGTCGGAACGGTGCCTGCACCACGACCAGCGCCGCGGTGACGAGTACGAACGCGGGAGCGACGACCGCGGGCGCGAGCAGAGTTCGTCGCACGGTGCGGTAGCGGAACCACCCGATCACCACGAGAACGAGCCAGGCAATGCCGAGCAGCACCAGTGCCCACCCGGCGAGCATGAAGTACACGAAGTCCACGACCGGGGCCGCGGACGACCAGAGCATCACCCCACAGGCGGCGGCAACGAGGCACGGAACGGCGATCCCGGTCGTCGCACGCCACCAGCGGGGCGCACCGGTGTGCACCGTCACGTGCGGGTCATGCACCTGCGGTCAGGTCCATACCCGGCGCTGCCGGCGGCACCGCAGGCACGATCGGTACGGCGCGCCCCTTCCGCCCACTGCGCAAACGCTTCTCGACGTAGGTGGCGAGCGCGGACAGCGAGGAGTTCAGGACGATCATGATCGCCGCGACGACGAGCAGAGCGGGCAGGTAGTTGCCGTAGAACGCGCCGAGTTGCTGGCCCGAGCGCACCACTTCGACGTAGCCGATGACGTAGCCGAGCGCCGAGTCCTTCAGCGCCACCACCATCTGGGAGATGATCGCGGGCAGCATCGCCGTGACGGCCTGTGGCAGCAGGATCGTGAACATGAGCTGGCTCTTGCGCAGACCCAACGCCTGCGCGGCCTCGGTCTGGCCCTTCGGGAGCGACACGATGCCCGCGCGGACGATCTCGGCAATCACCGAGCCGTTGTACAGCGTCAGGCCCGTCACCACCGCCGCCAGGGCGAGGTAGGTCGACTTGAACACCTGGTACTCGGCGTACACCTGGTAGGTGAAGATCATCAGGATCAGCACCGGGATCGCGCGGAACAGTTCGACGACGAAACCCGACACCATCCGGATGGCGCGGTGATCGGACAGACGGCCGATGCCGAGCAGTCCGCCCAGGATCAGTGCGAGGACGATCGAGATCGCGGCCGCGACGAGGGTGCCGCGGATGCCGGGAATCAGGTAGGTCGTCCACGAGGTGGACTCCAGGAACGGATCCCACTTCGCTGCGGTCAGCTGGCCCTTGTCGTCGAGTGCCTGGAACACCAGGTAGCCGACGGCGAGGAGGAGCAGTGCGACGGCGACGGAGGCGACGCGGTAGATCGCTCGGGCGCGAGGGCCGGGGGCGTCGTAGAGGACTGTTGCCTCGGCGCTCATCGGGCGACCTCCATCCGCTTGCCGAGATAGCCGAAGAGCAGACCCATCGGCAGGGTCAGGATCACGAAGCCGAGTGCGAAGATCCCGCCGATCGCGAAGATGGCGGCCTCGTTCTCGATCATCGTCTTCATCAGCAGTGACGCCTCCGCCACGCCGATCACCGAGGCGATGGTGGTGTTCTTGGTGAGGGCGATCAGGACGCTGCCGAGCGGGGCGATCACCGCGCGGAAGGCTTGGGGCAGCACGATGAGTCGAAGGTTCTGGCCGAAGGTCAGGCCCAGTGATCGACCGGCCTCCGCCTGCCCGACGTGCACCGTGTTGATCCCGGACCGCAGGGACTCGCACACGAATGCCGCCGTGTACACGCTGAGGCCGAGGACGGCCAGCCGGAAGTTGTTGTCCACCAGGAATGTCGGTGAGTCTTCGGGAGCCAGGTGGACACCCATCGTCTGGTAGAGACCGAACGAGCAGAAGATGATGATCAACGTCAGGGGAGTGTTCCGGAAGATCGTCACGTAGCCCGCGCCGAGCCACCGCGCGACGGGCACGGGGGAGACCCGCATGCCGGCCAGCACGGTGCCGATGACGAGCGCACCGATCGCCGACAGTGCGGTCAGCTGGATCGTCGTCCAGAACGCGGAGATCAGTTGGTCCCCGTACTCGTTGATCAGGTCCACGGAATCCTCCTGCGGCTCGGCCGCCGTGAGTGATTGCCACCCCGACCGGGGGTGACAATCACTCACGCGCGCGAAGCGCGCCTAGTAGCGATCGACGGTCGGAGGCGCCGGGATCTGGTACCCGGACGGTCCGACGTTCTCCTCGAGGGCGGCCTGCCACGACCCGTCCGCGATCATCGCCTCGATCGCGTCGTTGATCTTGGCGCGGGTCTCGTCGTCGCCCTTGGCGAGTCCGATGCCGTAGTTCTCGACCGTGAACGGCTCACCGACGACCTTCATCTCACCCGGGTACTGCGAGGCGTAACCGGCGAGGATGACGGCGTCGGTGGTGACCGCGTCCACCGCACCGTTGCGCAGCGCCTCGACACAAGCGGAGTAGGTGTCGAACTCCTGAAGCTGGACGTCGTTCGCGTACGTGTCCTTGACCTTCTGGGCCGGCGTCGAACCGGTCACCGAGCACAACTTCTTGCCCCCGTTGAGCGACTCCGGTCCGGTGATGTCCGTGTTGTCGGACCGCACCAGCAGCGACTGCCCCGTCGTCAGGTACGGGCCCGCGAAGTCGACCTTCTCCTTGCGCGCGTCGGTGATCGAGTACGTCGCGACGACGTAGTCGACCTCACCGTTCTGGATCAGCGTCTCGCGCTGCGCCGACGGCGACTCCTTGAAGGTGATCCCGGACTCCGGAACGCCCAGCTTCTCTGCGACGTAGGTGGCGACGGCGACGTCGAAGCCGCTGAACGTGCCGTCCGGGTTGCGCAGGCCGAGGCCGGGCTGGTCGAACTTGATGCCGACGGTCAGCGTGCCGGACTCGGCGCTCTCGCTGGCGCTCTTGGTCTCGTCGCCTCCGCAGGCGGTGGCAACGACGGCGACTGCGACCAGGCCGATCCCGGCTCGCAGCGCTCGGGTGATCCTCATGGTGTTCCTCTCGTTGGCGGGGGCTCGGTGGGGTCAGTGGCCGAGGATCTTCCCGAGGAAGTCCTTCGCTCGATCCGATTTCGGCGCGGTGAAGAAGGTATCGGGTTCGGTGTCCTCGACGATCTGGCCGTCCGCCATGAACAACACCCGGTCGCCCGCCTTGCGGGCGAATCCCATCTCGTGGGTGACGACGAGCATCGTCATGCCCTCCTTGGCGAGTGACGTCATGACGTCGAGGACCTCGCTGACCATCTCCGGGTCGAGCGCGGAGGTGGGTTCGTCGAACAGCATCACCTTCGGGTTCATCGCCAACGCGCGGGCGATCGCGACGCGCTGCTGCTGCCCACCCGACAGCTGCGCCGGGTACTTGTCGGCCTGATTGGCGATGCCCACCCGGTCGAGGAGTTCGAGGGCTCGTGCCTTCGCATCGGATTTGCTCATCTTGCGGACCTTGACGGGGGCGAGCATGACGTTCTCGAGGATCGTCTTGTGGGCGAACAGGTTGAACGACTGGAACACCATGCCGACGTCGGCGCGCAGGGCGGCCAGCGCCTTGCCCTCGGCGGGCAGTGCCCGTCCGTCGACCGTGATCACGCCCTCGTCGACCGGTTCGAGTCGGTTGATGGTGCGACACAGCGTCGACTTCCCGGAGCCGGACGGGCCCACCACGATCACGACCTGACCGACGGGGACGTCGAGCGTGATGTCGCGCAGGACGTGGAGCTCGCCGAAGTGTTTCTGGACCCCGGTCATGGAGATCATCGATGTGGTGGTGGCGGTCGACGCACCAGCGCCGGATTCACCCGCGTTCGTCATAGTCGTCGACCCTAGGTGCTGGACCGGGGGAATCCTGTTCATTGCGCGTCATCGGCCAGTCGACGTAACGGAACCTTTACCAAGTCAACGGAATGGCTGCGGTGGGCTGGAAGCGGAGCCGGGACGCCGGGCCGGGTGTTTACTGGATGGGTTCGACCGCAGCCTGCCGAGGGGGCTCCATGACGTACGCGATGTCGACGTGTGACCGGGTCCACCGGGCGGGGTGGTGGGCATGACTGCGGTGTCCCCGAAGCCCGGCGTCGAGGCGAGGCGGCCGTTCCCCGCCAGGCTGGGGCCCAAGGGTTCGGCCGTCTACAGGATGGTCACGACGACCGACCCGAAGATGCTCGGCGTGATGTATCTGGTGACGTCGTTCGCGTTCTTCCTCGCCGGTGGGTTGATGGCACTGCTGATGCGCGCCGAACTGGCGCTACCCGGCATGCAGTTCCTGTCGAACGAGCAGTTCAATCAGCTGTTCACGATGCACGGCACGGTGATGTTGCTGCTGTACGCGACGCCGATCGTGTTCGGGTTCGCGAACTATGTGATGCCGCTGCAGATCGGCGCCCCCGACGTCGCGTTCCCGCGATTGAATGCGCTGAGCTACTGGCTGTACCTGTTCGGGGCTCTGGTCGTGATGGCCGGGTTCGTCACCCCGGGCGGAGCCGCCGACTTCGGGTGGACCGCCTACAGTCCGCTGACCGACGCCGTGCACACGCCGGGCGTCGGCGCGGACCTGTGGATCATGGGCCTCGCCGTCGCCGGTGTCGGGACGATCCTCGGCGGCGTCAACATGATCACCACCGTCGTGTGTCTGCGCGCCCCCGGTATGACGATGTTCCGGATGCCGATCTTCACCTGGAACATCTTCATCACGATGATCCTGGTGCTGCTGGCGTTCCCGATCCTGACCGCGGCGTTGCTGGGGGTGTTCGTCGACCGTCACCTCGGTGCCCACCTCTTCGACCCCGCCAACGGTGGAAACATGCTGTGGCAGCACCTGTTCTGGTTCTTCGGTCACCCCGAGGTGTACATCGTCGCGTTGCCGTTCTTCGGGATCATCACCGAGGTGATCCCGGTGTTCAGCCGCAAACCGCTGTTCGGGTACAGCGGCATGGTGTACGCGACGATGTCGATCGCGGCGCTGTCGATGGCGGTGTGGGCACACCACATGTACGCCACCGGCGCGATCCTGCTGCCGTTCTTCTCGTTCATGACGTTCCTCATCGCCATCCCGACCGGGGTGAAGTTCTTCAACTGGATCGGCACCATGTGGAAGGGGCAGCTCACGTTCGAGTCGCCGATGCTGTTCTCGGTCGGCTTCATCATCACCTTCCTCTTCGGTGGCCTGTCCGGCGTCCTGCTCGCCAGCCCGCCGCTCGACTTCCACGTCACCGACTCGTACTTCGTCGTCGCGCACTTCCACTACGTGCTCTTCGGCACCATCGTGTTCGCCACCTACGCGGGCATCTACTTCTGGTTCCCGAAGATGACCGGACGAATGATGGACGAGCGCCTCGCGAAGTGGCACTTCTGGACCACTTTCATCGGTTTCCACACCACATTCCTGGTGCAGCACTGGCTCGGTAACGAGGGCATGCCGCGTCGCTACGCCGACTACCTGCCGTCCGACGGGTTCACCACGCTGAACACGGTCTCCACGATCGGCGCGTTCGTTCTCGGCGCGTCGACGCTGCCGTTCCTCTGGAACGTCTTCAAGAGCTACCGCTACGGCGAGGTCGTCACGGTCGACGACCCATGGGGTTACGGCAACTCACTTGAGTGGGCGACGACCTGCCCGCCGCCGCGCCACAACTTCACCGAGCTGCCCCGCATCCGGTCCGAGCGCCCCGCGTTCGAACTGCACTACCCGCACATGCACGACCGGCTGCGCGCAGAGTCGCACGCTGGACGGGGCCACGCCTCGGTGCAGGTCCCGGCCGGGTCCGGGGACTGACGCGAGGAGGCGACGTATGCAAGGACACCTGCCCGACCTGCCGTCCGGCGGACTGGACTGGGAGATGTTCTTCCCGACCAACCTGTACGCCGCATTCGTCCGGTGGTGGAATCCGTTCTGAACCCCGGCCCATGCGCGGTGCCGGAACGTGGTGAAGGGCACTCTCGGCGGGGCCGTACGCTGGTGGGGTGGATACGATAGACCCCGAGACCTCGGCCGCGCTCCCCAATGCGGGTACACGCAGCTACGAGGTACGCACCTTCGGGTGTCAGATGAACGTGCACGACTCGGAGCGACTCTCGGGGCTCCTCGAGGAGGCGGGTTACACGAAGGCCACGCCCGGCGCCGACCCCGACCTGCTGGTGTTCAACACCTGCGCGGTCCGCGAGAACGCGGACAACAAGCTGTACGGGACACTCGGCAATCTGCGTCCCACGAAGGACACGAATCCGGGCATGCAGATCGCCGTCGGCGGCTGCCTCGCGCAGAAGGACCGCGACACCGTCGTCAAGAAGGCGCCGTGGGTGGACGTGGTCTTCGGTACGCACAACATCGGTTCGCTGCCGGTGCTCCTCGAGCGTGCGCGGCACAACGAGGAAGCCCAGGTCGAGATCCTCGACTCCCTCGAGGCGTTCCCGTCGACGCTGCCCGCGAAGCGGGAATCGGCCTATGCGGGATGGGTGTCGATCTCGGTCGGCTGCAACAACACCTGCACGTTCTGCATCGTGCCGTCGCTTCGCGGCAAGGAGGTCGACCGCAGGCCCGGCGACATCCTCGCCGAGGTGCAGGCGCTCGTGAACGAGGGTGTCCTCGAGGTGACCCTGCTCGGACAGAACGTCAACTCCTACGGCGTGTCCTTCGCCGACCCCGAACTGCCCCGCGACCGCGGCGCGTTCGCGAAGCTGCTGCGCGCGTGCGGCGAGATCGACGGACTCGAGCGGGTCCGGTTCACGTCGCCGCACCCGGCCGAGTTCACCGACGACGTGATCGAGGCGATGGCCGCGACACCGAACGTGTGCCCGCAGCTGCACATGCCGCTGCAGTCCGGGTCGGATCGCCTCCTGAAGGAGATGCGCCGGTCGTATCGCAGCACCAAGTTCCTCGGCATCATCGAGAAGGTGCGCGCCGCGATGCCGCACGCCGCCATCACCACCGACATCATCGTCGGTTTCCCCGGCGAGACCGAGGAGGACTTCCAGGCCACCCTCGACGTGGTCCGGCAGGCGCGGTTCACCAGCGCGTTCACGTTCCAGTACTCGAAGCGGCCCGGCACGCCTGCCGCCGACCTGCCCGATCAGCTCCCGAAGGAGGTCGTGCAGGAACGCTACGACCGGCTGATCGCGCTGCAGGAGGAGATCACCCTCGACGAGAATCGCAAGCTGGTCGGCACCGAGGTCGAGTTGCTGGTCGCGGCGGGCGAGGGACGCAAGAACGCCGAGACGCGGCGAATGAGCGGCCGGGCCCGCGACGGCAGGCTCGTGCACTTCCGGCCCGAGGGCAGGCTGGACGGCGACGTCCGGCCCGGTGACGTGATCACCGCCGTCGTCACCGGTGCCGCGCCCCACCACCTCATCGCCGACGGGCCGGTGCTGACGCACCGCAGGACCCGCGCCGGCGACTCCCACGAACGCGGCATCACCCCGAAGACCCCGCCGATCGGCGTCGGTCTCGGTCTCCCGCAGATCGGTGCACCCGCACCGCTGCCCACCGTCACCGGATGTGGAGTATGAGCACCTACAAGCCCGAAGATTCCCTCGAGCAGTACCGCAAGGACATCGACGCCGCCGAGAAGAAGGTCGCCCGCGAGATCGATCCCGGGCTGCGCGCACTCGTCGTCGCGATCGGCATGCTGGCGTTGGTCGGGACGTTCGCGCTGCCGCACACGGGGGACGCGACGGGGTGGGACGTGCTGGTCGGCAACGACGTGGCGCTCGCCGAGGACATCGCGCTGCCGTCACGGGTGTTCGTATGGCTGACGTTGGTGTTCGGCATCGTCATCGGCATGCTCGCGCTCGCCACCCGGCGGTGGGCACTCGCGTGGATCGCGGTTGCCGGTTCGGCCGTCGCGAGCGTCTTCGGGATGCTGGCGATCTGGTCGCGGCAAACACTCGACGCGGGCTCGCCGGGCGCCGGACCCGGACTCGGATTGATCCTGGGATGGATCCTGATCATGGTCCTGACGTTCCACTGGCTGCACGTGGTGTGGCAGCGAACGGCCATCCAGCTGGCCGCGGAGGAGGAGCGCAGGCAGCGCACCGCCGAGACCGAAGGTCGACTCCTCTGGGGTGATCGCTGATTCGACCGGGGTGGGTGACCGCGATCCGCGTCGCTCACTCGGTGCGCCCTGTCATGGGCGCGGCGGCGATGTCGTTCGGCATCGTGTCGATCGGTCTGCACCTGGTCGGATTCGAGCTGTTCTCGCTCGCCTGGCTTGTGCTGGGAGTCGTCACGTGGCTCGCGCTGGCGGCGGTCGTCCTTGGCCGGTTCGCACTGGACCGACCACGCCTGCTCCACGAATCGCGTACGCCAGCCGCGCTGACCGGCGTTGCTGCGACCACGGTCCTCGGGACGCGACTGGCACTGCTCGGCTGGACCGCGGTCGCGCTGGTCGCACTCGGCGGTGCGGTGGCGGTGTGGCTGCTCCTGATGCCGTCGGTGATCCGAGGATGGACCGCTCCGACCGTGGGCGCGGGTTTCCTGCTGTGCGTCGCGACGCAGGGGGTGGCCGTGCTCGGCGCGACTGTCGCCGCGTCCGCGGCCTGGTCGTGGCTGATCGTCCCGTCGATGGGCTTCTTCGTGATCGGCATCGGATGTTATGCCGCGGTGCTGATGCGATTCTCGCCGAACCAACTGGTGGTGGGCGCAGGTGACCACTGGGTCTCGGCAGGGGCGTTGGCCATCAGTGCGCTCGCGGCCGGGCGGATCGTGCTCGCTGTCGCCGCCGACGGATGGACCGGCTGGGCCGAATACCTGCCACACGTCGCGGCCATGATCGAGGTCGTCGAACTCGCTGCCTATGTGCTGCTGGTGTGCTGCGAGGTGTGGAAGCCGAGATTGCAGTTCGACCTCCGCCGATGGTCGACGGTGTTTCCGATGGGTATGACCGCGGTCTCGGCCATGACTGTCGGCACCGCAACCGGACTCGAGGTCCTCCACTCGATCGGCCGGATCCTGGTGTGGCCGGCGGTCCTCGTCGGCACGATCATGCTCGTCGCCTCCGCGCGACGATTGGTGGCCGCCGTGCGGCGGGCCTGACCGGCGTCTCGCTTCCTCAGGTGCCGACGGCGTCGATCAGGCCCGTTCGGACCGCACGCTCCAGGTCCTCGTGGTCGGCCTCGGTGCGATCCGCGTATCGGACCGCGTACCTCCCGATCGCCTCATCGAGGTCGCCGTCCCCTTCGAAGTAGCCGGCCAGCAGTCGCGGGTCGAGTGAACGGGTGTGCGCACGGGCGAGCAGCGCTCCGGCGAGCCGGCCGTAGTCGTCGAGGTGGTCGCCGTCCAGCGCGGTCGGGTCGATGTCGCCCTTCAGATTGCGGAACTGCCGCACGATGTACGGCTGCCCTTCGATCGTGGTCCAGCCGAGCAGGATGTCCGTCTCCGCCTGCACGAGTCGCGCCCCGTGCACGATCCGCTCGCCCTGGTGCTCGAAGGCGTCGGGGCGGAACGTGCCGGCATCCAGGTATGGCGCGAGGGCAGACGGTTGCGCCTGCTTGATCTGCAGGACCAGCGACTCGTCGCCGTTGCCGAGCAGCAGCGCGACGTAGCTGCGCAGGCCCACACTGCCGGTACCCACGATCCGGAACGCGACATCCGCGACGGAGAAGCGCCCGAGCAAGGTCCGGCGGGATTCCCGCAGTGTGTCGACATAGCATTCGAGTCCGTCGACGACCGCGTCTGCGGTGGCGTCGTCGACTCGGGTGAGGATCGGCGCGTTCTCGACGAAGCGGCGCTGACGCACCCCGGTCACGTGGTCGTCGAGGTGCTCGGTCCACTTCGCCGCGACCTTCGCGCTGGTGTTGCGCCGCGCCTTCCGGGCCGCCTTGTCGAAGTCGTCGAGCAACTCGTCGGCTTTGGCCCGCGTGATCGCGGCCTTGTCCGGCAGCGCGTTCCACGACGCCAGGAATGGCAACTCGGCGAGCTCCCGGATCGTGCGCCGGTAGGAACGCACGGTGTCCTCGGCGGCCTCGACGCAGGCGCTTTCGGACACGCCGCCCTCGCGTCCGGCGAGCACCAGGCTCGCAGCCAGTCGTTTCAGATCCCACTCCCACGGGCCGGGCACCGTCTCGTCGAAGTCGTTGACGTCCATGACGATCTCGCCGTCGGGCGTGCCGTAGAGCCCGAAGTTCGCGGCGTGCGCGTCCCCGCACAACTGTGCAGTGATACCGGTGACGGGCGTGCCCGCGAGATCGGCTGCCATGAGGCCCGCCGCTCCACGGAAGAAGGCGAACGGGGAGTCGATCATGCGCCCGATGCGCAGTGGAACGAGGTGGCCGAGCCGGCCACTGTTGCTCGCCGCGACGAACTCGAGCACGTCCGGCCGTGCTGTGCCGGCCGGGTCGTGGTGGTGCGCAGACGTGGGAACCAGGTCACGTAGTGCCTGGCCGCGGGCGAAGGCCTCGTCGTGACCCACCCGGGTGCGGAGGTCGATTCGAGTCGTGTCAGCCGTCACCGCGCAGACAGTAGACGACCGTCGCCGGGCCTGTGCGCCCGGCGACGGAAGTCGCTCACCTGTCTTCGACGGCACCCTCGGCGGCGTCGGCCCATTCGCGCCACTGCTTGGCCTGGGCGAGTGCCTTCTCGGCGTCCTTCGTCTTGCCCGCGGCGGTTGCCTTCGCGGCCTGGTCCTCGAACTGGGCGACGCGCTCACGGAACTGTGCGGCGCGCGCGGTCGCCTCGGGGTCGGTGCGGCGCCACTGCGAGTCGGCGGCGTCCCGGACCTTCTTCTCGATCGAGTGCAGGCGACCCTCGAGGTCGTGCATCTTGTCGCGGGGGACCTTGCCGATCTCGTCCCACTTCTCCTGGAGGTCGCGCAGTGCGGCGCGCGCCGAGTCGAGGCCCTTCGACGGATCGATGTCGATACCGTCGAGCAGCTTCTCCTTTGCTGTCGCGTTGCTCTCGAACTCGGCGTCCCGCTCGGACGAGGCGGCGTTGCGGGCGCCGAAGAACACGTCCTGCGCCGCCTTGAACCGCTTCCACAGCGCATCGTCGGCTTCGCGCGGTGCGCGGCCCGCTGCCTTCCACTCGGCGAGCAGGTCACGGAAGGCGCCCGCGGTCGGACCCCAATCGGTGGAGTTCTGCAGTTCCTCGGCGCGTTCGCACAACTCTTCCTTGCGGGTCTTCGCGGCGGCGCGTTCCCGGTCGAGTTCGGCGAAGTGCGCCCCACGTCGGCGGTTGAAGGCCTCACGAGCCTTCGAGTAGCGCTTCCACAGCGCGTCGTCCAGCTTCCGGTCGACACCGCGGATGGTCTTCCACTCGTCGAGGATCTCGCGGAGCCTGTCGCCTGCCACCTTCCATTGCGTCGACTCGGCACCGATCTGCTCGGCCTCGGCGGCCAGCTCTTCCTTGCGGTGGGTGTGCTCCTCGCGCTCGTGTTCGCGCTCGACCTTCTCGGCCTCGGCCGCCTGCTCGGAGCTGGCGATGATGGCGTCGAGTCGGGCGGAGAGGGCGTCGATGTCGCCGATGACCGCCGCCGTCGGCAGCGACTCCGCGAGGGCGAGGGCCGCGGTGCGGGTACGGCGCGCGTCGCCGGTGCCCGAGGTCAGACGTGCCTCGAGCAGCCCGACCTCGGTGGCCAGGTCGTCGTAGCGGCGACCGAAGTGCGCGAGGCCCTCGGCGGCGTCGCCTGCCTGCCACGATCCGATCTGGTGTTCGCCGTCGGCGGTCTTCACCCAGGCGGTGCCGTCGTCGTCGACGCGGCCGAACAGGCTGGGATCACTTGGCGGGGTAACGGCCGGTGGGTGCACGGCAGCGGCGGCAGAGGGGGTGACGGCGCCCGGCTTGGGGGCACCGGGCTTCGGCGCGCCCGGCTTCGGGGCACCGGGCTTGGGCGCGCCCGGCTTCGGAGCTCCGGGCTTGGGTGCACTGCTGTCGGTCATGATTCCTCATCTCTGCCGCGCGTCACGGCTGCCGCTCTTCGTTCGTCGCACGCCGGATCGGCACGCGTTGGTCCCATTCAACCCGGAACGAAGTGTTCCGACCATTGAAACAGCTTGGACCATGAGAGTTGGGATTGCGCGGCCCGTGCCGCTGGGCGAGTGCCTCGTGACGGGTCCCGCTGCCCGGCGACTACCGTTGCTCGGTGTGTTCACCGCTGCGGCCCTCGTTTCCTGCCCACCCCTGCTGATTCCCCAGCTGGCGGGTGCTGCGGCGCTGGAAACTGCCGACCTGCGTGAGGCGTCGACGCAGGTGGCGGCCCGGCTGGCGGAGTCGGCGAGCCGGTGGACGATCGTGGGTGTCGGCGCTGGGGACCGCGTGTTCGGTCCGGACACGCTGGGCAGTTTCGTCGGATTCGGGGCGGATGTCCGTGTCGGGCTCGGCGGACCCGACGGCACTGCCGTCGATCCGGACCTGCCGCTGCCGATCCTGATCGGGGGGTGGTTGCGTGGCGCCTGCCCGGGGGAGGTGGTCGCGGACGGCCTCGTCGTCGCGTCGGACACTGCGCCGGCGCAGTGTGCGGACATCGGCGCAGACCTGCGGAAACAACTCGACGCGGAGGCCGAGCCGCACGGCGTCCTGGTCGTCGCGGACGGTGCGAACACACTGACGGCCAAGGCTCCCGGTGCGTTCGACGAACGCGCCCCGCAGGTGCAGGCCGCGCTCGACGGCGCCCTGGGCGCGGGCGACCTCGAGTACCTGCGTCAGTTGGACCCGGCGCAGTGCGAGTCGCTCGGCATCGAGGGCAGGGCGGCCTGGCAGGTGCTCGCCGGGCTGTTCGGTGACACTCCGGGACAGACCACGACCCTCTATCAGGGCGCACCGTTCGGCGTCGCCTACCACGTCGGGACGTGGCTCCCGTGACGGCAGCGATCCGGCCGATCGCCGTGGTCGGTCCCACCGCGAGCGGCAAGTCCGACCTCGGGCTCTCGCTGGCCGAACGGTTGGGCGGCGAGATCGTCAACATCGACGCCATGCAGCAGTACCGGGGCATGGACATCGGCACGGCGAAACTGCCGGTCGAGGAGCGTCGCGGGATCCCGCACCATCAACTCGACGTCCTGGACGTCACCGAGACCGCGACGGTCGCGCGTTACCAGGAGTCGGCGCGCGCCGACGTCGAGATGATCGCGGCTCGCGGCGCGGTGCCGGTGATCGTCGGCGGATCGATGATGTACGTGCAGTCCCTGCTCGACGACTGGTCCTTCCCGGCGACCGATCCGGACGTGCGGGCGAAGTGGGAGGCCGTGCTTGCCGAGCGTGGCGTCGCCGGTGTTCACGAGGAGTTGACACGCGTCGATCCGCAGGCGGCAGCAACGATCCTGCCCACCGACGGACGGCGGATGGTGCGGGCGCTGGAGGTCGTGGAGTTGACGGGTCGGCCGTTCGCGGCGTCCGCCCCGACGATCGGGGAGGCGCGGTGGGGAACCGTGATCCTCGGTGTCGACCGCGACACCACCGAACTGGACGAGCGGATCGAGCTCCGGACGCGGCTCATGTTCGAGTCGGGTCTCGTCGAGGAGGTCGAGTCCCTGGTGGCGGCGGGGCTGCGGGACGGTGTCACAGCGCCGCGCGCCATCGGGTACGCGCAGGTGCTGGCGGCGTTCGACGGTGAGTACGACATGGCCGAGGCGCGGGAGCGGACGTTCATCGGAACCCGTCGCTATGTGCGGAGGCAGCGGTCGTGGTTCCGGCGCGATGCCCGCGTGCACTGGTTGGACGCGGCACGTGAGGATCTGGTCGAGGTGGCATGCAGCGCGGTGGCGCGCGGAACGGTGGAGGAACAGTGACGAAGCGGAGTACGCATCGGCCGGCGGGTGGCGTGCCGAAGGTGACGGTGCGGAATGCGCGGTTCCAGCAGTGGCAGTCGTACCTGACCACGCGGGCCAAGCGGACCAAGGCCGGCCGGTTCCTGATCCAGGGTGTGCGCCCGCTGACATTGGCGTTGGAACACGATTGGCCGATCGAGACCATCCTGTACCGCGTCGACGGTCCGGTCCTGTCGGAGTGGGCGCGGGGAATCGTCGACGGCTGGGCCGGTGAGAAGATCGGTGTCGCGGGCGAACTGCTCGCCGAACTGGGTGAGCGGTCGGAGTCCGCTCCCGAGTTGATCGCCGTCGCGAAGGCCCGTACCCGCTCGTTGGCGGGACTGACGCTGCGACGCGGGGAGCAGGAACCTTTGGTTCTCGTGTTCGACCGCCCGTCATCTCCGGGCAATCTCGGTACCCTCATCCGCAGTGCGGACGCGTTCGGAGCGGATGCCGTGATCGTGACCGGTCACGCAGCCGACCCGTTCGATCCGCAGTGCGTGCGGGCGTCCACTGGTTCACTGTTCGCGGTGCCGGTGTTCACCGCCGCCGACCCCGGCGAGGTGGTTGCGTTCCGTGACCGCCAGAGCAGGGACCTCCAGATCGTGGGTACCGACGAGGACGGTGACGCCACGATTTTCGATCACGACTTGAGAGGTGGAACGATCCTGGTGATCGGCAACGAGACGCGCGGCATGAGTGCTGCCTGGCGAGGAGCCTGTGACGCGACCGTGAGCATTCCCATCGGTGGTGCGGCGAGTTCGCTGGGTGCGCCGTCCGCGGGTGCGGTCTGTCTGTACGAGGTCACGCGGCAGCGCGCCGGGGCGACGACGGGTGGTGCGCGATGAGCCTCGCCGACCACCTGGCCGCACGGATGAGCCTGTTCGGCGTCGCGGCATCGATGCGCAGCGCCGCCGAGGCGTCGATGAGCAGCGCGCCTAGCATGGTTGCCATGCAGTTCGGGAAGGGTCACGGCACGGAGAACGACTTCGTTCTGCTGCCGGACCTCGACGCGACGATCGACCTGACCGAGGCTCGAGTGTCCGCGCTGTGCGACCGCAAACGGGGCATCGGCGCGGACGGCGTCTTGCGCGTCGCGCGGGCCGGGGTCCTGAAGGAGGCGGGAGTGCTCGATGCCCTGCCCAAGGGTGTCGAGGCCGAGCACTGGTTCATGGACTACCGCAACGCCGACGGCTCGATCGCGGAAATGTGCGGCAACGGCGTCCGGGTGTTCGCGCACTTCCTGCGTGCGTCGGGCCTGGAGTTCGAGTCCGAGTTCGTGGTGGGATCGCGTGCCGGCGCCCGCCCGGTGACCGTCCATTCGGTGACGGGTGCGACCGCGGATGTCACCGTCGAGATGGGGAAGGTGAAGGACCGGGGCCCGTCGACCGCGACCGTCGGCGGTCGTGAGTTCACCGGCATCGGGATCGACGTCGGTAATCCGCATCTCGCCTGTGTCGTGGACGATCTGACCGCCGAGGCGTTGGCGGAGCTGGACCTGACCGTGGCACCGGAGTTCGACGCGTCGTTCTTCAAGCACGGCGTGAACGTCGAGATCCTGACTCCGATCCGGGACGGCGGAGTCGACATGCGTGTGTACGAACGCGGCGTCGGGGAGACCCGTTCCTGCGGCACCGGTACCGTCGCGGCGGCAGCGGCCGCGCTGCATGCCGATGGCCGAACCGAGGGCGAGGTGCGGGTTCGGGTGCCGGGCGGCGAGGTCGTGGTGACGATCGACGACGATATGGCGACGCTCCGGGGTCCGTCGGTGCTCGTCGCGTCGGGAAGTCTCGACGAGTCCTGGTGGTCGTCGCTCGGGTAGTTGGCCACCCGGAGCGTTAATGGGGGTGCATCCCGGCGGCCGGGCGTGGGATCATGGCGGTGTATGACGAAATCAGACGAAATGACCGACATGTCCCGCGCCGACCGCGGGGAGCCCGACTTCGACCGAAGCGGTCACGATCCCTCGGTCGGTGAACTGCAACTCGACGATCGCAGCGCTCTGCGCCGTGTTGCCGGACTGTCCACCGAACTCACCGACGTCACCGAGGTCGAGTACCGGCAGCTGCGCCTCGAACGGGTGGTGCTGGTGGGGGTGTGGACCTCCGGAACCGCCGCGCAGGCCGAGGCCAGCATGACCGAACTCGCCGCTCTTGCGGAGACGGCGGGTTCCGAGGTGCTCGAAGGCCTGGTGCAGCGCCGCGACAAGCCGGATGCCGCCACCTACATCGGCTCCGGCAAGGCCGAGGAACTGCGTGAAGTGGTGTTGGCGACGGGTGCCGACACCGTGGTCTGCGACGGCGAACTGACGCCCGCGCAGCTGACCGCGTTGGAGAAGGTCGTCAAGGTCAAGGTGATCGACCGGACGGCGTTGATCCTCGACATCTTCGCTCAGCACGCCACGTCCAGCGAGGGCAAGGCGCAGGTCGCGCTAGCCCAGATGGAGTACATGCTGCCTCGGCTGCGCGGCTGGGGTGAGTCGATGTCCCGGCAGGCCGGTGGTCGAGCCGGCAGCAACGGCGGCGTGGGCCTGCGTGGTCCGGGTGAGACGAAGATCGAGACCGACCGGCGCCGTATTCGTGAGCGGATGGCGAAGCTCCGCCGCGAGATCAAGGGCATGAAGGCCGCCCGCGACACCAAGCGCACGCGCCGACTGCGCAGCGACACCCCGTCGGTCGCGATCGTCGGCTACACGAACGCCGGCAAGTCGAGCCTGCTCAACGCGCTCACCGGTGCCGGTGTCCTGGTGCAGGACGCCCTGTTCGCGACGTTGGACCCGACGACCCGCAAGGCCGAGTTCCCGGACGGTCGCCAGTACGTGCTCACCGACACCGTCGGTTTCGTGCGGCACCTGCCGACGCAGTTGATCGAGGCGTTCCGGTCGACTCTGGAGGAGGTCGCGGACGCGGACCTGCTCCTGCACGTGGTGGACGGGTCCGATCCGCTGCCGACCGAGCAGATCAAGGCGGTGCGCGAGGTCATCGTCGACGTCCTGCGGGAGTCGGATGCCCCGGCGCCGCCGGAGCTGTTGGTGGTCAACAAGATCGACGCGGCGGATCCGGTGACGCTGACGCAGCTGCGAGCCCTGCTGACGGACGCCGAGTTCGTGTCCGCGCACACCGGCGAGGGCATCGAGGAGCTTCGGGCCACGCTCGCCGAACTGGTGAGCCCGCCGGAACTGGAGATCGAGGTGCTGGTGCCGTACAGCCGGGGCGACCTGGTCGCGCGGATCCACGCGGACGGACGCCTCCTCGACTCGTCCCACGAGGCGGACGGCACGCTGGTCCGCGCGAAGGTGCCGCCTGCGCTGGCAGCCGCGCTCGACGAGTACCGGCACAGCGCAGTCTGACTTGGTGACAGGGGGAGGGGTGCGGCGTCGCACCGTGGGGGCGATCGCCGCGGTCGGGGTTTCCGTCCTCGGGGCAGCGCCCGCGGGTGCGCAGGAGTCGACACCGGTCGTGGTCGAGGCCCAGATCGAGACGCTGTGTACGCCAACCGAACCGGGCCTCGCGGAGGTGTCGGGGCTGGCGGTGGACGGCGACCGGATCTTCGCGATCGGCGACAGCGGCGCCGACCAGACGGTGTGGGTGCTCGATCGGGACTGCGCGGTGACGGGGACACTGCCAGTGCCGGTCGACTCGTACGACGTCGAAGACCTCGCCGTCCATGACGGCGGGCTGTGGCTCTCGGACACCGGCGACAACGATCATCGGCGGGAGACGGTCGCGTTGACGTCGATGGATGCCGGGTCGGGCGCAGGCGGACTGCACCGCCTGACCTATCCCGACACCGCGCAGGACGCCGAGGCGTTGCTCATCGGTGCCGACGGACGTCCGGTGATCGTCTCGAAAACCGTTCTCGGGGAATCCGGCATCTACGTGTCCGACGTTCCGGTGGACGATCTGCCGAGCCCGGGGCCGACTCCGTTGCGGCGAGCGGGCGCGATCGGCGTCGGTCCGACGGACACCCCGGGCGGGCCACTCCCGACCGTCGGTTCGTCTCTCGTGACGGGCGGAGCCGTCAGCGTCGACGGCCGGGTCGTCGCGCTGCGCACCTACACCGACGCCTACCTGTTCGCGGCACCCGACGGTGACGTCGTGGCGGCGCTCACCGAGTCGACACCGATCCGGGTCCCGCTGCCGAACGAACCGCAGGGCGAGGCCATCGCGTTCACCGACACCGGCGACCTGCTGACGGCCTCGGAGTCCAACGGGGGTGCGTTGGCGCCGATCCGGATCGTCCGCGGTGCAACGGATCTCGTACCGATGCCCGACGGCGAGGGCGCCTCGTCCGTCGCCATCCAGATCGACGTCACCAGCGCTGTCGTGGTGGCGGCAGGAGTTGCGGTCGTGCTGGGTGGAGTGCTGCTCCTGGTGCGGCGCCGTCGGGACTGACGTACCCACGGGCCGGCTTGTCGCGCCGGGCAGGGTGTGGCCGTCACACCTCCTCGGAACTGCACTTTGAACCTCCTGGTAGGTTGCGTGGCAGTGACCATCACATCGCGTCTGTGACCCAGACCCTTCGCGCTACCCGTCAGCCGCGCCTGCGCGCGGCGGTGATTCCGTGCGCCTCGAGGGGGAACCCGTCGTCGGGTTCCCCGGCTTCCGCCTACATCGGAATCAACTCGTGGAGATCACGTGGTCACCTCATCGACAAACCCGTCCCTTCGGCGCAGTGCGCTCCGCGCCGACTGCGACCGCTGTTTCGCTCTGTGCTGTACGGCATTCGGCTTCGCGCGATCGGCAGATTTCGCGGAGGACAAACCCGCAGGATCACCGTGCCGCCACCTCGACGAGCGGCATTCGTGCACCATCCATACCGTGCTGCGCGACAGGGGATTTCGCGGATGCACCGCCTTCGACTGCTTCGGCGCGGGACAGGCCGTCTCGCAGCGACTGTTCTCGGGGGTGAGCTGGCGGGAACGCCCCGACACCCGACACCGCATGTTCGCGGCGTTCGGCGTCCTGAAGCAGGTGCACGAGATGATCTGGTACCTCGCCGAGGCTCAGGAGCGAACGTACGACGCAGGCATCCGGCAGCAGGTGCGTGACCTCACGGAATCGCTCGAATCGTTGTCGCGCGGAAATGTGGAGCACCTGCGGTCGGCCGACATGGGCAGCGTGCACGCGTCGGTGCGGACGCTCCTCGTCGAGGTCAGTGCGGAGGTCCGCGGTTCGTACTTCGCCGACGACGGCGGTCTCGATCCGCGAATCGGGCCCGGCGCCGACCTCGCCGGATGCGACCTGCGTCGCACCCGGCTGTGCGGCGCCGACCTGCGCGGCGCGGTTCTCATCGGTGCCGACCTCCGCGAAAGCGATCTCACCGCGGTCGACCTGCTCGGCGCGGACCTACGCGACGCGCGGATGGCCGGCGCCGACCTGTCTGCCTCGTTGTATCTGACGCAACCCCAGATCGCGGCCGCGCGGGGTGACGCGCACACGCGGCTTCCCGCGGCGGTGTCTGCTCCATTCCACTGGTGAGTGGCGGGGTATCCATGCGAATCATCGAATTCCCGGGTCGTCACACGAGCCGGAAGGCAGACTGTCCGGGCAGAGGCGCGGTGCGCGCCGCCCACGGCAGAGGAGTCCCCGACGATGACCGGATCGACCACGCCTGCGCTGCGCCGCTGGGCCGTCCTCGCGATGACCGTCGTCGGGTCGTCGATCCTCACGGCGGCACCTGCATTCGCACAGGGATCGGTCGGGTCGAGCGGTTCGGCGAGTGGATCCGATGCCGTGGACGCGAGTTTCGAAACGCTCTGCACACCGACGGAATCCGGACTCGCCGAGATCTCCGGACTGGCGTCGGACGGATCCAGGATGTTCGCGATCGGGGACAGCGGAACCGACCGCACTCTCTGGGTGCTCGGCGCCGACTGCGCGGTCACCGAATCGCTGCCGGTGCCCGGCGCCCCTGTCGATGTGGAGGATCTCGCACTGTCCGGTGGCAGGCTGTGGCTCTCGGACACCGGCGACAACAACCGGGTTCGGCCGTCGGTCGCGCTGACCTCGATGGACCCCGGCACCGGTGGGGGCGGGAGTCGCACACTGACCTACCCGGACGGCGCCCACGACGCCGAGGCGCTGCTCGTCGGTGCGGACGGGCGGCCGGTGATCGTCACGAAGGAGGTCCTCCTCGCGGCGGGGATCTACACGGCGGATCAGGCGGTCGGCGATCTTCCCGCCGGCCCGACGGTGTTGCGTCGTGCCGGGCAGGTCCGGCTCGGTCCGACCGACACTCCGGGCGGTCCGGTGCCGATTGCCGGCTCGACTCTCGTGACCGGGGGCGCGGTCAGTGCCGACGGCCGCGTCGTCGCGCTGCGGACCTACACCGACGTCTACCTGTTCGGGGCCCCGGACGGTGACGTCGTGGCCGCGCTGACCGGATCGACCCCGGTTCGGGTGCCGATGCCGAACCAGCCCCAGGGGGAGGCCATCGCCTTCACCCCGGCCGGTGACCTGCTCAGCGCATCCGAGTCCGCGGGTGGTGCGCTGCAGCCCATCCAGATCCTGCGGGGCGCGACTGCGCTCGTGTCCTAGCCCGCCGGAAGGCATGCCTAGAGCGTGGCGGCACCGTTCCCGATCAGGACCACTCCCAGCGCGAGCAGGACAGCCGCCATGATCGCGGCGTTGTGGCGGGTCATCCATTCGCCCGTCGCGCCCAACACGCGTTCCGCCCGGTCCGGGAACGCGATCCGGACGGCTACCGGTGCGGCGACGCCGAGACTCGCCACGACAGCGAAGACGAGCAACGCCACGACCTGCTCGTGCACCCGCGGCGTCGCATCGGCGATGACCGTCGCTCCCGCCGCGACCAGAGCGAGGTTCTTCGGACTCGCCGCCGCGAGCAGGAACCCGAGGCGCAGTGCCGGTCCCGCCGTCATGGTGCGTGCGGCCGCCATCCACCGCGGGAGGGTGACCTCCTCCCCGGCGCGAGGTCGTGCGCGCCACTTCCGGACCGCGATGACGACGAGCGCGATTCCGAGGGTGAGCTTCAGTGCGCCCACCCACCAGGTGGGTTCGGTCGTGAACGCGATGACGTCGACGACGGTCAACACGACGGCACCCGCCGCGACGAGGCCGCAGACCCAGCCGCCGACGAACGCACACGACACCCGGACCGGCCGAGCGGAGACCAGGAGCACCGACAACATCACGATCGGCATCGCGGCGAGCGCCAGGCCGACGGCGATCGGCAGTGACAGCCCGATCGCGTTCGTCACGAGGCACGTCCAGGAGTTTCGGTCACCGACGAAGATTAGTGGTGCCGTGCGTGGATGAGGCACTCTGGTCAGCGTTCGTTCCCGTGAGCGCAAGCGGTGCAGAAGGAGTTCGATGTCTGACGCGAGTGCCGTCGTCAACCGGCCCGGCTACCGCCCCTATCGGGCGACGGTCACCGCCGTGCGGCGGCTGAGTCCCACCTTCGTCCGCGTCAGCTTCACCGGTCCGGGGTTCGAGCACTTCGCGGACCACGCCCGCGACCAGCGCGTGAAGGTGGTGTTTCCGAAGGACGACCGGTGCTACGCCGACCTCGGAGTCGACGACGAGGACGCGATCCTGCGCGGCGAGTGGTACGCGCGATGGCGAGCACTGCCCGACGACAGGCGCAGTCCGTTCCGTACCTACACCGTGCGCGCCGTCGACACCGCGTCGCGTCGCGTCGACATCGACTTCGTCACCCACACGGAGGACGGACACCCGTCCGGGCCCGGCTCCGCCTGGCTGCACACCGCGATGCCCGGCGATGCCGTCGTCATCGTCGGCCCCGATGCGCGCAGCGAGCACTCCGACACCGGGATGGACTGGAAGCCGGGCAACGCCACCGAGTTGCTGCTGCTGGGTGACGAGACGGCAGCGCCCGCCATCACGGGCATCCTCGAACGGCTGCCCGCGCCGTGCCGGGCGACGGCCCTGATCGAGGTGCCCGACCGCGGTGACGTGATCCCCGTCGACAGCGTGGCGGACGTCGACGTCCGCTGGTTGCCCCGCGACGGTGCACCGGTCGGGTCGCTTCTCGTCCCGGCGCTGCACGAGTGGCGCCGCGCGGATCGCTCCGTGGTCGACGCGGCACACGCCGACACCGTGCAGGAACTGGACGACATCGACGTCGACACGCAGATCCTGTGGGATTCACCCGAACCCGAGTCGACCGGCGAGTTCTACGCCTGGCTCGCGGGTGAGTCGGCGGTCATCAAGCAGCTCCGCCGACTCCTCGTCACCGATTGGGGCGTGGATCGCAGGCGAGTCGCCTTCATGGGGTACTGGCGTCAGGGGGTCGCCGAACGGACCGGCTGAGCACACGGAAAACCCTGGGTGCACCGGCAGCCGGCAAACCTTGGGCGGTTCGCCCGGGCTGTCCGAATCGTCCTCTGTCCGATTCGATTTCGGTCGATGACCGACAGATACTGGCGCGATGCCCGGTGCTCACGACGTACTCAGGTCGCTGTCGCGGCTGTCGCTCGTCGGGCCGGTCGCCACGACCGGGATCGTGGTCGTCGGCGTGTGTGCGTCGATCGTTCTCGTCGCGCTCGCGCTGCGATCGTGCCGGCGTTCCCTGTGGTCGACCGGTCTCGCTGCCGCGCTGACCGGGGGAGTTGCCCTCGTCTCGTGGGTCGTGTTGCGTCCGCTGCCACCGCAGGTGACCGGGGAGATCGCGGTGGCCGTCTTCGTTGCTGTCACCGGGTGGTGCCTTGCTGGTGCCGCGGCGAACGGACACCGTCCCGCGGTCGGGACGGCGATGACCGCGGTTGTCGCGGCCGCCGCGCTGTCGGTGACGGCGGTCGTCGCGGTCAACCGCGACGTCGACCGCTTCCCGACCGCCGGATCGCTGCTCGGGCACGGGCCTGCCCCTGGCGTCCGGTTCGTCGACTTCGCGGACGTCCCGGGGCCGCAGTCCCGCGTGCAGGCGGGGACCCCCGTGGAAGGGGCGTGGCGGCGGCCGCTGCGGTCGGTGCGCGACGGGATCGTCACCCACGCGCAGATCCCCGGACTGCGTTCGGGTTTCGCCGCCCGGCCGGCGTTGGTGTACCTGCCGCCCGCCTACCTCGACACTCCGCGCCCGCTGCTGCCGGTGGTGGTTCTCGTCGCGGGCAACCCGGGCCGGCCCGACGACTGGCTCGGCGTCGGGCTCGCGAGCACGGTCTCCGCGTTCGCCGCGGCACACGACGGTCTGGCCCCGGTCGTCGTGGTACCGGACGCGCTCGGTGCCGACGACGCGCTTCCGCTGTGCCTGGACTCCCGGCTCGGGAACGTGGAAACCTATCTGGCAGAGGATGTCCCGGACTGGGTCGCCGGGCATCTGCAGGTGAACACCGCCGCCAGGGCGTGGGCGATCGGCGGCTACTCCTACGGCGGCACCTGCGCGGTGCAGTTGGCCGTCAACCGTCCCGATGCCTACCCGACGTTCCTGGACATCTCCGGTCAGGACGAACCGTCGGTCGGGGACCACGACGGAACGGTCGCGGCGACGTTCGACGGCGACGAGGCGGCCTTCGCCGCGGTCAGTGCTCGTGCCGAACTCGATGCCGGAGCCAGGCCGGACGTGTCGGGGGTGTTCGTCGCGGGCGAGGACGACGAGGTGTACCGCCCGCAGCAGCGGCGGATGTACGCGGCCGCGGCCGCCGCGGGTCTGGACGTGCGGTACTACGACCTGCCGGGCGCACACAGCGGACAGGTGTGGGGCCCGGCGTTCGCGGGTGAACTCGGCTGGATCGCCACCCGCACCGGACTGCTCGCACCCTAGCCGTACGTCCTGGGCACCTCGTGTGTCGGTACCTCAGGCGTCGAGGTCGGCCGCCACGAGTTCGGCGACCTTGTCCAGCGTGGGCTGATCCTCACTCGACACGGTCACCTCGACGCCCTTGGTGGCGCCGAGGGTCATGATCATGAGTGCCGAGCCGGCGTCGACCGGATCGGCTCCCTCGACGGCGAGCGTGACGGGGACACCCGCGGCGGCGACGGCGTCCGCGATGACGGCGGCGGGGCGGGCGTGCAGGCCGATCGACGATCCGACGGCGACGGTGATGCTGGGCATGAGACGTCCTTTCAGGGTGTGAATCTCTGGAGTGGGATCAGACGGTCACGGGGGTCAGGTCGACCTCCTCGGACGAACCACGACGGGTGAACTGTTTCGCGGTGACGACTGCCAACGCCGAGACGACGGTTCCGGCGGCGAGGGAGACGAGGAACCAGCCGATTCCGCCGATCGCGAAGAAGACGAAGATGCCGCCGTGCGGGGCGCTGAGGGTGACGCCGGTAGCCATGATCAGCGCACCCGTCACGGCCCCGCCCGCCATCATCGACGGGATCACGCGCAGCGGGTCGGCCGCCGCGAACGGGATGGCGCCCTCCGAGATGAACGCGGCGCCCAGGAACCAGGCGGCCTTGCCGTTCTCGCGCTCGGCCTCGCTGAACAGTCCAGGCCGAACGGTCGACGCGAGTGCCATCGCGAGCGGGGGAACCATGCCTGCTGCCATGACCGCGGCCATGATCCGCAGGGTCGCCGGGTCGTTCACATTCAACCCCGCGACCGCGAAGGCGTATGCCGCCTTGTTCACGGGGCCGCCGAGGTCGAAGCACATCATCAGGCCGAGGATGATGCCGAGGATCACTGCGGAACCGCCGGACAGGCCGCCGAGCCAGTTGGTGAGGCCGGTCGTGACCGAGGCGAGCGGACGACCGAGCACCATGAACATCAGCGCGCCGACGACCAGCGTCGCGAACAGCGGGATGACCACGACCGGCATCAGGCCGCGCAGGACCGCGGGCACCGGCATGCGGCCGATCCACAGTGCCGCGAAACCGGCGATGATGCCGCCCACGAGACCGCCGATGAATCCGGCGCCCACGAACACCGCGACCGCGCCTGCGGTGAATCCCGGTGCGAGACCGGGCCGGTCCGCGATCGCGAACGCGATGTAGCCGGCCAGCGCAGGCACCAGGAACGCGAAGGCGAGCGACCCGATCTGGAACAGGACGGCGCCCAGGTACGCGGTGAATCCGCCGTCGGGCAGGTTCCACAGGGAGTTGTCGAGGACGATGTCCTTGGCGCTGTCGCCGATCTCGTAGCCGCCGAACAGGAAGCCGAGCGCGATCAGCAGGCCGCCCGCCGCGACGAACGGGATCATGTAGCTGACGCCGGTCAACAGGATCTGCCGCAGTCGTGTGCCCCAGCCGACGTCACCGGTCCCGGCATCGGCGTCTGAGCCCTCGACCGACCCGGAGACCGTTGCCGCGGAGGGGTTCTCGGATGCGCGCAGTGCCTCGGCGAGCATCGCGTCCGGCTCGTTGATCGCCCGCTTGACGCCGGACGCGACGACGGGTTTGCCCGCGAATCGTTCGCGGCCCTTGACCCCGACGTCGGTGGCGAAGATGACGGCCGACGCCCCGGCGATCACGTCCGGGCTCAGTGCGGTGCCGCCGCTCGATCCCTGGGTCTCGACGCGTACCGGAACCGACGCTCGCTCGCCGGCGGCGACGAGGGAGTCGGCGGCCATGTAGGTGTGCGCGATGCCGGTCGGGCAGGCCGTGACGGCGACGATGTAGCGCCCGGGCGCCTCGGCCTGCTCGGGTTCCGCGGGTGCCGGAGGTGCGGGCGTCTCGGTGGCCGGCCCGCCCGGGACCTCGAGTCCGAGTGCCTCGTGAACCAGCACGACGACGGCGTCGGCGTCCGGAGCCGCTCGCAGCGCGGCGACGAAGTCGGGTTTGACGAGCGAACGGGCAAGTCCGGACAGCAGTTTCATGTGTTCGGCGCCCGCGCCCTCGGGAGCGGCGATGAGGAACACCAGGTCGGCGGGACCGTCGGGGGCGCCGAAGTCGACCTTCGGCTGCAGCCTCGCGAACCCGAGGGACGCGGTGGTGACGGCCGCGGACCGGCAGTGCGGGATCGCGATTCCGCCGGGAAGGCCGGTCGCGGATTGCGCTTCGCGGGCCAGTGCCGCATCGCGCAGCGCGGTGGCGTCGGTCGCGCGTCCCTCGGCGGCGAGCCTGCCCGCCAATGCGCCGATCACGTCGGCCGACTCGGAGCCCAGGTCGGCATCGAGGTCGATCAGACCGGCGTCGATGATCGCCGGGGAATCTGCAGTGGGAGTGGACATGTCGGATCCTCAGAGATCGGAGGCCGGGTCGGCGACCGGGGTGGATGATGCGATACCCGCGACGGGAACGCCGAGGGCGGTCACGGTGACCGCGTCGCGGTCGACCTGATCGGGGCGGGGGAGCGCGGTGCCGGGAAGAGCCGCCGCCGCCGTACCGTGCGCAACGGCGAGTTGGAGTGCGCGATCGGGGGACTCACCCGAGACCCGGGCAAGCAGGTAACCGGCGAGTGATGCGTCTCCCGCGCCGACCGTGCTCCGGAGAGTGATCCGCGGTGCCCGGGCGAACCACGCACCGTCGGCCGTGACGAGGACGGCTCCGGCGCCGCCGAGGGTGACGAGTACCGTCCCGACGCCGCGGTCGACGAGTGCGCGGGCCGCCCGCACCGTCGGGTCCGGGTCGCCCTGTTCGGCAGCGGCCTCGAGTGCGCCGCCGTCGCAGCCGGTGAGCTGGGCGAGCTCGTCCGCGTTCGGCTTCATCAGGTCGGGTGCCGTGTCGGGGAAGCCCGCGGCGAGCGCTCGCAACGGCAGGTCCGAGGTGTCGACCGCGACGGCGCACGGCAGCGGCCGCAGCGCCCGCACGAGCGTCGCGTACCAGTCGTCGGGCGCCCCCGGAGGAAGCGACCCGCACAGCGCCACCCAGTCCGCGGTCGCCGCGTGTAGGGACACCAGGTCGGCGAGTGCCGCCAGGTGTTCGGCGTCGACGGTGGAGCCCGGCGGATTGATCTTGGTGGTGGTGCCGTCCGGTTCGGTGACGGTGACGTTGGCCCGGACGGGGCGTCCGGTGGAGACGAGTCGGTGAGCGACACCGCGGTCGGCGAGTGCCGTGACCAGGGGGTCGTCGTCGCGGGCGGGCAGGATCGCCAGTGCGGGGCTGCCCGCAGCCGTGACCACCCGGGCGACGTTGACGCCCTTGCCGCCGGGATCGGTTGTCGTGGACCTGGCGCGCTGCACGGCGCCGCGTTCGAGGCGTCCGGCCAGTTCGATGGTGGTGTCGAGGCTCGGGTTGGCCGTGAGTGTGACGATCATGCGAGCACCACTTCCACGCCGTGGTCCTCGAACGCCGCGCGGGCGAGCGGATCGAGGTCGACGTCCGTCACCAGTACGTCGATCTCGTCGACGGCGGCGAAACGGACGAGATCCTCGCGGCCGAACTTGCTCGAGTCGACGACGACGACAACGAGATTGGCGCACCTGACGAGCGCGGACTTCACGGCGGCCTCGTCGAAGTCCGGCGTGGACAGTCCGTGCTCGGCGGTGAGGCCGTTGGCGCCGACGAAGGCGACGTCGACGCGCAACGACGTCAGCGTCGCGACCGCCTGATCCCCGACCACTGCCTGCGTGACGCCGCGGACGCGTCCACCGAGGATCTGCAGGGTGTGTCGGCCGGTGCAGCGCGTCGCGACGGGGATCGAGTTGGTGACGACCGTGAGATCACGATCCGAAGGCAGTTGCGCCGCGATCCTCGACGTCGTGGTTCCGGCGTCGAGGACGATGCTGCCGCCGGTCGACGGCAGGTACTTCAGTGCTGCGGCGGCGATCCGGTCCTTGGCGGGCGCGTTGCTGTGTTCGCGCTCGCCGAGTTCCTTCTCGCCGAGGGTGATCGCGGACGCCGACACGGCGCCTCCGTGCACGCGGCGGATCAGTCCGAGCCGGTCGAGTGCGGCCAGGTCGCGTCGGACGGTTTCGGTGGTCACGTCGTAGGTGCCGGCGAGATCGGCGACCGACACCCGTCCGCGCTGGCTGATCAGCCCCGCGATCGCCTGCTGTCGCTCTTCCGCGTACATGTGACCTCCTGTCTGAATGAATGTTGGGTTATGTTGTTTTACGCCTGGGTGTGTTGACATGTCAATGGGTTGGAGTAATCCTGGTCACATACGACCGGGTCGGGTGATCTGGAAGTCGAAGCGAGTCGGAGCCGAGGAGTGGACATGGACGGGATCGGGTCGGAAGACGGTTCGGTGCAGGTGGAAGCAGGTGCGCAGGCCGAGGGGCGCGTGCTCGCCGGTACCGCTGTCGTCCCGGGCGTCGGCTACGGCCCGACGATCCGGCCCGGCGAGCGGCCCCGCCGTCCGGCACGCGGCGCAGACCTGCCTGCCGAGGACCGACCGGCCGAGAAGCAACGCTTCCTCGACGCCGCGGACGCCGTGTCCTCGAGGCTCCTCGCGCGGGCGAACGAGGTGAAGGGCGCGGGCGCCGAGGTCCTCCGGGCCACCGCAGGTCTCGCCACCGACCGTGGCTGGCTCGGCGCCGCCACCGCACTTGTCGACGCGGGCGCGCCCGCCGAATCCGCCGCCACCGACGCCACCGACCAGTTCGCCGCCGTCTTCACCAAGCTCGGCGGACTCATGGCCGAGCGGGTCACCGACCTGAAGGACATTCGCGATCGGGTGATCGCCGAACTGCGCGGGATGCCCGAACCGGGCGTCCCGACGCCGACCGAGCCGTCGGTGCTCGTGGCCCGCGACCTCGCACCCGCGGACACCGCGGTCCTCGACCCGACGCTCGTCGTCGCGATCGCCACCACCCTGGGCGGACCCACCGGCCACACCTCGATCATCGCGCGGCAGCTGGGCATCCCGTGTGTCGTCGGCGTAGCCGGGCTCGACGACATCGATTCGGGTGCACAGGTTCTCGTCGACGGCAGCGCCGGAACCGTCGAGGTGGACCCCGAACCCGGCCGGGCCCGGTCGGCTGTCGCGCGTGCCGAGGAGGTCCGGCAACGCACCGCGTCCTGGACGGGTCCCGGACGCACCCGCGACGGTCATCCGGTGGCGGTTCTCGCGAACGTCCAGGACGGCCCGGGCGCCCGCGCCGCCGCCGAAGGGTCCGCGGCCGCGGGGGTGGGCCTGTTCCGCACCGAACTGGCGTTCCTCGACCGGGACGCCGAGCCGGGCGTCGAGGAGCAGACGCGGATCTATCGGGAGGTGTTCGACGCGTTCCCGGAGGGCAAGGTCGTGGTCCGCACCCTCGACGCCGGATCGGACAAGCCGATGAGGTTCGCCGCGACCGGGGACGAACCCAACCCGGCGCTCGGCGTCCGGGGGTACCGCATCGCGGCCGACCATCCCGGACTGCTGGAGCGTCAACTCGACGCGATCGCCTCCGCGGCTCGGGAGTCGACGGCGACGGTCCTGGTGATGGCACCGATGATCGCCACGGTCGCCGAGGCCGCCGAGTTCGCGGCCGCAGCCCGCGCGCGGGGTCTCGTGCCCGGCGTCATGGTGGAGGTCCCGGCCGCGGCTCTGCTGGCAGACCGGATACTCGAACACGTCGACTTCCTGTCGATCGGGACCAACGACCTCACCCAGTACACGATGGCGGCCGATCGGATGTCGGCCCCGCTCGCCGGCCTCACCGATCCGTGGCAGCCTGCGGTGCTCGCACTGGTCGCGCGGACCGCGGCCGACGGTGCGCGAGCGGGTAAGGGTGTCGGAGTCTGCGGTGAGGCGGCCGCCGATCCGCTGCTCGCCTGCGTTCTGGCAGGTCTCGGCGTCACGTCACTGTCGATGGCCGCGTCCGCGGTCGCGGCCACCGGATCGGCGCTGGCGGCGGTGGATCTGGACCAGTGCCGCCGCGCCGCGCAGGCCGCACTGGATGCCGCCGACCCGGCGACGGCGCGCGAGCGGGCGGCCGAGATCCTGCGCTAGCCGGGCCGATGGAACAGGATGGGGGAATGGACCCCGTCGAGGCGTTGCGGGAGATCGCGTTCTGGCTCGAACGCGGTCGGGCGGAGACACATCGGGTCAAGGCGTACCGCCGCGCCGCCGACGTCGTCGAGGGGCTGACACCCGAACAACGAGACCGGTACGGCCGCACCGACACGTGGACGGCGCTGAGCGGGATCGGACCGAAAACCGCGGCCGTGATTGCGCAGGCGTGGGCGGGGGAGGTGCCCACCTACCTGTCCGAGGTGAAGGACGCGGCGCAGCAGATCGGCGAGGGTGGACGCGAGCTCCTGGCGGCCCTACGCGGAGACCTGCACACCCATTCGGACTGGTCCGACGGCGGCAGTCCGATCGAGGAGATGATGCGCCGCGCCGCACTGATCGGTCACGAGTACTGCGCGCTGACCGACCACTCGCCGCGCTTGACGGTCGCGAACGGGTTGTCTGCCGACCGGCTGCGCCGTCAGCTCGGCGTCATCGCCGACCTGAACGCCGAGTTGGCGCCGTTCCGCATTCTCACCGGCATCGAGGTCGACATCCTCGACGACGGCAGCCTCGATCAGGATCCCTCGCTTCTGGCCGAACTGGACGTCGTCGTCGCCAGCGTGCACTCGAAGCTCCGGATGGATCACGACGCGATGACGCGGCGGATGGTCCGGGCGGTGGCGAACCCGGTCGTCGACGTGCTCGGCCACTGCACCGGCAGGCTCGTCGAGGGTGGCCGTGGCACCAGGCCCGAGTCGGACTTCAACGCGGAGGTGGTGTTCGAGGCGTGCAGGCAGTTCGACACCGCGGTGGAGATCAACAGTCGCCCCGAACGCCGTGACCCGCCGTCGAGGCTGATCCGGATGGCGCTCGAGCGGGGATGCCTGTTCTCGATCGACACGGATGCGCATGCGCCGGGCCAGCTGGACTTCCTGGGGTACGGGTGCGAGCGGGCGCAGGCCTGTGAGGTGCCCGTGGAACGGATCGTCAACACGTGGCCGGTCGAGCGGCTACTCGACTGGACAGAAGCTTGACCATACGGTCAATCAAATCGTAGTGTCGCGACACCGGCCGTGACCACGAACCGGTGTGATCTCGACGAAGGAATCCCCGTGATCCGATCCACCCGACGTCGCGCCGGAGTGCTCGGCCTCGCCCTGGCCGTCGGCGGCGTCCTGCTCGGCGCCGCACCCGCAGTCGCGGCACCCGAATCCGCCGCGCCCGGCACCGTCACCGCGAGCGAGACACTGCCCCGCGACCTCTGGTACCCCGGCTCCGCGGACGCGAAGAAGCTCACCTACTGGACCACCGGAGCCACGGGCGAGCCCGCGCTGAGCACCGGCACCGTCTTCGTCCCCGAAGGTCCGGCACCCGAAGGTGGTTGGCCCGTCCTGTCCTGGGCGCACGGCACCGTCGGCCTCGGCGACGGCTGCGCACCGTCCGTCGTCGGACCCGGCGCGCGCGAGCGGGACTTCGCGTACCTCGGCACCTGGCTCGACCAGGGCTACGCCGTCGTCGCGAGCGACTACGCCGGCCTGGGTACCCCCGGCACCATGGCCTACCTCGACGGCAAGTCCGAAGCGCACAACGTCGTCGACATGGTCAAGGCCGGGCGGGCTGTCGAACCGTCACTGTCGAACACCTGGGTCGCGATCGGGCAGTCGCAGGGTGCGGGCGCGGCGATCACCACCGCGCGCTACGCCACCGAGTTCGGCGGACCCGACCTCGACTACCGCGGGGCCGTCGGCACCGGAGTGCCCGCCTACATCGAGAACATCGTCGCGCTCGCCGGTCCGGGCTTCCCGCCCGTCGCGCTTCCCGGCGGACTGACCGTGTACTCGCTCTACATCCTTGCCGGCCTCAACGCGGCGCACCCCGAACTCGACCTCCCGTCGCTCCTCAACGACAGCGGGCGCAGTTGGCTCGCCAAGGCCGAGACCGAGTGCTATGACCAGCTCAAGAGCGCGGCAAGCGGACTGGTCATCGGATCGCTGTTCGCGAAGCCGCTGTCGACGATCCCGAACATCCAGGGCGTCCTCGCCGACTACATGGGTGTCCCCGAAACCGGATACGACAAGCCGTTCTTCATGGGTCAGGGCCTCAAGGACACCGACATCATCATGCCGTCGACGCTTCTCCTCGCGTCCACGCTCGCACGGAACGGCGAGCCGGTGACCTTCAAGACCTACCCGACCGACCACAGCGGAACCATGGCCGCCTCACTGCCCGACACCCTGCCGTTCGTGCGGGAACTGTTCGACGGTCAGACCCCTGCCCCGTCGACCGGGAGCTGATCGACGCACGCGTCCGGACACCCGGACGTCCTAGGATCTGCCACGTGACCAAACGAGACATCGCCGCGCGTGGCGGATTCGGATGGACCCTGCACGGTAACGGCAGAACGATCGCCGACGGTGCCGTGGTCGCGCCTGACGAGCGGCTCAGCTGGCCCCGCACCGTCGGCGTCGGGATGCAGCACGTGATCGCGATGTTCGGTGCGACGCTGCTGGTTCCGACGATCACCGGGTTCCCGGTGACGACGACGCTGCTGTTCTCCGGCATCGGCACCGTGCTGTTCCTGCTCATCACGCGCGGACGCGTCCCCAGCTACCTCGGATCGTCGTTCGCGTTCATCGCACCACTGACCGCGTCCGCCGCCGACGGACCCGCCGCGCAACTCGGCGCGGTGCTGTCCGTCGGCGTCGTGCTCATGCTCGTCGGCATCCTCGTGAGGATGGCGGGTGCCCGAGTGCTCGACGCGGTGATGCCGCCCGTCGTCACCGGCGCCGTCGTCATGCTCATCGGCCTGAACCTGGCGCCTGCGGCGGTCGGCTCGTTCGAAGCGCAACCACTGATCGCGGGCGTGACCCTGGTCGCGATCCTCGTCGTCACCGCGGTCGGACCCGGACTGCTCGGCCGACTCGGCATCCTCGTCGGTGTCGTCGTCGGCTGGGTGTTCGCGGCCGTCACCGGTGGTCTCGACGACGCCCGCGTCGACGCACTGCGCGATGCGGCGTGGATCGGCGTCCCGCACCTGCGTGGCCCCGAGTTCAACTGGTCGGTGATCGCCCTGACGCTGCCGGTCGTCATCGTCCTGATCGCCGAGAACGTCGGGCACGTCAAGGCCGTGTCCGCGATGACCGGACGCAACCTCGACGCCGTCGCGGGCGACGCGCTGTTCGCGGACGGACTCGCGACCACCCTGGCAGGCGCAGGCGGCGGCTCCGGCACGACGACCTACGCCGAGAACATCGGCGTCATGGCCGCGACCCGCGTCTACTCCACCGCTGCCTACTGGGTCGCCGCCGCGACCGCGATCGTGCTCGCGTTCTCCCCGAAATTCGGAGCCCTCGTCTTCACCGTTCCCGACGGTGTGATCGGCGGTGCCACCCTCGTCCTCTACGGACTCATCGGCATCCTCGGCGTCCGCATCTGGGCCGACGCGAAGGTCGACTTCACGGACCCCGTGAACCTCACCGTCGTCGCCGCGGCGATCGTCGCGGGCATCGGCGACCTCACCCTGTCCATCGGATCGGTCGAACTCGGCGGCATCGCATGGGGATCCGTCGGCATTCTCGTCGGCTACCCGCTGATGCGATGGCTGGCAGGATTACGCCGCTGACGCAGACGCTCGGCCCCGCTTCCGGCGGGGTGTCGGTCCGGCTTCCAGCGGCGAGGTGTCATTCGCGCTTCCAGTGGCGCAGCGTCATTCGCGCTTTCGAGCGGCGCAGTGTCATTCGCGCTTCCAGCGGCGCGTGGCCCGCACGACACTCGACCAGTCCTGGTACCCGAGCCGTCGGGCGATCTCGTGCCGTGACATCGACCGGTCGAGCAGCAGGTTCTCCGCGACGCTGCGGCGCACCTCGTCGAGCAGTTCACGGAACGTCGTGCCTTCGTGTTCGAGATGGCGTCGCAGAGTGCGCGGCGCGTAATGCAACTGCAGCGCAACATCTTCGAGTGTGAGATCCAGTGACGTCCGATCGAGGAGGTGTGCGCGGACCCGAGCGGCGACCCCGGTGTGGTGCAGGCGTTCGGCACGAATTCGTTCGCATTGTGCGACGAGAAGTTGCGCGGTGTGGGTGTTCGCCATCGGTGGCACCTCGTCGAGATACCCGGCGTCCAGCACCACCTCGGTGTCTGGGCATCCGAACACGACCGGAACCTGGAAGAAGTCCGCGAAAACCCCCGTCGACCCCTCATTGCCGGTGGCGAGGCGGATCTCGCGGAGCGGCACGCGGCCGGCACCGGGAAAGATCTCGCGATGGATCTGCACGACGGCAGCCGTGTCTCGCTCCAGCACGAACCCCCTGACGTCCTCGGGCACGTCGTCGGCCTCGAGGGTCAGCACGTACCGTCCACCCGAATCGATCCGCGCCGTCATCGTCGTGAACGCGAAGGTGAGGAGCGCGAAGTGCAGGCCCCGTTCGACGGTGTCGCGGGCGGTCGCGGACGCGGTGAGCAGATATCCGAGATATCCGTAGGCCGTCAGGTGATAGAGCGAACCGAGTTCGACGCCGAGTCCGGGCCGATGGCCGATCGCGGTGACGAGGTTGCGGATGACGGCCATCTCCTGGCGGGCCCCGACCAGACCCTCGGGGTCGTTCAGCGAACCTGCGTCGATGCGCGTCCCACGCAGCAGCGTCTCGACCTCGATGCCGTGGGACGCGCCCCACTCGCACATGAGCGCGACCGAGACCATCGTCCTCGGGTGGTCCCATGGATCGGTGATGGCGGCAATGACCCGATTCGAGGCTTCCGTCACCGCAGGCGCCGCCGGTGACAGTTCGCGACGGACCACGGCACCGGGGATCATGTGGCCAGTTTCACCGACCGCCGGGACCGCGTCAACGAGTCCGATGTCCGGCGAAGGCTCCCGCCGTCGGTCGCTGATCCAGTCGAGACCGTCGTCATGATGGCCGGAAATGTTGCGTTGTGGCCCCGACGGTTCTGGTTGATTCCCCGGTCGAGCCCTACCGTGTGATCACAGTGAGGCATGTCACATCGAGTGGTGACTGTGTCCGCTCGCATACACGAGGAGGCGTTGCATGAAGGTCAAGGCTGCGGTTGTCGAGGAGATCGGTGCACCCTGGACGATCACCGAGGTCGAACTCGGTGATCCCGTGGCGGGGGAGGTTCAGGTGCGGCTCGCCGCCTCCGGGCTGTGCCACTCCGACGCGCACGTGGTCGCAGGCGCCAGCCCGGTGCCGCTGATGCCCGTCCTCGGCGGCCACGAGGGCGCAGGCGTCATCACCAAGGTCGGCCCCGGCGTCACCGGACTCGAAGAGGGCGACCACGTTGTGCTCGCGTTCATCCCGGCCTGTGGAACCTGTCCGTCCTGCGCCACCGGGCTGCAGAACCTGTGCGACGAGGGCGCCGGGCTGCTCACCGGTCAAGCCATCGCCGACAAGACGTTCCGCGTGACCCGCGACGGCCGGCCCGTCATCCAGATGTGCCTGCTCGGTACCTTCGCGCCCTACGTCACGGTGAGCCAGGCGTCCGTCGTGAAGATCGAGAAGGACATCCCGCTCGAAACCGCGGCGCTGCTCGGATGCGGCGTGTCCACGGGCTGGGGCTCGGCCACCGAGATCGGCAACACCCGCCCCGGCGACACGGTCGTCGTCATCGGTGTCGGAGGCGTCGGCATCAACGCCGTGCAGGGCGCCAAGTTCGCCGGAGCCCGCTTCGTCGTCGCCATCGACCCCGTCGAGTTCAAGCGAAAGAAGGCCATCGAGTTCGGCGCCACGCACACCTACGCCTCGGTCGAGGAAGCCGCCGCCGAGATCGGCGAATTCACCTGGGGCAAAATGGCACACGTCACGATCATCACTGTCGGTGAGATCAAGGGCGAGCACATCCAGCAGGCGCTGAGCCTGACCGGCAAGGGCGGGCAGGTCGTCGTGACCGGCATGGGCGACGCCACCCAGTCCACCGTCGACCTCAACCTGTTCGAGCTGACCCTGCTGCAGAAGCGCGTGCAGGGTGCCATCTTCGGAGGCGTCGGCCCCCGCACCCAGATCCCCAAGCTCCTCGACCTCTACCGCTCCGGGCACCTCAAGCTCGACGAACTCGTCACCACCCGGTACAGCATCGAAGACATCAACCAGGGCTACCAGGACATGTTCGACGGCAAGAACCTGCGCGGTGTCGTCGTCTACACCGACGCCGACCGCTGAGCGGTCCGATCGACACGACCGCTGAGCGGTCCGATCCACAGCGACCGCTGATTCGACACTGACCGAGCACACGACAGAGAGCAGATTCATGCAGACGCACGACAAGAACTACATCGACGGCAAGTGGGTTCCGTCGAGTGGAACGACACGGATCCCCGTGACGAATCCGGCGAACGACGAGGTGATCGCCGAGGTCACCGCGGGTACCGTCGCCGACGTGGACGCCGCCGTCGCGGCCGCCAGGGCGGCGTTCCCGGGCTGGTCCGAGACGCCGGCTTCCGAGCGCGCGGACCTCCTCACGGCGATCGCCGGGAAGCTCGCCGAGCGGGCCGAGGAGATCGCGAGCACGATCTCGTCCGAGATGGGTTGCCCCATTTCGGTGTCGCGGGCGATCCAGGTCCCGTTGCCTCTCAACAGCTTCGCCGAGTCCGCGAACATCGTGCGCGAGTACGAGTTCGAGACCGAGTACCGCGGTTCGACGATCGTCCGGGAACCGTTCGGTGTCCTCGCAGCCATCACGCCGTGGAACTACCCGCTGCACCAGATCGCACTGAAGGTCGCGTACGGCCTGGCCGCCGGCAACACGGTCGTCGTGAAGCCGAGTGAGGTCACTCCTCTCTGCGCGATCATCCTCACCGAGATCGTCGACGAGATCGGCCTGCCCCCAGGCGTGTTCAACGTCGTCTTCGGCACCGGGCCGGACGTCGGTGAGGCGCTCGCGGGCCACGACGACGTCGACATCGTCAGCTTCACCGGCTCCACCCGCGCGGGACGCCGCATCTCCGAGGTCGCGGCCCGCACCGTCAAGAAGGTGTCGCTCGAACTCGGTGGCAAGAGCCCGAACGTCATCCTCGACGACACCGACCTCGCCGCCGTGGTGCCGGCGTCGGTGCAGACGATGATGCTGAACTCCGGTCAGACGTGCACGGCGCTCACCCGCATGCTCGTGCCGCGTGACCGGGTCGCCGAGGTGGAGGCGCTGGCAAAGGCTACGGCCGAGGCGCTGCCCGTAGGTGACCCCTCGGACGAGGGGACCGCGGTCGGCCCGCTGTCGTCGCGGGCGCAGCAGCAGCGCGTCCTCGGTCACATCCGCACCGCCCTCGACGAGGGTGCGCGCCTGGTCGCGGGTGGCGAGGTGGACCTCGACGCGCCCGGTGCCTTCGTGCGCCCGACTGTGTTCTCCGACGTCACCGAGGACATGACCCTCCACAAGGAGGAGGTCTTCGGACCCGTCCTCGCAATCGAGGCGTACGACAGCGAGGAGGAGGCGGTGCGCCTGGCCAACGCCACCGACTACGGCCTCGCCGGTGCCGTCTGGTCCGGATCGCGGGAGCGCGCCGACCGGATCGCCCGTCGGATCCGGGCCGGCCAGATCCAGGTCAACGACGGCGCCTTCAACGTCAACGCGCCGTTCGGCGGCTACAAGCAGTCCGGCAACGGCCGCGAGGCGGGTGTGTTCGGGCTCGAAGAGTTCCTGGAGGTCAAGTCCATTCAGAGCTGACACGCGGCTCCGCCGCAGCACTGATGTGCGGCACCGCCGCAGCACTGATGTGCGGCACCGCCGCAGCACTGATGTGCGGCACCGCCGCAGTGGTGCGCTTTCGGGTGTGAGGGGACCGAGAGCGCACCACGGGTGCGGGGCGCCAACCGGAGGAGGCTTCATGGCGATCGAACCCGTGATCCACCCATACGAGGGAATGCCCGCGCTCGCGCGGATGAGCGGCCCGATCTTCGCGGGTATGAGTGGCCGGGGCGTCGACTGTCTCCCCGGTCACACTTTGCGCTCGTTCGGGTCATCGACCGGTCGCTCGACGGCGACCTAGCCTGAGCGTATGGAACGCACTCTCTTCGAGCCCGAGCACGAACTCTTCCGTGAGTCCTACCGCAAGTTCCTCGACCAGGAGGTCGCGCCGAACCACGACCTGTGGGAAGAGCAGAACATCGTCGACCGTGAGGTCTGGAAGAAGGCCGGAGACCAGGGCTTCCTCGGCATGGCTGTGCCCGAGGAGTACGGCGGCGGCGGCGTGCTGGACTTCCGGTACAACGCGATCGTCACCGAGGAGACCACCCGCCGGGGCTTCAGCGGCATCGGCTTCATGCTCCACAACGACGTCGTCGCCCCGTACCTGATGGATCTCGCGACCGAGGAGCAGAAGCAGCGCTGGCTGCCCGGATTCTGTTCCGGCGAGATCATCACCGCGATCGCGATGACCGAGCCCGGCACCGGATCGGACCTGCAGGGCATCAAGACCCGCGCAGTTCGCGACGGTGACCACTGGATCCTGAACGGTTCCAAGACCTTCATCACCAACGGAATCAACGCCGACCTCGTGATCGTCGTTGCGCAGACCGACCCCGACAAGGGCGCGCAGGGCTTCTCCCTGCTCGTGGTCGAGCGCGGCATGGAGGGCTTCGAACGTGGACGCAACCTCGACAAGATCGGTTTGAAGGCCCAGGACACCGCCGAACTCAGCTTCACCGATGTCCGTGTGCCCGCGACGAATCTGCTCGGTGAGGAGGGGATGGGCTTCATCTATCTGATGAAGAACCTTCCGCAGGAACGCCTGTCGATCGCTGTCGTCGCCGCCGCCGCGATGGAATCGGCGCTGGACATGACCATCCAGTACGTCCGCGACCGCAAGGCCTTCGGCAAGTCCATCGGCAGCTTCCAGAACACCCGTTTCGAGCTCGCGGACATGGCGACGCAGACGCAGATCGCGCGCGTCTTCGTCGACAAGTCGATCGAGCTGCTGAATCAGAACAAGCTCACCGTCCAGGAGGCCGCGATGGCCAAGTACTGGACCACCGACCGGCAGGTCGAGCTCATCGACCGTTGCCTCCAGCTGCACGGCGGCTACGGCTACATGCGGGAGTACCCGATCGCGAAGGCGTACATGGACTCTCGTGTGCAGAAGATCTACGGCGGAACCAGCGAGATCATGAAGGAGATCATCGGGCGGGGCCTGAATCTCTGACGGTGCGGTCGCACCACCCGAACCTGTGAGGGGCTGCTCGGGGCCGTGACGGAATCATCCGTCACGGCCCTGAGTGGGTCTCACACCCCGAGGAGGCTGCGTCAGATCTTCCGCATCACGGTGACGACCTTGCCGAGGATCTGTGCGTCGTTGCCGGGAATGGGCTCGAACAGCTCGTTGTGCGGCATCAGCCACACCTGACCCTTCGCGCGCTTGAACGTCTTCACGGTGGCCTCGCCCTCGATCATCGCGGCCACGATGTCGCCGTTCTCGGCGACGGACTGCTGGCGCACCACGACCCAGTCGCCGTCGCAGATGGCGGCGTCGATCATCGACTCGCCGACCACCTTCAGAAGGAACAGCGAACCCTGCCCGACCAGTTCGCGGGGAAGGGGGAAGACGTCCTCGACCGCCTCCTCCGCGAGGATCGGGCCGCCTGCCGCGATGCGTCCGAGTACGGGGACCATCGCAGGCTTCACCGACTCCAACCCGGCTCCCTCGCCGACTGTCGTGGAGGGAGCCGAGGTCGGGGCCACCTCGTCGAGTCCTCGGACGTCGACTGCGCGTGGGCGATTCGGGTCCCGACGGAGGAACCCCTTGCGTTCGAGTGTGCGCAGCTGGTGGGCGACCGACGACGTGGACGTGAGGCCGACCGCGTCACCGATCTCGCGGATGCTGGGCGGATAGCCACGCTCGCTGACCGACTCGCGGATCACCTCCAGAACGCGCCGCTGCCGATCCGTTAGCCCCGCCGTCGCGGGCCTGCCGGTGCCGGCAGGCGCGCCTTCGCTGGAGCTGTCGTCCTTCATGGAGCCTCCTGGGCTTGTCCGTCGTCCGTACTGGTCTGTCGTGTCGATTCCTGTGTGCCCACAACCCGCATGTGTTGCGTGTGTACGGGTGAGTCCAATGGGACGCCTGGGCGTGGTGTGGCTTCTGACACGAATCTAGACGCATCGAGCAGGCTTATCAAACATCTGTTCGAGATTTTTGCCGCCAGGAGGCGATTTTGTCGGTGCGGCGTGGTAGAAATCGAACATGCGTTCTTTCGAACGCGTGATCGAACACCGGTTTCGCGCACATCCCGCACTCGAGTACCAGCGCCGATCGACCGTCATCGATTCGAACCCAGGCGCTGTTCGGACATCAGTGGAGGTTCTCATGAGCGTTGCGACGGACATCTTCGGCGGCCCCGGCTCCACAGGTGGCGGCCCTTCGCGTGGCTCTGCGTCCGGTCGTGTGGTCGACACCCGCCGTCGGATCGAGCGCCGACAGGATGCGGACGTTCGTCCCGGTGGCAGGCCGCTGTCGTACGAACGGCCTCGCGCAGCGACGTCGCGAACCCCGCATCGGAGCGACACACAGGACGTCGGGTGGGGGGCCGTCGTGATCACCGCCCTCGTCACGGCACTGGTGATGGCAGGTTTCCTGGGTTTGGCGCAGTGGCGGACATCGGACCCGGTGCCGGACCGGACTGCCGTCGTTCAGGTGCGCGGCGGTGAGTCCCTCGGGGACGTTGCGGCACGGGTCGCGCCCGGGGTCGACACGTGGCAGGTCGTGGATCGAATCGTCGACCTCAACGCCCTCTCGGACTCCGCGGTGCATCCGGGGCAGACGCTAGTCGTGCCGGTGTCGGTGAGCGACTGACCGGGACGTGCGCGGACATGCGTGACACAACGGTATTGTCGAACCCTGTTGGGCCCACCACATCCAGTGGAGCGTGTGGGCTCGGTGCACCTGGGCATCAGGACGCCCTCGTGGTGCCGGGGACTCACGACCGCCTCTACGGTTCACGCGAAGGACACGCCATGCACTGCCCGTTCTGTCGGCACCCCGACTCGCGCGTCGTCGACTCGCGTGAGGCGGACGAGGGACAGGCGATTCGGCGCAGAAGGCAGTGCCCCGAGTGCGGACGCCGATTCACGACGGTGGAGACGGCTGTGGTGTCGGTCGTCAAGCGCAGCGGCGTCACCGAGCCGTTCAGTCGAGAGAAGGTGGTACGGGGGGTGCGACGCGCGTGCCAGGGCCGCGACGTCGCCGACGACGCCCTGTACCAGTTGGCGCAGAAGGTCGAGGAGAACGTGCGCGCCAACGGGTCCGCTGAGATCCCGAGCAACGAGATCGGATTGGCGATTCTCGGTCCGCTCCGCGATCTCGACGAGGTCGCGTACCTGCGCTTTGCATCGGTCTACCGCTCGTTCTCCTCTGCCGAGGACTTCGAGCAGGAGATCAAGGATCTGCGGGTGCACCGAGCCGAATCAGCTCGTGTCGACAGCGATCCGGCCGACGGGTCGGATGCAGGCACCCCGTAGCCGGCACCCGTCGAGATCGTAAGCCCGGCACTGCTACCGGGTGATGGCAGACATCGCCTTGCTGATTCGCTTGGCAGACACCGGATACGGCGTCCCCAGCGACTGAGCGAACAGTCCGACCCGCAGTTCCTCGATCATCCACCGGACCGCATCCACGTCGGGGTCGTGGTGCCGCCGCGGGTCGAGGCGCGCGAGCAGCTTCCCGTAGTCGTCGAAGACGCCGTCCAAGACCGTCAGGTTCTGGCGATCGCGGGTCGCCCACCCGGGCAGCGCCCGTAGCCGCGCGATCGCCGCATCGAGGTAGCGAGGAAGCTCACGGAGCCTGGTAGCGCCGGTGTCGGCGACGAACCCGCGATAGACGAGGGCATCGAGTTGCTCGCGGACGTCGTCGGCCGTGTCACCTCGGGCGCCGTCGAGAAGCACGCGAAGCTCCTGTGTTCGAGACAGAATCGGAACAACGAGCCGAACGAGTACCGCCACCTCACGTGCGAGTTCCCCGCGCACCGCGGACTGCAAGGCGTCGAATGCCTCCGGTGAGCGCGGCGGACCGCCGTGCCGGTTGATCAGGGCGTCCACTGCGCAGGTTCGGCAATCGTCGATGAGCGCGTCGACGCTGCCGTGCGGATTCTGGCTCAGCGCCAGCCGATCGCGGGTCCCGAGTCCGCCGATCGCCGATTTCGTCGGGGTCGGCACTGCGGCCATGAGTAGCGCCCGGGTCCCTTCGAGCATCGCCCGTCGCTGCTCGGCGGCCGTTGCCATGACCCGAACCGCGACACCATCGCGTTCGGGAACCAGCGCCGGATATCCGACGACCTTCTGCCCGCCGAGTGTGCGGGTCACCGTGTCCGGGACTGTTCCGAGCGTCTCGGAGGTCCACACCGTTGCCGCGGGCCGCTCCGTTGTCGCCGTCGCCTTCGACACCGCTGCCGCGACCCGGGTGGCCTGTCCGGCGCGGAGGTCATCGAGGCTCTTGCTGCGGCCGAGGACCTTCCCCGCCGGATCGACGGCGGCAAACGTCATCCGCAGGTGATCGGGCACGGCGGACAGGTCGAAGTCGCCGGGGTTGATCGGGGTGCCCGCCATCCGCGTCAGCTCTCGGGCGACCGCCACCGTCAGCGGTTCCGTGCGGGGCTTGACGACGGACAGTGCCGCCCGCGCGTAGTCGGGAGCGGGAACAACGGTGCGACGCAACGTCTTCGGAAGGGTCTTGATCAGTGCCGTGACCAACTCTTCCCGCATGCCCGGCACGAGCCACTCGAAACCGACGTTCCGAACCTGGGCGAGCAGCGCGACGGGTATGCGCGCGGTGACGCCGTCCTCCTCGGTGCCCGGTTCGAACTGGTAGGTCAGGGGGAACGAGAGCTCGCCCTGGCGCCACGTGTTCGGGTAGTCACCGCCGAGGACCGACGACGCCTCGGGATTGACGACGTTCGCAGCGGTGAACGTGAGCAGGTCCGGGTTGCTGCGTCTGGCCTGCTTCCACCACGTGTCGAAGTGCCTCGCGGACACCGCTTCCGGGCCGACGCGCTGGTCGTAGAACTCGAACAGCGCTTCGTCGTCGACGAGGATGTCCCGGCGCCGGGCCCGGGTCTCCATCTCCTCGACGTCGTCGAGGAGGGCGCGGTTGGCGTGGAAGAACTTGTGCTGGGTCTGCCATTCGCCCTGGACGAGCGCGTGCCGGAGGAACAGTTCCCGGGAGGCCTCGGGGTCGATCGCGGAGTAGGTGACCGCGCGTTTGGCGACGAGGGGAATCCCGTACAGCGTCACCCGTTCGTATGCCATCGCGCAGGCCCGCTTGGTCGACCAGTGCGGTTCCGAGTAGGTGCGCTTGACGAGGTGGGGTGCGAGTTTCTCGGCCCATTCCGGTTCGATGCCGGCAGCCATGCGACCCCACAGTCGCGACGTCTCGACGAGTTCGGCGGCCATGACCCAGCGTGGTGGCTTCTTGAACAGCGAGGACCCGGGGAAGACGGCGAAGCGGGCGCCGCGGGCGCCGAGGAAGTCCTTCTTGTCACCCTCCCGCAGCCCGATGTGGGACAGCAGGCCTGCGAGCAGAGCCTGATGAACGGAGTCCGGCGACGCGTCCCCGTCGGCGACGGACCAGCCGAGCGATCGGGTGATCTGGGACAACTGTCCGTGTAGGTCCTGCCATTCCCGGATGCGCAGCCAGTGCAGGAACTCGGCCTTGCACATCTTGCGGAACTGGTTGGAGGACAGCTCCTTCCGCTGTGAACGCAGGTACTCCCACAGCTTCTGGTACGCCAGGAAGTCCGATCCGGGGACGACGAAGCGGGCATGCTTCTCGTCTGCGGCCTGCTGGTGTTCGGCCGGGCGTTCGCGTACGTCCTGGATCGACAGGGCAGAGACGATGACCAGCATCTCGCGCAGGCAGCCCGTTTCGTTGGCCTGCGCGAGCATCCGCGCCATCCGTGGGTCGACGGGGATCTGGGCGAGTTCGCGGCCGACCGGTGTGAGCTCGGCGGGCGCGTCCTTCTTCGGCGGCGAGATCGCACCGAGTTCCTCGAGCAGGGCGATTCCGTCGCGTACGGCCCGCGGGTCGGGCTTCTCGACGAACGGGAACGCCTCGATGTCGCCGAGACCGAGAGCGGTCATCTGCAGCACCACCGACGCCAGGTTGGTGCGCAGGATCTCCGGTTCGGTGAACTCCGGACGCGCGTCGAAGTCCTCCTCCGAGTACAGGCGGATGCAGATGCCGTCGGCGACGCGACCGCATCGACCGGCGCGCTGTCGGGCGGAGGCCTGCGAGATCTCCTCGATCGGAAGCCGCTGCACCTTGGTGCGCACCGAGTACCGCGAGATGCGGGCGGTACCCGGATCGACGACGTACCGGATTCCGGGCACGGTCAGGGACGTCTCGGCGACGTTGGTGGACAGGACGACCCGGCGGCCGGTGTGCCGCTCGAACACACGGTGCTGCTCGGCGGCGGACAGTCGTGCGTACAGCGGCAGGATGTCCAGGCCGCGAATCTTGCGCTCGCGCAAGGCGTCCGCGGTGTCCCGGATCTCCCGCTCGCCCGAGAGGAACACGAGGATGTCCCCGTCGCCCTCGGTCAGCAGTTCCTCGACGGCCTCACCGACTGCGTCCACCGGATCGCGGTCGATCGTCTGCTCGCCGACGTGCACGGTGAGCGGGCGGTAGCGCATCTCCACCGGGAAGGTGCGACCCGAGACCTCGACGATCGGTGCGGGCACCCCGTCGACGGCGAAGTGCTCGGCGAACCGCTCGGGGTCGATCGTCGCGGAGGTGATGATCACCTTCAGATCGGGACGCCGGGGGAGCAGCTGCTTGAGGTAGCCGAGGATGAAGTCGATGTTGAGGCTGCGCTCGTGCGCCTCGTCGATGATCAGGGTGTCGTAGCGGCGCAGCAGCCGGTCCCGCTGGATCTCGGCGAGCAGGATGCCGTCCGTCATCAGCTTGATCAGGGTGCCGTCCGACACCTGGTCGGTGAAGCGGACCGTGTACCCGACCGCGTCGCCGAGGTCGGTTCCCAGTTCCTCGGCGATCCGCTCCGCGACCGTGCGGGCCGCGAGGCGGCGGGGCTGTGTGTGCCCGATCAGCCCACGGATTCCGCGTCCCAGATCGAGGCAGATCTTCGGGATCTGGGTGGTCTTGCCCGAACCGGTTTCGCCGGCGACGATCACCACCTGGTGCTCGGCGATCGCAGCGGCGATGTCGTCGCGGCGGGCACTGACCGGCAGCGCCTCGGGATAGGTGGTCGCGGGGACGGCGGCTCGACGCGTCAGGACCCGGGCCTGCGCGGCGGCGATCTCCCGCCCGAGCGCGGCGACGGCCTCCGGTGAGCGGGCGCGGTCGAGCTTGCGGCGCAGGCGGTGCTCGTCGCGCAGGGTGAGTTCGGGCAGGAGTCGCGTGAGTTCGCGTCGATTCGGGCCGGACGGCGCGGCGGAAGGCGTGGTGGACATGCTGCGACCAGCGTAGCGGGCGTCGGCAAATCCCCGGTGTCGGCGTCGCGGCGTGCGACGATCGCCCGGTGACCGACACGCCCGCGAGCACGGCTCCCCACAGTCCCGCCCTCGTTCGAATCCTGCGGTTCGCGTTCGCCGTCCTCGGCTTCGTCGCGCTGGCCTGGATTCCGCTGCGCAACCTCGACACCCCGTCGTTCTCGGTGGCGAACTACTTCAGCTACTTCACCATCCTGAGCAACGTGCTCGCCTTGGTCGTGTTGCTGGTCGGGGCCGTCTCCGACCCGCAGTCCGAGCGCTGGCAGCTCTTTCGCGGCGCCACGACCCTGTACATGGTGATCACCGGGATCATCTACGCGGTCCTGCTGGCGGATGTCGATGTGCAGCTCACCGACAAGTGGATCAACGACACCCTGCACCGCTACATCCCGCTGGTGATCCTGCTGGACTGGCTGATCAGTCCGCCGCGCATGCGGATCAGCGACGGGCGGTCCGTCACGTGGCTGTGGTTCCCGTTGGCGTACGGCATCTACACCCTCGTTCGCGGTCCGTTCGCGGACTTCTATCCCTATCCCTTCATCGACCCTCGGCCGAACGGCTATCTCCAGATGGCGATCGGGCTCGTCGTGTTGCTGCTGGCGTTCGTGCTGATGGCGCTGGCGGTGAATGCTGCCGGGCGCCTGGCGCGGCGGTGGCGATACGGTGATGGAAAGGAAGTAGAGACGCACTTCGGCGGCGTCGAGAGAGAGGTCGAAGAATGAGCGATTCGCTCTGGCACGGATTCGCCGACATGGGCGCGGTGCAGCGAGACGGGGCCTTCGTGGTCAGTCGTGGTGAGGGAGCGTACATCTGGGACGACGCCGGAACGCGTTACCTCGATGCGACCGCCGGACTGTGGTTCACGAACGTCGGCCACGGCCGCACCGAGATCGCGGACGCGGTGGCGAAGCAGCTGTCGACGGTGGCGCACTTCTCGAACTTCGGTGACTTCGCGCCGGAGACGACGGTCGCGCTCGCGGACAAGCTCGCGGAGATCGCGCCGGTGCCCGGCAGCAAGATCTTCTTCACGTCCGGTGGCTCCGACTCGGTCGACACCGCGGCGAAGCTCGCCCGGCGGTACTGGAACGAGGTCGGCAAGCCCGCCAAGCGGATCGTCGTCGGCAGGCAGAAGGCGTACCACGGCATGCACGTCGCCGGAACGGCCCTCGCGGGAATTCCCGTCAACCGGGAGGGCTACGGCGAGCTGATGCCCGATGCCCGAACAGTGGAGTGGGACAATGCGAAGAGCCTGCTGGAACTGATCGAGCGGGAGGGCGCCGACTCGATCGCGGCGTTCTTCGCCGAACCCATCATCGGTGCGGGCGGCATCTACCTGCCGCCGGAGGGCTATCTCTCCGAGGTGCGGGAGATCTGCCGCGAGCACGACATCCTGTTCGTCGTGGACGAGGTCGTCACCGGTTTCGGCCGTATCGGCGGTTCGTGGTTCGCGTCCAGCCGATTCGACCTGCAGCCGGACATGGTCACCACGGCGAAGGGCCTGACGTCGGGATACGTCCCGATGGGTGCGGTGTTCATCGCGCCGCGGGTCGCCGAGCCGTTCTTCGCGGGCGGCGTGTGGTGGCGGCACGGCTACACCTACGGGGGACATGCGGGCGCCGCCGCGGCGGCATTGGCGAACCTGGAGATCATCGAGCGCGAGAACCTGCTCGCCGAGTCCGCTCGCCTGGAGCGGTCACTGCACGAGCACCTGGCGCCGTTGGCGGACCACCCGCGGGTGCAGGAGGTGCGCAGCGGTCTCGGTGCTGTCGCGGCCGTGCAGCTCGCGGACCCGGCAGAGGCGCTTCCCTTCGTGAGAACCCTTCGCGAACACGGCATCTCGGGTCGTGCCGCGGGTGTCGGCGCGATGCAGTTCTCGCCCTCGTTCGTGATGACCGACGAGCAGGTCGCGGAGATGGCGGCAGGCGTCCGCGCGGCACTGGGATAGAGCGGCTCCGCCGTTCGTGCGCGGGTTCGGAGGCGGGAGCCACCGAACCCGCGCACGAGTGCGTCAGCGCCTGCGGAGTCGGTCGCGCAACGATCGGCGGACCGGTGCGAGGTCGACTCGCGGTCGCTGCTCGGCATCTGCGGCGGCCTGCGCGTAGCGAGTGTGCAGCTGCGCGCGCACTTCGTCCGGGGTGTACGCCTGACGCTTGCGCTCGGCGCGGACCGTCAGCGCGCCCGTCGCGGCGACCCCCACGACACCCGCGAGTCCGACGAGCTTCCACAGAGACCTGGCGTTGACCGACATCGCTCTAACCTAGGGGCATGAGTCGGCGCATGCACGAATCCCAGGTCACCCTCGACGTGGCGGTGGACGCCACCCGCACAGGCGACATCTGGATCTTTCGGGGGCACTCGGGCGCCGACCGCGCCATTCAGACGCTGACCAACAGCCCGGTCAACCATGTCGGCATGTCTGTCGTTCTCGACGACATGCCTCCGCTGATGTGGCACGCGGAACTCGGCCACTCGCTCCAGGACATGTGGACCGGAAAATACCAGCGCGGTGTGCAACTGCACGACCTGCGCGCCGCGGTGCAGGTGTGGGGCGCGAAGTACGGCCAGCGAGGCTGGTTGCGGCAACTGGAGTCCCCGGTGACTCGGGACCAGGAAGACGAGTTGCTTCGCACGATCGCGCGGTTGAACGGTGCTCCGTTCCCGTCGACGGTGAAGTTGGCGTCGCGATGGTTCGGGGGACGCCTGCCCTCCGTGCGTCGACGGCAGCAGGAGAAGGCAGCGGGACTCGAGAGCGCCTACTGCGCGGAGGTGGTCGCGCAGACGTACGAGGCGATGGGTCTGCTGACGGGGCGTCGCAAGACCAACTGGTACGACCCGGGCAAGTTCTGGAGCGGTGATCGCCTTCCCCTGACCGACGGTGTGCGTCTCGGTGACGAGATCGCCGTTCTGCTCGACGACGACGATATGGCGGCGGGTCGCACGCCTCGATAGGCACCTTCAGGTGACGCCAACCCTCTCTGTGCGTGACCGCAGTCACCAATTGGTGGTGTCGGTCGTCACATTTCTACTCGGAACCGGCCAGTTGGTTTAACGGTAAATCACTATCGTGCCCTGCCGCGACGGCGTTCTATAGCAGCAATTGTGTTGCGCCCGGTGTGGACACGCGGTGCGAGATCGATTCGTGACTTTCGCCTACGGTCGTTACCGGCCCGAGACAACCGGACCACCGCCGACCCGCTACCGCTTGATCCTGTCCCGCGGGCCGGACGCCACCAATTCCCCGGGACAGGAGTGGGACGGAAAGACCTCGAGCGCCGCACGTCGCGCGCTCGGATCGGACTGCCGGCGGCAAGGAGAGGATTTCCCCGTATGTCCAGCTTCACCCCCAAGCGCGCCCTCGGCGCCTTTGCTGCCACCGCTGCCCTCGCCGCCGTCCCGATGGGCCTGAGCGCAGGCACCGCCTCCGCGGCCACCCACAACTGGGATGGCGTCGCACAGTGCGAGAGCGGCGGCAACTGGTCCATCAACACCGGCAACGGCTACTACGGTGGCCTGCAGTTCTCCCAGAGCACCTGGCAGGCGTACGGCGGCAACGGTTCCGCACACAACGCCAGCAAGGCCGAGCAGATCCGCGTCGCCGAGAACGTCCTCGCGGGCCAGGGTGTCGGCGCGTGGCCGGTGTGCGGTCAGTACCTGACGACCGGTGCCTCCGACATCGCCGAGCCGGTCGCCGAGCCCGCCCCGGCCCCGGCTCCCGTTGCCGACCCGGTCCAGCAGGTTGCGGCCCAGATCGCGGAGTCGGCACCGGTTCAGACCCTCGGTGCGTCGAGCTACGTCGTCCAGGCCGGCGACACGCTCTCGCAGATCGCCCGTGACCACGGTGTCGACCTGTCGGTCCTCGCGTCTCAGGTCCAGAACATCGACCTCATCTTCCCGGGTCAGACGCTCGCGTTCTGAGCTCATTGAGTTGTCAGACCCTCGCGTTCTGAGCTCATTGGGTTGTCAGACGCTCGCGTTCTGAGCCTTCCTTTCGCCTACCGCCCGGTGATCGTCGTCAGACGGTCACCGGGCGGTCGCGTCTGACCTGTCCGCCGATCTCGATCCAGCCGTCGGGGACGATGCGGGTGACGATCTTCGATCCGCGTCCCTGGGTGATGTGCAGGTCGCGGCGGAGGTGGTCGGTGATGCGGATCGCGGCGGCGCCGGTGGCCTCGTCTTCGGGGACGCCGAGTTCGGGTGCGAACATGCGGGATCGGATGGTGCCTTCGCCGGCCCAGGCCCATACGTAGTGGTGGCCGGTCTCGAACGAGGTTGCGGCGACGGCGGCGACTGCAGCGGTGTCGGGCTCGCAGTGCAGGGTGAACTCCGGTGCCCAGTCGGGTTTGGCTCGCACCCAGGTGTAGTCGCCGGTGGTGTGGGTTGCGACGTCGCCTGCGGGCACGGCGAGGGTGTCGACGGGGAGGCCGCGGTCGGTGAGCCACCAGGCGACTCCGACGGTGGGGTGTCCGGCGAAGGGGAGTTCGGCTGCGGGAGTGAATATCTGCGCGGTCGCCGTGGTGACGCCCGCTTCAGGTACGTCGACGAAGATGGTTTCGCTGTATCCGAGTGTCGTGGCGATGCGTTGTCGGTCTGGCGGCGCGACCTGTGTCGCGTCGACGATCCCGAGCGGATTGCCGTGGCGCCCTGTGGGATCGGTGAACACCCGGACGACGTCTACCTGTATGCCCATTGTCGAACGATACCGCTCCCCGGGTGTTGTTCGGGTGACAGCGACGCCGCTTCTCGGGCGTTGCGGTGGGCATCGAATCGCTGACAGTGATCATCAATGAACGGCGCTAAACTCATAGGTATGTCCGATCAGGGATGGCAACCGACGCTGGCGCAGCTGCGCGCATTCGTCGCGGTCGCCGAGTATCGCCACTTCGGAACGGCCGCAACGCGTCTCGGAGTCAGTCAACCCACCTTGTCGCAGGCGCTCGCCGCCCTCGAGAACGGCCTCGGGGTGCAGTTGATCGAACGCAGCACCCGACGGGTACTCGTCACGGCTGCGGGAACCGTTCTCCTCGCGCAGGCGAAACAGATCGTCGAGGGTGCCGACGGATTCGTCACCACCGCCGCCGGCGTGGGGCAGGCACTGGCCGGACCTCTGCGGATCGGCCTGATCCCCACCGTCGCGCCCTACCTGCTCCCATCGCTGCTCCCGGTGATCAAGGCCGAACTGCCTGCGGTCGTCCCGCACGTCGTCGAGGACCAGACCGCGCGGTTGCTTGCCGCACTGCGCAGCGGGTCGCTCGACGTCGCCGTGCTCGCACTGCCTGCCGACGCCTCGGGCACCGTCGAGATCCCCGTCTACACGGAGGAGTTCGTCATGGTGCTCCCGCGCGACCACCCACTGGCGGGGCGCGTGGACCTGACACCCGCAGCGCTTGACGACCTGCCGCTGCTGCTCCTCGACGAGGGGCACTGCCTCCGCGACCAGACACTCGACCTGTGCCGTTCCGTCGGCGCGCACCCGGTCGCCGGTGACACCCGCGCCACGTCGCTGTCGACAGTGGTGCAGTGCGTGTCCGGTGGTCTCGGCGTCACCCTCGTGCCCGAATCGGCCGTCGCGGTGGAAACCGCGCGAGGTGACCTGGCCACCGCCCGATTCGCCGCACCGGCCCCCGGACGCACCATCGGACTCGTGTTCCGGGCGTCGAGCGGGCGAGGCGAGGCCTACGACCGGCTCGCCGAAGTCATCCGCTCCATCGCCCCGGAGCGAGCCCACCTGCACTCCTGACCGGGATGCGGTGATGGGACCATGGTCGTCGGGCACGCCTGCGGTGGTGTGCCGGAGCAGAAGGAGATCTCAGTCGTGAGCACCAGTGTCATCGTGGCAGGCGCCCGAACCCCGATCGGCAAGCTGTCGGGCGCGCTGGCGTCCCTGACGGCTGCGGACCTCGGCGGCCGCGCCATCGCCGCAGCGATCGAGCGCGCCGGTGTCGGCACCGACGGCGTCGACGCCGTCGTGATGGGCACCGTCGTCCAGGCGGGCGTCGGCCCCAACCCGGCGCGTCAGGCCGCGGTCGCGGCGGGGCTGCCGATGACCGTTCCCGCCACCACCGTCAACAACCTGTGCCTGTCGGGCCTCGAGGCGATCATGCAGGCCGATCGCCTGATCGCGACCGGTGCCGCCGATGTCGTCGTCGCGGGCGGCATGGAGTCGATGACCAACGCGCCGTACCTGGTGCGTGGCGCCCGCACGGGCCTCAAGTACGGCTCCACCAACTTCGAGGACGCACTCGACCGCGACGCCCTGACCTGTGCGTTCGACGGCATCTCGATGGGTGCGTCGACCGAGGGGTACCAGGCGACGGAATCCGAGGCCATCACCCGCGAGCAGCAGGACGAGTTCGCGGCCCGTTCGCACCGCCTCGCTGCCGCCGCGACCGAGTCGGGTGCGTTCGCCGCCGAGATCGCCCCGGTCGAGATCGCGTCCCGCAAGGGCACCGTCACCGTCACCGCCGACGAGGGAATCCGCGGCGAGACCACCGCCGAGTCGCTCGGGAAGCTGCGTCCCGCGTTCGCGAAGGACGGCACCATCACCGCCGGTGCGGCATCTCAGCTGTCCGACGGCGCCGCCGCTGTCGTCGTGATGCGCAAGGACGTCGCCGAGGCCCGCGGCATCGAGTGGATCGCCGAGATCCGCGCGCACGCACTCGTCGCGGGCCCGGACACCTCCCTGCTGCACCAGCCCGCGAACGCCATCGAGGCCGCCCTCAAGCGGGACGGCGAGACCACCGTCGCGGACCTCGACCTGCTCGAGATCAACGAGGCGTTCGCCGGTGTCGCGATCGCGTCGATCCGTCAGCTGGGCGTCGACGCCGACAAGGTGAACATTCACGGCGGCGCGATCGCCGTGGGGCACCCGGTCGGGATGTCCGGTGCGCGCATCGTCCTGTCCCTCGCGCACTCGCTCAAGGCTGCAGGCGGCGGCACCGGTGCGGCAGCACTGTGTGGCGGCGGCGGCCAGGGCATCGCGATGATCATCTCGGTCTGACGCGCGACCCACTCACGAACGGGTGGTTGTCGGGACGGTCACTCGACCGATGCCCCGGCAACCGCCCGTTCGGCGTTTCGGTCCGTTCAGCGTCGGCCGCGTTTGGGGGCTGATCTGCCCTTGGCGGACTTGCCTGCCTTGCCGGAGCGCTGCGCCGGGATCTTGCCTGCCTCCTCGCGGGCGGCGCGCTTCGCGGCGGCCTTCTGGGACGCGGTGCGCTTCGGTGCGGGTTCGTCGCCGCCGCGTCCCCGCGTGCTGTTCGCGCTGCGTCCGCGGACGATCCCGACGAACTCCTCCACCAGATCCGTGGTCGTGCCCGCGGGCCACGCCAACGCGACGGGGGAGACCGGTGCGTCGGTCACGGTGCGGTAGGTGAGGTCCTTGCGGTGGTGCAGCCGCGCCAGCGACTGCGGGACCACGAGCACACCGATCCCCGCGGCGACCAGTTCGACCGCATCGGCGGTCGTGTCGGGACGGTGCTGCGCGGCGGTGCCCGGCCTCGACGCCCATTCGAGGGTGTCGTCGTGGGGATGGAGGACGATCTCGTCGGCGAGGTCCGCCGCGGCCATCTCGTCGGCGGCGGTGAGCAGGTGATCCTTCGGGACCACCACCACGGGTGTCTCCTCGTACAGCGCGATGACACTGAGTCCGTCGCGATCGATCGGCAGTCGCACCAGGCCCGCGTCCGCGCCGCCGCTGCGCAGCAGGTCGACGGCATCACCGGCGGTCACGGCGATCAGTTCGAGCCGCACGTCGGGCATGCGCTCACCCCAGATCCGCACCCATTTCGTCGGGGTGACACCGGGTACGTAGGCGAGCCGGAACGACGTGGGTGCGGGCTCGGTCATGCAGTCAGGTTACCGGTCGATACTCTTGACCCATGAGTGCCCAGAAGACACCCCAGACGATGAAGCCTGCCACGGCGGCGAAAAAGCTGGACGTGTACCTCGATGCGACGCCCGACGAGTTCCGCTCCGGCGTCGTCACCCGAGACGAACTGGCCGAACTGCGCACCAACCCGCCTCAGTGGCTGCAGGACCTGCGGGCCAACGGCCCGCACCCGAAGAACGTGGTCGCAGACATGCTCGGCGTGTCCATCGCCGGACTCGCTCGCGGCGGTGTCACCGACGCGCTCACCACCGAACAGATCGACGCCCTGCTCGCGGACCAGCCCGACTGGCTGGTCGCGGAACGGGCCAGCCTCGTCGAGGTCCGCAAGGACGAGAAGCGCATTCGTGAGCAGCAGGCCGCGAAGCGTGAGGCGTCCAACCGTCAGCAGCGGCGAGCCAAGCCGATCATGCACCCACAGGACTGAATGGGTAACGCCCATCGCGACGGTCGCGATGGGCACTTCGATGTCCGGGCGAGCATCCGGGCATGTCTGTGCGCTGTCACTGTCATGAGGAGGCTCGACCCGTGTCCCATCCGTTCGACATGAATTCCGATCCGACCGTTGTGATCCCGCGCGTGGAACCGGACCCGGAACCCGAACCCGAACCCGAACCGACCCCGGAAGCGCCCGCGTCGTCGGGATCGCGAGGAAGGATCGTCGCGGTGGGTGCCTCCGTCGCCGCACTGGTGCTCGGTGCCGCCGCCGGCTACTTCGCGGGATCCAGCGGGTCGAGCAGTGAGCCCGCGACCGTCCCTGTCGCAGCGACGACGGTCGCGCCGCCCACCACCACGTCTGCGGCACCGGCGCCAGGCCCCGGAATGTTCCTCGCCACGTCGGGAACCGTCGACACCGTCGCCGGCGACACCTTCGTCCTGAAAGCGGAGGACGGGACCAAGATCACGATCGGCACCACGGCTGCCACCCGCATCGTCACGCTGCAGGGCGACGAGTTCGAGAACCTCGAGATCGGTGACGCGGCAGTCGTTCAGGGAGAGCAGTCCGGAGGAAACTTCGTCGCCGACCTCGTGATCGCGGGCGCACTGTCCGGACTCCTGCCGACCACCGAAGCTGCCGCACCGTCGAACGCTGTGCAGCAGCAGACGATGGACCAGGTTCCGCAGCCCACGTGGCGCGCGACGGCGGCACCGACGACAACGCAGGTACCGGAGTCGGCGCCGATGGACGGAGGCCGCCCGAGCGGCGGCTACGGACCCACCGGCCAGTACGGGCCGGACGGTGACTACGGGCCGGACGGTGACTACGGACCGAGTGGCAATTACGGACCGGACGGTGACTACGGGCCGAGCGGCAACTACGGGCCGCGTGGGGACTACGGCCCACGCGGTGGCTACGGACCCGATGGGGGTTACGGACCCGACGGGGGCTATGGGCCGCGGTGACGGCCTCGGAGCCGGCGCACGGTCGGTGACCCCATCGACAGGTTCCGCGCAGTGGCGCCACCGAGTGTGACGCCACTGCGGATCGGGACTACACCCGGCGCCGCGTCACCGACATGCGCACGCCCTCGGGCTTGAGCGTCAGCTGTTCCCGCACGTCGAGCGGGATCGACGTGTCGATGGTGACGTCGTAGCGGTGCAGGATCGTGGCCAGTGCCAGGATCATCTCGTGGTACGCGAACTGGCGTCCGATGCACGCTCGGATTCCGGTGCCGAACGGCTTGTAGGCGTGCCCCGGTCGGGCGCGCACCTGCTCCGGCAGGAAGCGGTCCGGCCGGAACTCGTCGGCGTCGTCTCCCCACACCGCGGGATCGGTGTGGATGCTCTGCAGCACCACCATGACCATCTGCCCGGCGCGGATGGGGTACCGGTCGCCGAGGACGGTGTCGTGCTTGGCTTCCCGGAAGTAGCCCGGCGCCGTCGGCCACAATCGCAGGGTCTCGTCGAGGATGCGGCGCACTGATCGCAGCTTCGCGACCTGCTCGAAACTCACGGTGGGGGAGTCTGCCCACAGTATGTCGACCTCGGCCCGTGCCTTCTCCACCTCGGCGGGATGGTGCGCCAGGAGATGCAGTGCGAAAGCCAGTGCGGACGAACTGGTTTCGTGACCGGCGACGAGGAACGTCAGGATCTGGTTGCGCACGTTGACGGCGTCGAGCATGTCGCCCGTCTCGGGGTCGCGGGTCGTGAGCATCAGGTCGAGCAGGTCGCGGGGGTCGTCGTGTGGATCGGCCTGCCGTTCCGCGATGACGTCGTCGACGACTCCGAACATGTGCTCGATGTTGTTCCGGTGGGCGCGAGCGCGTCCCGTGACTGTGTCGTACAGCGCCCGGCCGGGGACGGGGACACCCTGCTTCTGGACGTATCCGAGGGCGTTGTTCATCGCCGGGATGAACGGATCGAGTTCGGTGCGGTTGTAGGAGTCGAAGCGGTAGCCGAAACCGCAGCGCCCGATCGTCTCCAACGTCAGCTTGGTCATTTCCGCCGCGACGTCGAGGTCACCGGTGGTCGCGTCCCACGACGCGCACATCTCGTCGACGACGTCGCGCATCGTGTCGTGATAGGACCGCATCGACGCCTGGGTGAACGCGGGCGCGAGAATCGCATGCGCCTTCGCCCAGTTCGGCTCGTCGTTGTGGGCGGTGAACAACCCGTCGGCGACGATGGGGCGCAGCATCTGCAGCGGACGCGCCACGGCCTTCTGCCATGTCGTGTCGTCGTTCACCTCCGCGGCGAGGTCCGCGCCGCCCACGAACGTCAGACGCAGGCCGAGGATGCGACGCTGATAGATCGGACCGAGTTGCGCCAGCATCCGTGCCGTCTTCTGCATCGGCTTGACCGTGTCGATGCCGAGCACATCCCCGAGGATCGGTATGCGGTTCGGGGGGTGGGGAGGTTGGGCGACCCGGGAGACGGACGTCGCGGTCATCCCTCGACCACCTCGAACTCGTCGAACACGACCTCGCCCGCCGCGTCGGACTCCGCGAGGTTGACCTCGCCGACCAGCGCCCAGCCGTGGTCGCCATTGGGGTCGGCGATGGTCTGCCGCACTCGCCACAGTTCCGCCTCCCGCGACACGGTGAACAGCTGTGGTCCGCGGGCGTCGGGGCCGGTACCGATCTCGTCGTACTCCTCGAAGTACAGCTCCATCAGGTCCGCCCAGTCGTCGGCTTCGAGTCCGTCGCCCAACTCGGCGAGCATGTCCCAGCGCTTCCTGGACGCGAGCTCGACCCGCTTGAACATCGCGTTGCGGACCATGACCGTGAACGCTCGGACGTTCGCGGACACCGGCCGCGGGATGTCGGCGCCGAACGCGACCTGCTGGTCGTCGGATTCGACACCCGGGTTGGTCAGCTGCTCCCATTCGTCGAGCAGTGACGAATCGACCTGGCGGATCAGCTCACCCAGCCACTCGATGAGGTCTTCGAGTTCTTCGGTGCGCGCAGAGTCCGGAACCGTCTGTCGCAGAGCGCGATACGCGTCGGCGAGGTAGCGGAGCACCAGGCCCTCCGAGCGGGCGAGGCCGTAGTGGCTGACCAGTTCGGCGAACGTCATCGTCTTCTCGACCATGTCCCGCACCACCGACTTCGGGGACAACGCGAACTCCGACACCCACGGGTGCCCACCTCGGTACGTCTCGAACGCCGGGTACAGCACGTCGCCGAGAGGTTTGGGCCACGTGACCTCCTCGAGGAGTTCCATCCGCTCCTCGTACTCGATGCCGTCGGCCTTCATCTGCTGCACCGCCTCGCCGCGCGCGGCGTGCTGCTGGGCCATCAGGATCTGCCGCGGATCGTCGAGGGTCGACTCGATCACCGACACGACGTCGAGTGCGTACGTGACGGACTCCTCGTCGAGCAGTTCGATTGCGGCGAGCGCGAACGGTGACAGTGGCTGGTTGAGGGCGAAGTCGCGCTGCAGGTCCATCGTGAGCCGCGCCCACGATCCGTTCTCGTCCGGCTCGTCCAGCTGCTCGACGATGCCCGCCTGCAACAACCCGCGGTACAGGGCGATCGACCGGAGAATGTGCTTGCGCTGCTGGGGCCGCGACTCGTGGTTGTCCTCCAGCAGGTGCCGCATCGCGGTGAAGCAGTTGCCGGGTCGGGCAATCACGTTGAGCAGCATCGAGTTCGACACCCGGAACCGCGACGTGAGCTGTTCCGGCGCCGCGGCGACCAGCCGTTCGAACGTGGGCTCACCCCACGAGACGAACCCCTCTGGCGGCTTCTTGCGCTGGATCTTCTTGAGCTTCTTCGGATCGTCGCCCGCCTTCTGGACCAGGCGGTGGTTCTCGATGTCGTGCTCCGGCGCCTGCACGACGACGGTGCCCATCGTGTCGTAGCCGGCGCGACCCGCGCGGCCGGCGATCTGGTGGAACTCGCGGGCCCGCAGGTGCCGGGTCCGGGTTCCGTCGTACTTCGTCAGACCGGTCATCAGGACGGTGCGGATGGGCACGTTGATGCCGACGCCGAGTGTGTCGGTGCCGCAGATGACCTTGAGCAGGCCGTCCTGCGCGAGCCGTTCGACGAGCCGTCGGTACTTCGGGAGCATGCCCGCGTGGTGGACTCCGATGCCGTGCCGCACCAGCCGCGACAGTGTCTTGCCGAAGCCCGTCGTGAATCGGAAGGCGCCGATCGCATCGGCGATCGCGGCCTTCTCCTCCTTGGAGCACATGTTGACGCTCGTCAACGCCTGCGCGCGTTCCAACGCAGCCGCCTGCGTGAAATGCACGACGTACACCGGCGCCTGATGTGTGGTGACCAGTTCCTCGATCGTCTCGCCGATCGGTGTCTTCGCATACGAGAAGGTCAGCGGCACAGGCCGTTCCGTTCCGCCGACGACGGTTGTCGGCCGGCCGGTGCGGCGAGTGAGGTCGTCCCGGAAGAACGAGACGTCTCCGAGCGTCGCCGACATCAGCAGGAACTGGGCGTTCGGCAGCTCGATCAGCGGCACCTGCCACGCCCAGCCGCGATCCGGTTCGGAGTAGTAGTGGAACTCGTCCATCACGACCTGCCCGATGTCCGAGTCCGCGCCCTGGCGCAGCGCCAGGTTCGCGACGATCTCCGCTGTCGCGCAGACGATCGGCGCCGACGAGTTCACCGATGCGTCGCCGGTCATCATGCCCACGTTCTCGGCACCGAACACCTCACAGAGGGCGAAGAACTTCTCGCTGACCAGTGCCTTGATCGGCGCGGTGTAGAAGGTGCGTCTGCCGTCGGCGAGCGCGGCGAAGTGGGCCCCGATGGCGACCATCGACTTTCCCGACCCCGTCGGTGTCGACAGGATGACGTTCGCGCCCGACACGATCTCGATCAGCGACTCCTCCTGCGCCGGATACAGCGTCAGCCCACGGTCGGACGCCCAGCCCGCGAAGGCGTCGAAGAGGGTGTCCGCGTCGGGGCGGTCGGGAACCAGTTCGGAGAGCAGCACCGATACAGGTTATGCGAGAGCGATGCGACGGCTCAGGTGGCGCTGCGCTCGTCGGCGCCCATCGCGTCCAGTACGGCCTCGCGCGTCGTGCTGGGACCGCTGATCTGGGACTCGCCGACGCCGTCGACGAGCATCTGCCGCCACTCGTCCTGACTGAAGTCGTGGGCGCGGGTGGTGGCGACGAAGTCCTCGACGACCCGCAGGAATCGGATGGGATCGTCGTGGAAGGGGAAGTGCCCACTGCCCTCGAAGATGTCGAGCCGGGAGTGGGGGAGCGCGGAGTGCGCGAGGTGCGCGTGACTGACGGGGATGACGGCGTCGCGATCGCCCCAGATGATCTGAACCGGCAGGTCGGCCGTCAGATAACATCGGTCGAGCATGGTCACGACCTGACCGCGCCAGTCGACGACCGCACGCAACGTGCGGAGAAACGCCTCGCGTGCGGTCGGATCGGGAAGGTCGCGCAGCACGCGCACGAGGTCGGGCGAATCGTGGAAGATGTCCAGCGACTTGAACGGCCCCTTGTACAGGTGGTCGGCGATCATCCCGAGCCCCGCGACGAGATCGACGACACCCGGTACCTGCAGTAGCCGCAACGCCTCGTTGGCGATCGGGAGCGCCGCGAACCGCAGTGCCGGATTCACGTCCTTCGTGACGCCACCCGGGGCGACGACAACGAGCCGTTCGACCATCTGCGGGAACTGGTACGAGAACTGCAGCGCCACGCCGCCACCGAGCGAATGCCCGACCACCGTCGCGCGGTCGATGCCCAGGACGGTCAGGAGGTCCCGCATCCCGTTCGCGTACGCCGCAATGGAGTAGTCGGCACGCGGTTTGTCGGAGCGCCCGTGCCCGAGCAGGTCGGGGGCGATGACGGTGAAGTTCTTCGCAAGGTGCGGAATGACCTCGTTCCAGGTCGCGGAGTTGTCGCCGATTCCGTGGATCAGGAGGAGTGCGGGACCGCTACCGGCAATCCGGAACGCCCGGCGGTAACCGTGGATCGTCCGGTACTCGAGACGCGGTTCCGTGTCGGGCACGGTGCGAAGTACGCGGGGTCGGTCTCCGCCCATGGGTCACTCCTGTCGTTCGTCGGCCCAGCCAACCGGCTGGACCGACCATGCCGAGCGATGATCTGGACGATCGTATAGATGATCACCCTGGCGCGCCCGGTAACTGTAAAACGAATTCACACACCCCGCTCGCCGGTGTCGGGGCCGGTTCCGTCGTCGCCATCCGAGTCGCCCAGCTCGGCGAGAAAGCGCTCGAATTCGGCACCCAGCTCGTCGCCGCTGGGCAGTTCGCTCTCCGTGGCGAGCAGGCTCGACTGACGTTCCTGTGCGGTGACGTACGTGTCGTACTGCTGCTCGAGCGCCTTGACCACCGACTCGACCTCGTCGTTGCCGTTGACCTGCGCATCGACCTGCTCACGGACCCGTGCGGCCGCCTGGCCGAGCGCGGCCAGCGGAAGGGTGAGATCGGCGATCTCACCGACCCGCTCGAGCAGTGTCTCGGCTGCGGCCGGGTAGTCGGCCTGCGACAGATAGTGCGGCACGTGCACCGAGTACCCCATCGACTCGTGTCCGTGCTGCGACATCCGCAGCTCCAACAGCGACGACGCGCTGCCGGGAATGCGCAGGTCACCGGGCCAGCCCTCGTTCTCGCCGACCAGGTCCGGATTGGCCGAGTGCGCCGTGACGCCCAGCGGGCGGGTGTGCGGAACCGCCATCGGGATCGAGTTCATGCCGATCGTGCGGCGGACGCCCAACTGCTCCGCGAGCAGTCGAACCGCGGTGGTGAACCGCTCCCACTTCAGGTCCGGTTCCATGCCCGCGAGCAGAAGGAACGGTGTGCCCTCCGTGTCCTTGAGCGCGTACAGGTTCAGCTCGGGTGCGTCGTAGTCCGAGAACTGGTTCGACTTGAACGTCATCGTCGGCCGCCGCGAGCGGTAGTCGATCAACTCGTCGACGGCGAAGGAGGCGACCAGTTCGGTCTCGAGGCTCTCGCGCAGGTGCGTGGTTGCGAGCTTGACGGCATGCCCGGCGTCCGAGTAGCCCTCGAGGCCGTGCACCAGAACGGGGCCCCGGCCGTCCTCCGCGGACACCTGCGGTGCCGGAAACTCCAGCTCGTACATGCCCGACTGCTCGTTCATCGCCAAACCCCTTCACGTTTTCGTTGTGACCAGTGTCCCTTACCGGTCGAGGGTGTGCGCCACCCTGGTCGGGCGCCCGGTCTCCCGCTGCGTTCAACGTGACCGCGGGTGACATCATTCCCATTTCGGGGAGACGCGCCCGCGCAGGGTCGCAGGTGACGGCACCGCCACCTGGCAGAGTTGAGGTGCTTGACCACGCGACCCGAGAGGAAGTTCGTTGAGACGCCGCATTCTGGTGGCCGGATTCGCCGCCGTGACCCTCACCCTGGCCGGTTGTTCGTCGGATGTGTCCGGCGTCGCCGAGCCCGACGGAGCGGCAGGTGCGGTCGTACCCGACATCACCGGTCCGGGCACGAGCGGGTCGACCGGGTCGGGAACCGGTACCGGCACGATCGCGGCTCCGCTCTCGTCGATGCTGCTCACCCCGGCCGACTTCCCGGCCAAGTACGAGGCTCTGGTGCTGCCCGACGATGCCGTCGAGCAGGCGACCTCCGACCTCGACGGGATCCCGGCAGGCGCTACCGTCGATCCGGCGGGCTGCAAGCCGCCGCCTCAGGAATTCGGTCCCGATGCCGCCGCCCTGATCGTCGGCACCGACAACGCCGCACGGGCGACGATCTCCGTCGAGCTGGCCCGGGTCGACCGTCCACTCGCCACCCGCGAAGCGGAGCTCGAACAGTGCCCCGAGGTGACGACGACGAGGAACGGTGCCACCGCGACGGTGACGACCACGATGCTGCCGGCGCCGCCGCTGAACGCCGACGACACGATGGCGATTCGTCAGACCGTGACGTCCGGTAACGCGGACCAGAAGGTCACGCAGTCGATGCTGCGACTGGTGGCGCAGGTCGACGACGTGCGCATCTCCGCGACGCACATGTCGTTCGGCGACGCCGCGCCCGACTCGGCCGCGCTCGACCAGGTGTTCACCGAGGCCGTCCAGAAGGTCACGGCAGCGCAGAAGTAAACCGTTCCTCCGAGCCTGTGGACGGAGGCAGTCCGCCGTCCACAGGTCGGCCGATTCCGGTCGTCGCGGGCGGGGGTGAGGTCGGACGTGTCAGGGACGGTTCGTGGCATGGCAACCACACAACCGAATCCTCTGCCCGACGGTCGATCACGGGTGAAGATCAGCAAGCCGGGCGATCTGATCGCAGCCATCCCTGCCCTGCTCGGATTCCGGCCGCACCGCTCGCTCGTCGCGGTCTGCCTCGGCGGCGACCCGACCGTGGTCCAGTGCGTCATGAGGCAGGACCTGCCGCGCGGGATCGTCACTGCCGACGACCGGTTCGGCCTCGAACACATTGCCGGGGTGTGCGCGCAGGCCGGAGCCGAGGCCGTCGTGACGGTCGTCGTCGACGACCGGTACGACGAAGCCGCAGCGGAGAGCAACGATGTGTTCGTCGACCACTTCGTCGACTGCCTCGACGAGGTCGGCATCGCCGCGATCGCAGTACACGCCACGACCGCGCTGGTCGCCGGACGGCGCTGGTGGAGCCTGGCGGGTGACAGTGCGGGTGGGCTCCTGCCCGACCCGAGAGCATCGAGAGTGGCTGTGGCGCAGGTACTTCGCGGCCGACCCATTCTCGAATCGCGCGACCAACTCGTGGACGTTCTTGCCCCGCTGCACCGGCGGGAACAGCGCGCACTGGGACGCCTGCTGGCGCTCGCGCGGCACCCGGCATCGGGAAATCGCAGCGATCGGGAACAGCTCGAGTTCGTGCTCGTGAGGATCGCGGCGATGGAGTCGACCGGTCACCTCACGGACAACGAGATCGCCGCGCTGTCGGTCGCACTCGAACGGGTACCGGTGCGGGACTCCGTTCTCGGATTGGCTCTCACGGACGCCGCCGACGTCGCCGAGCAGGTGTGGATCACGCTCGCCCGTGCGCTCCCCGGCCGCGCCAGGGCGGAACCGGCCGCGCTGCTCGGGTTCAGCGCGTACGTCCGCGGAAACGGTCCACTCGCCGGGATCGCACTCGCCGCCGCACTCGACGCCGATCCGGAACACCGGCTCGCCGGCCTCCTCGACATGGCCCTGCGCCACGGAATTCAGCCCAGCGCGATCGTCGACCTCGCCGAAACCGGTCGGGACAGCGCCGCGGACCTCGGGGTCACCCTGCCGCCCGTCGCACCGGTCTGACGGGAGAGCCGCCGCAGTCAGCGAAAATTGCGGGCGACGAGCTCGTCGACCAGTTCCGCGGTGGGATAGTCGGCCATCACCGCACCGGTGCGCCCGATCGGGTTCGCCTCGAGGTAGTCCTCCGCCCGGTCGAGGATCCCGATGGTGCCGGGGACGCCCCGCGCCACCGTGACGGGCACCGTTCCGGTCACGAGCGCGGCAGGGTTGCCGGTCGCGCTGAGGTGGTTGACGAAGAACGTCTGCGCGTCGCCCGACGCGGCCCGGTCGAACTGGGCCCGGACCAGGTCCCACTTGCGGTCGACGTCGCCGATCCCCGTGAGCTCGTAGGTGTCCTGGATGTCCATGCCCGCAGTGCCCCAGCGGGGACCGAACGTCTCCTCGGCATCGAAACCCTCGATCACCACGATCTTCCCGCGTGCCTCACCGAGTGTCGGGAAGCGGTTCCCGTCCGCCGGCCACAGGTGCTCGCGGAGCCGGGGGCCCGTCTCGGGATCGTCGTGGATGTACCAGTTCAGGGTGTCCTCGTAGCTGCGCGTGTTCTCCGCGGGCGTGTACTCCTCCTTCAGCCGCATCACCACGGTCTCGGTGGGGTGCTCGCGGAGGAAATCGGTCAGCTGCACAACGACATTCGTGAAGTTGGTGTGCAGGTACTCGAGCCCGTGATGGATCGGGAAGACGTCCCGGAAATGTCGGGTCCGGATGTCCACCGCCCGCACACCGGCCCGAAGCTGGGTGGGCAGGTCCACATCCTGTGTGTCTGCGAACACCGAGGCCCGCGCCGCCATCGTGTCGTGTGTTCCGGGCAGTGACAGCTCGGACAGGCCGGTGTCGTCGGGAAGCGCGCTCATCCAGTCCGGGTTGTGCGCCTGCTCGAGCCCGCTGGGCTCGAGGGAGCCGGAGGCGCTGCCCCCTCCGGGCACACTGGCGGTGTCGGCGGATGCCGCGGCGGCGAGTGGCGCCGGAATCAGGAGGAGCGCAGTCAGGAGGACGAACAGCGAACGCGCCGCGGGTGCTGCCCACACGGTCCGGGAATGCACGGGTCGGATGCGCACCGTCACGGGCATCGTCCTTTGCTCACACACATCGGCGGCGAGCCGGCAACGGCTCTCGAATGGTGTGCAGCATTGCACGTCGCATCCCGCGGCGGTGCAGTATCGGCCACCTCGACAGGGGGAGCGCGAAACGAGTGAACTCGCGGACCGCCGGTGTGCGCGGTCCGCGAGCTCGTGTCAGTTCCGACGTGCGGCGTGCGAGCGGTCGCCGAGTTCCTGAAGGTACTGCCATGCGTCGGCCACGATCACGTCGAGGTCGGTGCGCTTCGGCTGCCAACCGAGATCGGCGATGGCACGGTCGCTTGACGCGACCAGTACCGCCGGATCGCCTGCCCGGCGCGGGGCGTCCTCGGAGGTGATCGGCAGTCCCGTCACCCGACGGCACGCCGAAATGACCTCGCGCACACTGAAACCGGCACCACTGCCGAGGTTGTACACGGTGTGGGTCCCGGCGGTGGCGTGGTCGAGTGCCAGCAGGTGGGCGTCGGCGAGGTCGAGCACGTGAATGTAGTCGCGGACCGCGGTGCCGTCCGGCGTCGGCCAGTCGGTGCCGAACACCGAGATCTTCTCCCGCTGCCCCAACGCCACCTGCAGCACCAGCGGAATCAGATGCGTTTCCACGACCCGGTTCTCGCCTGCGCCGCGATACGCGCCCGCCACGTTGAAGTACCGCAGGCTCGTCGCGGCCAGGCCGTACGCGTTCGCGTACGACGTGATCGCGTGGTCGATCGCCAACTTCGTCGCGCCGTACGGATTCGTCGGTCGCGTCGGATCGTTCTCGGTGATCGGGGTGCTGTCGGGTTCGCCGTAGGTGGCGGCGGTGGACGAGAACACCAGCTTCGGGGTGCCCGCCTCACGCATCGCCTCGAGCAACGTCAGGGTCGTCACCACGTTGCCCTGCCAGTACTTCGCCGGTTCCTCGACGGATTCGCCCACCAACGACTGAGCCGCGAAGTGCAGCACACCGTCGAAGTTCCCGCCGCCGAGCACCCGCTCCGCGACGTCGGCGACGTCACCCTCGACGAACTCGGCGCCCACCGGCACCGCGTCCGCGTTGCCGGTCGACAGGTTGTCGACGACCACCACGTCGTGTCCGCGCTCGAGCAGCACTGTCGCGCACACGCTTCCCACATAGCCGGCTCCGCCGGTGACCAGAAGTCGCACCGAGTCAGACCTGCTTGACCTGGACGGCGTGCGCCATCTCGGCGGGAAGGTCCACACCGTCGTGGCCGGGGACGGTGATCGTCACCGAGTCCGGGTGGGTCTCGACAGTGACGCGGGCGTCGGGCACGACACCGGCGGCGCGCAGCAGCGCGATGATCTCGGGATCGGACTGCACGTGCTCGGCGAGCCGGCGGACGACGACCGCCGTCGGCTGCCCGGCGGGCACCTCGGTCAGACGGATCAGCGTCTCGGCCTCACTGTCGGGCCGTGTGAGCCCGAGCTGAGCGAGACCGGGGATCGGGTTGCCGTACGGCGACGTCGTCGGATTGTCGAGCACCTGCACCAGACGCCGCTCGACCTCTTCGCTCATCACGTGCTCCCAGCGGCACGCCTCCGCATGCACCTGGTCCCAGTCGAGACCGATCACGTCGACGAGCAGTCGCTCGGCGAGACGATGCTTGCGCATCACCGCCACCGCCAGCTCCCGACCCTTCTCGGTCAGCTCCAGGTGACGGTCGCCCGCGACGAGCAGCAGCCCGTCGCGTTCCATCCGCGCCACCGTCTGGCTCACGGTCGGTCCACTCTGCTCCAGCCGCTCGGCAATGCGAGCCCGCAGTGGGATGACGCCCTCTTCTTCAAGGTCATAGATCGTCCGGAGGTACATCTCCGTGGTATCGACCAGATCCTTCACGCTCACGCCCCTTCGTTCCCGGTGATTCTACCGGGGGTGTCCGACGAACAGGTGCCACACGCGCGGACGATGCGACCCATGCCACAGCCCGCGTCGCGCGTCGTCGCGCTCGGACACCGCCACCGACACGTCGACAAGTACAACAACGCCTACCGCTCGCGGCTTCCCCGACGGCGCAAGTAGCGTGACAGACATGGACGCAACGACCAGTCCAGGCACTCCGACGCCCGCCGCAGACGGGGTGGTCGTGTGGAGTCCGGACTACTTGAACTATCGGTGGAGTGCAGACCATCCGATGAATCCGACCCGGCTCGACCTCACGATGTCGCTGGCGACCGGCCTCGGTCTGATCGAGGGCGCGGAAGTCGTCGCGCCCGAGCCCGCAACGGACGCAGATCTGCTCCGAATCCACACGCCGGGGCTCATCGCGGCGGTGAAGGAGGCGGGATCCGCTGGGCCGCCCGCGCAGCGGCTGACCGACGCGCGTGCCGACAGCGACGTCGCCCCGCACGGGCTGGGCAGCGAGGACAATCCGATCTTCCCGCGGATGCACGAGGCCAGCGCGATCCTCGCGGGAGGCACCCTCGCCGCGGCTCGGGAGATCGCCTCCGGACGCACACGTCGGGCGGTGAGCATCGGCGGCGGCATGCACCACGCGATGGCGGACTGGGCGTCCGGCTTCTGTGTGTACAACGACGCCGCGATCGCGATCTCCTGGTTGCTGGACAACGGATTCGACCGGATCGCCTACATCGACGTCGACGCGCATCACGGTGACGGCGTCCAGCACGCCTTCCTCGGTGACCCCCGGGTCCTGACCGTCTCCGTCCATCAGCATCCCGCCACCCTGTGGCCGAACACCGGCTGGTCCAGCGAGGTCGGGTCGGGCGCCGGTGAGGGCACCTCCGTGAACGTCCCCGTGCTCCCCGGGACGGTGGATTCCGTGTGGCTGAGAGCATTCCACGCGATCGTTCCCGCCGCTGTGGCCGCGTTCAAACCCCAGATCGTGATCAGTCAGTGCGGCGCGGACAGTCACCGCGAGGATCCGCTCGCCGACCTGTCGTTGACCGTCGACGGCCAACGCGCCGCGTACCGGGCCATGCGCGACCTCGCCGACCGCTATGCAGACGGACGATGGATCGCGGTCGGCGGCGGCGGATACGGCCTCGTCCGGGTGGTGCCGCGGTCATGGACGCACCTGATCGCGACCGTGCTCGGCCGCGACCTCGACCCCGGCGTCGCGGTGCCGGAATCCTGGCGTCAGGCGGTGGCCGCGAAGGCGCCTTCCGTCGACCTGCCGACCACGATGACCGACAACGGCGACACCGACTACCTGCCCTGGGACGGGCCGGGCGGAACGCCCGAGACCGGCGTGAACGCCGTCGATCGCGCGTTGATTCGCGTCGACGCGGCGATCATCGCCACGCGGAGGGCCAGTTTCCCGCTGCTCGGCCTCGATCCGGAGGATCCCCGTGACTGACCCCGGCACCGACAGCACCGACAGCACCGACCGAGACACTGCCGACACGCCGCCGGACAAGCCGGTCTTTCCTGCCCACTGGATCGCCGACGTCCTCGCGACCGACGGCGGCGCCGTGCACCTGCGCCCCATCACCCCCGAGGACGCCGACCGGCTCGTCGCCTTCCACGCGAAGCTGTCCGAGCGCACCCGCTACCTGCGGTACTTCGGGCCGTATCCGACCATGTCCCAGCGCGACCTGGTGCGGTTCACCACCGTCGACCACCACAATCGGGTCGCGTTCGTCGCGATCCTCGGTGACGCGATCATTGCCGTCGGGCGGTACGAGCGACTGCTGGAGGTCGGGGACGGCAAGTCCGCGGAGGTCGCGTTCGTCGTCGCCGACGAACACCAGGGCCGCGGACTGGGCCCGATCCTGCTCGAACACCTCGCCGGTGCGGCCGCAGAGAACGGTTTGACGATGTTCGTCGCCGAGGTGCTCGCCGAGAACCGCAACATGGTCGCGGTCTTCCGGGGGGCCGGCTATCAGGTCAGTCGCAGCTTCGAAGGCGGTGTGCTGCGACTCGAGTTCGCGATCGACCCCACCGAGGCACTGCTGACGGTCCGCAACGCGCGCGAGCGGGCCGCCGAGGCACGCAGTGTCCGCAATCTGCTCAGCCCGCAGTCGGTTGCGGTGATCGGCGCGTCCACCGACGACGCCAAGGTCGGAAACGCGGTGCTGCGGAACCTGCTCGGCGCCGGATTCGCGGGCCCGGTGTTCCCCGTCAACGCCGAACGCCGATCCGTGCGCGGAGTTCGCGCGTACTCGTCGGTGCGCGACATCCCGGACCCGGTCGACCTGGCGGTGGTCGCGGTGCCCGCCGAGGCGATCGACTCGGTCCTCGACGACTGCCTCGCCAAGGGCGTCAAGGCGCTCGTCGTCGTGTCCTCGGGATTCGGCGAGACCGGCTCCGACGGGTACGCGAAGGAACGTCGTCTCGTGCACGCCGCGCGGGCACACGGCATGCGTCTGGTCGGGCCGAACGCACTCGGCGTCGCGAACACCCACCCGGCCGTCCAGTTGAACGCCACGCTCGCGCCGGTCCTGCCGCACGGCGGCAAGGTCGGGTTCTTCTGCCAGTCCGGTGCGCTCGGCATCGCGATCCTCGACGAGGCCGCGCGGCGGCGAATCGGATTGTCCACCTTCGTCTCCGCGGGCAACCGCGCCGACGTCTCGGGCAACGACCTGCTCCAGTACTGGGACACGGACCCCGAGACCGAAGTGGTGCTGCTCTACCTGGAGTCGTTCGGCAATCCGCGCAAGTTCTCCCGCATCGCGCGACGCGTCGCCCGCAACAAGCCGGTGGTCGCGGTGAAGTCGGGCCGCCACGCCGTGCCCGCTGCTCTCCGGGCCACCGGAGTCGAGATCGACGACACCATCGTCCACGACCTGTTCGCCCAGGCCGGTGTCGTGCAGGTCGGATCGATCGCCCAACTTTTCGACTGCGCTGTGCTTTTCGGCTACCAACCCCTGCCGGCCGGGCCCCGGCTCGCCGTGATCGGGAACTCGTCGGCACTCGGACTGCTCGCGGTCGATGCCGCGCGGTCCGAGGGACTCGTCGCCGCCGAGCCCGTCGACCTCGGTCCGCAGGCCACCCCCGAGCAGTTCGCGGGTGCGGTCAGCGCCGCCATCGAGGATCCGGAGGTCGACTCGGTGGTCGCGGTGTTCGTACCGCCGGTCGCGATGGACCCGGAACCGTACGCGAAGGCGCTACGGGACGCCGCGGGCGATTCCGAGAAGCCGATCGTCACCACCTTTCTCGCCGCCGAGGGCATTCCCGACGTCCTGGCGGTGCGCGGTCCCGACGGTCACCCGGTGCGGGGTTCGGTCCCGTCGTTCCCGGGGCCCGAACGCGCCGCGCTCGCGCTCGCACGGGCATGGCGGTACGCGCAGTGGCGTGAACGTCCGGTCTCCAGCGTCGTGCGCCCCGACGGGATCGACGCCGATCGCGCCGCCGCACTCGTGGCCGGCTGGCTCGAGGACAGCGGGGGAGAAGGCCGCTGGCTCACCGACTTCGAGGCCGCGGAACTGCTGGCGTGCTACGGCGTCGGCGTTGCCCGGTTCGCGGAGGCGTCCAGCGAGGCGCACGCCGTCGCGGCGGCGGAGAAGCTCGGATACCCGGTCGCGGTCAAGGCGACCCGCGAGCAGTGGCGTCACCGGCCCGACCTCGCCGGGGTGCGTCTCGACCTCGACACAGCGGACGCCGTGCGACGGGCTTACCGCGACCTCGCGGAGGCGTCCGGGGACCGGCGACTGTACGTGCAGAAGATGGCGACCAAGGGTTTCGGATGCGTTATCGGAGTCCAGGACGACCCGTCGTTCGGGTCGCTGATCTCGTTCGGTCTCGCAGGGGTCATCTCGGGTCTGCTCGGCGACCGGGCGTACCGGGTGCTGCCCCTCACCGAGGACGAGGCGGGCGAACTGATCGACGCGCCGAAGGCGGCGCCGCTGCTGGCCGGCTACCGCGGCGGTCCCGGCGTGAACCGGGCGGCGCTCGTCGAATTGTTGCAGCGCATCTCGGCGCTCGGCGACGACCTGCCCGAGGTTCGGGAGTTGGTGTGCGAGCCGGTGCTGGCGAGCGCGTCCGGCGCTGAGCTCACCGACTCGCGGGTGCGTATCGGTCCCGAGCCGAGCACCCGCCTCGACCTGGGACCGCGCCGCCTGCGCTGAAACCCGAAAGGGTGAGGGGAACCCCTGACCGGTCAGGCCGGTCGGGGGTTCCCCTCACCCTGGGTGGAAAGTCGGATCAGCTGGCGTAGGAGCGGAGACGGTCGGCGCGCTCGCCCTGGCGGAGCTTGCCCATCACCTCACGCTCGATCTGCCGGACCCGCTCACGCGAGAGCCCGAAGATCTTGCCGATCTGGTCGAGCGTCCGGGGCTGACCGTCGTCGAGGCCGTAGCGGAACCGGATCACCTGCTGCTCGCGCTCGTCGAGCGTGGCCAGCACGCTACGCACATCGCTGTGCAGCAGACCGGCGATCACGGCACTCTCCGCTGACGTCGCCTCGGAGTCCTCGATGAAATCGCCCAGCGGGGCTTCCTCGTCGGCACCGACCGGCATGTCCAGGCTCACCGGGTCGCGGCTGTGGTCGAGCAGGTCCGCGATCTTCGCGGCGGGGATGCCCGACTCCTCGGCCAGCTCGTCGTCCGTCGCCTCGCGGCCGAGCTGCTGGTGGAGCTCCCGCTTGATGCGGGCCAGCTTGTTGACCTGCTCGACGAGGTGGACGGGCAGGCGGATGGTGCGCGACTGGTCAGCCATTCCGCGGGTGATGGCCTGCCTGATCCACCACGTCGCGTAGGTGGAGAACTTGAAGCCCTTCGCGTAGTCGAACTTCTCCATCGCCCTGATCAGGCCCAGGTTGCCTTCCTGGATCAGATCCAGCAGCGGCATTCCGCGGCCGGTGTACCGCTTCGCCAGGGACACCACGAGGCGCAGGTTCGCCTCCAGGAGGTGACGCCGCGCCGCCTCACCGTCGCGGACGATCGCCGCGAGGTCGCGCTTCTTCGTTGCACTGAGTCGCTTGCCGGTCTCGAGCACATGAACGGCATACAGTCCCGCCTCGATCCGCTTCGCGAGTTCGACCTCGTCCGCGGCTGTCAGCAGGGCGGTCCGCCCGATCCCGTTCAGGTAGACACGGACCAAGTCTGCGGACGGGGACTGGGCATCCAGATCCTCGGCGGTGGGGCGCGCTCGGCGGGTGGTGGTGGGGCTCGTCATGACTTGCCTCCTCGTCGGTGTTCTCTCATGAGCTTCAACGCCACACGAGTCGGCAAAGTTCCCGAGCGGCCTGCGTCACATCCGCTCTGACCTGCGAGTTCCGCAGGTCCGGCCTGAGAAGTTGCTGAGAAGAACACGCACCCGGAACCGGGCGGTCACCGGGTCGCGGGAACCAGCAGTCCGTGACGGACCAGGCCGTGCACGAGCGGAACGGAAGCATCCACCAGTGCGTCGGCGTCCTCGCCGTGCGCCGCAGCCAGCAACTCCACCAACTCACCCAACGCCAGACCGTCCGCGCGCATTCCACCGAGCAACGCGGCGGCGAGGTCGTCGATCTCGTGCTGCCACGCAGGCCCGTCGCCTCGGTGCACCCGTGCCACCACCTGGCGCCACCCTTCCTCGCCCGGCAGGTAGACCCGTTCGAGTGCGGTCGAGGGGGCGAGCGCGAACCGTGCCTCCAGCACGTCTCGATCACGCAACCACGCCGCCCGATCCAGGTACCCGAGTGCCTCGTCGCCCAGCGGATCGCTGTACGCGTGCCGCAGATCCTCCGCGAGCACGTCGGACGGCTCGTCGGTGCGTCGCAGGTACACGAACCCGAAACCGATGCCCTCGACCTCGTTGGCGGCGAAATGCGCCAGCCACGCCTCGGCCTGGGCGGCCGTCGCGGGATCGCGGGGGTCGAGACCGGCGTCGCGCATCCACGTCCCGACGTACAGCGCGGGATCCGCGACGTCTCGCTGGACGATCCACGCGTCCACCCCGTGCGCCGGCAGCCACGACGCCACCCGTGCGCGCCAGTCGTCGTCGGCCACGTGCACCCACGACGCCAGCATCGACGCCGTGCCACCCGGATTCAGGTGGTCGACGGCCCGGGAGATCATCAGTTCGCTCGCACCGTCGAGGTCGAGGCCGGAGTCCCGGTAGGTGTGCTCGACCCGCGCCCGGCCCACCACGAACGGCGGATTCGCGACGACGCGGTCGAAGGTGCGTCCGGCGACCGGCTCGAACCACGATCCTGCGAGCAGGTCCGCGGTCACGTCGTTGAGCGCGAACGTCGCCGCCGAGAGGTCGAGCGCGCGGAGGTTGACGTCGGTCGCGGTCACCGAATCGGCGTACCCGGTCGCGTGCAGTGCCTGGATGCCGCACCCCGTCCCCACATCGAGGACGCTGCCCGTCGGGGCGGTCGGGGTACCGCGCAGCAGCGACAGCGAGGCGTGCCCGACGCCGAGTACGTGGTCCGGCGCGGTCACCCGAGGCCGCATGCTGCCGTCCAGGTCGGAGACCACCCACACGTTTCCGCGACCGAGGTCCATCGGGCGGAGATCCAGCGCGGCCCGAACGACGTCGCCGTCGCGCTCGAGCAGTCCTGCCGCCACCGCGTGGTCGAGATCGACCGGGGCGAGCGCGGACGCGACCTCGGCTGCCGGGCAGTCGTCGACGAGCAGGAACAGTCGTACGAGTACACCGATCTCGCCGGCGTCGCGGGTGGCGCGTCGCACCGGAACCGGCTCACCTCGTCCCAGGGCCGCGTGGGCGTCGTCGCCGAGCGCGGCGAGAACCGCGTCAGCGGTGTAGTCGGTGCGGTGCAGGGCCTCGCGCAGCGGGCCACAGAGGGAGAGGAGGTCGCGGTTCACGCGGCCCATTCTCGCGCAGCGACACGGTGGTCGCGGTGTCAGCCGTCGATCGTGCGGTGGTTCGCCGACTCGATCGCCGCGGCCGACGCAGGGCGGTGGTCGAACCGTCGTGGTTCGTCGGCCCGGCGCGGCGGTGCGTCGTTCGCCACCAGAACCGCGATCCACGGCAGCGGAATCGAGGCACCGATGATCAGCAGGCTGATCAACCCGTTGCCCCAGGCGCTGTATGCGATCGCGGCCAGCACGAGCGCCGGGATGCGGATTCCCATCATGATCGTGTACTTGCGGACGCGGGCACGGTGCTGCTCGTCGAACGACTGCGCCGCGTCGGTGATCAGTACCGGATTCCGCGAGTCCTCGTCGCCGTCGCGCGGCGAGGGCTGTGAACTCGAAGCCATGTGTCCAGCCTCCCACTTGTCGGCCCCCGAGTCACGACCGGGGCCTCGCCGGGCGCCGACGGATGCGTCATCATGGACTGGTGAGCACTGTGACCAAGGAACGTCCCGACACCACCACCGACGAAACCACGGACGACGACGCCCCCAAGTTCTTCCACTACGTCAAGAAGAACAAGATCGCCGAGAGCGCCGTGATGGGTACCCATGTCGTCGCACTGTGCGGCGAGGTGTTCCCCGTGACGAAGTCAGCCAAGCCCGGTTCACCCGTGTGCCCCGAGTGCAAGAAGATCTACGAGGGGCTTCGTCCGGGGGAGTGACCCTGGTCGACCGGCGCGGCCGGCTGGTGGGTCGGTAGTTCGCAGGCGTCCGCATCCGCGGAGTCGGGCGTCTCGTGTCTGCCACGGTCCGGGTTCACGATGCGGATCGGAGCGGATGCGAGACGCCTCGTCAGTGTGGTCACTGCGCCGGAGTCGGTCGGGTTCGCCGCGGTCTGTGCCGCCAACCATTCCCGGACCTGTTCCATTCGTGTCGCCCGTGCCGGCCAGAACTCCTGGATCGTGGCGTTGAACTGTGCACCGAGAACGACGGCGAAGCCGAGGAAGAACGTGAACAGCAGGAACGCGATCGGTGCTGCCAGTGCGCCGTAGGTGTATCCGGTCTGGGTGATCCACGTCAGGTAGCGGCGTAGCACCGCGCTGGCCGCCATGAAGAACACCCCCGCGAGCAGCGATCCCCCGAGCAGTCGGTGCCACGGCAGCGACTTCGGCAACGCCACCTTGTACAGGGTCGTGAGTCCCGCGATCAACAGCAGGCCGACCGCCGGATAGTAGAAGGTGTCCACCAGCTGCGATCCGACGTCGTACCAGGCCTCGGGCATCGCCCGGCCGACCAGAGTCGGACCCAGTGCCACCAGCGGCAGTACGAACACCGCCACGATCAGGAACATCACGTACAGCAGCAGCGCGAAGATCCGCTGCCACACCGGGTGCCGGGCGTCCTTCTGCCCGTGCGCCTCGACGATCGAGTCGACGAACGTGGCGATCGCCGACGACCCAGCCCACAGGGACAGCAGGAAGCCCGCGGAGATGATCTCCGGCCGGCCGCGGCCGAGCACGTCCGTCAGCGTCGGCTGGATCAACTGGTCGACGACGTTCTCGCTGAACGCGGACCGGCTGAACGTGATGATCTTCGACTCGATGATGCCGACGGTATCCGGACCGAACCAGCCGCCGACATAGCCGATGCTGCCGAGAAGCCCGAGCAGCAGAGGCGGCAGAGACAGGGTCTGCCAGAACGCCGCCGTCGCGGACTTGCCGAAGATCGAGTCACCCCACGCTTTGACCGCGGTTCGCCTGACGACCAACCAGGTGGTCCGAAGTGGATGACGGCGTTCCTGCTCCGCGTCCCCGTGGTGGGTGGGCAGTTCGGCGGGCAGATCGGAGGGCGCCGCGGGTGTGCCACCCGGGTGCTCGTCGCCGATCGGTTCGCTCATGGTTCCTCAAGCATCCCTGACGGCGTGTCGCTCGGCCGCACCGGAGGTGTCGTGTCGGACAACACCTCCGGTGACGTCGGACCGCACGGAACGGTCCTCGTCACCACCTCGTAGTGGAGAGGGTGACGCGCGCCGCGGAATGCGGAGAACGTCGGTGGTGAGGGTTAGGCTCGTGCGGCAGTTGTCCCGGTCGAGAACGACCCGCAATCGAGAAGGAGCGGACGCGACAGTGCTCATGGGGGACACCGAATCGCTCACGACGAGCGCAGCATCGGCATCGTCCGCACCCGCACCCAGCCTCCGTGCCTGGCAGCGGCGTGCTCTGACGAAGTACCTGGCGACCAAACCGCGGGATTTCCTCGCGGTCGCGACGCCGGGCGCAGGCAAGACGACCTTCGCCCTTCGGGTTGCGGCCGAGTTGCTCGGCGACCGGACCGTCGATCAGATCACCGTCGTCGCGCCGACGGAACACCTCAAGCACCAGTGGGCCGAGTCCGCCGCGCGGCTCGGAATCGCGCTCGACTCCAACTTCACGAACTCGACCGGTCAGACGTCCGCCGATTACCACGGCGTGGTCGTCACGTACGCGCAGGTGGCGTCGCACCCGACGAAGCACCGGGTCCGTACCGAGAACCGCCGCACCCTGGTGATCCTCGACGAGATCCACCACGGCGGTGACGCCAAGAGCTGGGGTGACGCGATCCGCGAGGCGTACGACCCCGCGACGAGGCGCCTCGCACTCACCGGAACCCCGTTCCGCAGCGACGACTCCGCGATCCCGTTCGTGCAGTACGAGCCGGACCGCGAGGGCCTGATGCGGTCGAAGGCCGACCACGCGTACGGATACTCCGATGCGCTCGCGGACGGCGTCGTCCGCCCGGTCGTGTTCCTTGCGTACTCGGGTGAGGCGCGGTGGCGGAACAACGCGGGCGAGGAGTTCGCGGCCCGGCTCGGCGAGCCGCTGTCCGCGGAGCAGACCGCGCGGGCGTGGCGCACCGCGCTCGACCCGAGCGGCGATTGGATCCCCGCCGTCCTCGGCGCCGCGAACACCCGACTGCAACAGTTGCGTGCCGGTGGGATGCCCGATGCGGGCGGACTCGTGATCGCCACCGACCAGACCGTGGCCCGCGCATACGCGAAGATCCTCGAGTCGATCACCGGGCAGCCCCCGACCGTCGTTCTGTCCGACGATCCGACCGCCTCGAAGCGGATCGCCGAGTTCAGCAACAACACCGAACCGTGGATGATCGCCGTGCGCATGGTGTCGGAAGGCGTCGACGTTCCGCGCCTCGCGGTCGGTGTGTACGCAACCAGTTCCTCGACCCCGCTGTTCTTCGCGCAGGCGATCGGCCGCTTCGTGCGGTCCCGCGTGAAGGGGGAGACGGCGAGCGTCTTCGTGCCGTCGGTTCCGGTGCTCCTGGATCTGGCGAGCCAGCTCGAGGTGCAGCGCGACCACGTCCTCGGCAAGCCGCACCGCGAGAAGGACGGCCTCGACGACGACCTGCTGGCCGACGCCAACAAGCAGAAGGACGAGCTGGGCGAGGAGGAGAAGGCCTTCACCTCGCTCGGCGCGGACGCCGAACTCGACCAGGTGATCTACGACGGCTCCTCGTTCGGCACGGCGACCTTCACGGGCAGCGACGAGGAGGCCGACTACCTGGGACTGCCCGGACTGCTCGACGCCGATCAGATGCGTGCGCTGCTGCGTGAGCGTCAGGCCGGTCAGATGGAGAAGAAGTCACAGGAGTCCGCGGTGCACGTTCCGGCGCCCGCGGCGTCCGAGCGGGTCGAGTCCGCGGCGAAACTGGCCCAGCTGCGCAAGGAACTGAACGGTCTCGTCGCGATGACACACCACCGCACCGGCAAGCCGCACGGCTGGATCCACGGCGAACTGCGCCGCGTCTGCGGTGGCCCGCCGACGGCGATCGCCACCGTCGACCAGCTGACCGATCGGATCGCCGCACTGCGCAAGTGGTGACCGATCGGCCGTCCCGATACAACGACAGTGCCCGCACCCTGATGGGTGCGGGCACTGTCGTACGAAGGGGTTCGGCTGTACGCCTCAGATCGCTGCCTCGACGGCACCGGACACGATCGTCGCGTTCATGGCGCGAAGCCGGTCCGAATGCTCGTTCGCGTGGTGCTGGCAGAACAGGAGTTCTCCCCCTGATGTGAGGAGCGCGCGAACGCGGGCTCCTGCACCACACCGGTCGCACCGGTCGGCTGCGGTCAACGGGGCGGTGGTCAGTGTCTCGGGCATGACTCCTCCGTACTGGCCGCCGGCGTGACCCGGTGGCCTGGTGCGTGCTCCGCCGTGCCGTCTGGCGCGGTGGACTCACTCTGTCAGACGTTCGGCGTTCGAGCATTGTTCCCGAGGGTGTTTCTTTGTGGTTTCACTAACAGGAGAAATCCGACACGGGTGACGTGCGTCACTCTTTCTGGTCTGTCCCGTCCGCGGGATACGCTCCGCGGGTGACGGATTCGAACCTCGTACACATGTGCACCGCCGCGGAGTGGGAGAGCTGCCGGGCCACCGGGAGTCGGCGCCCCGACAACTTCGACACCGACGGATTCGTGCATCTGTCGACCCGCGACCAGGTGCACCTCCCGGCGAACCGCCTCTTCGCCGGGCACACCGACCTCGTCCTGCTCCACCTGGATTCGTCGCAGCTCGGGGCCGAGATCCGTTGGGAGCCGGGAGTCCCCACAGACCCGGATTCGATGCTGTTCCCGCACCTCTACGGCCCGCTCCCTGCCGCCGCCGTCACGGCCGTCACGCGGTACCGACCGGGCGTCGACGGGTGGTTCGGGACGCCGCCGCCACCGTGAATTGACGGTGTCGCGGCCGAAATCCTCCCGCGGCGCTACCGTTGAGACATGAACGTGGAAGTGACCCCGCTACCCGGAATCGGGGTGCGGAAGGACTTCGAGCTGACCACCGGGCGGCGCGTTGGTGTCGTCGCCTTGCGTGACGGTGGCCTCGACCTCATCGTGTCCAAGAAGGGTGACCCCGACTCCTGTCAGGCATCGGTTCGACTGACCGACGACGAGGCTGCCGTCCTGGCGAACCTGCTCGGTGCCCCGCAGTTGGTGTCGCAGCTGCGCGAGGAACACCGCGACCTGCCCGGGATCTCCACCCGACAGCTTCCCATCGGCGAAGAATCGCCGTACGACGGGCGGACGCTCGGCGAGACCGCGATGCGTACCCGGACCGGTGTCTCGGTCGTGGCCGTGATGCGGGCCGGCCAGGTGTACCCGTCGCCGAACCCCGACTTCAACCTCACCGAGGGTGACCTCCTCGTCGCCGTCGGCACCTCGGACGGACTCGACGCAGCCGCCAAGATCCTGCACAACGGGTGATCGGTGAGCGGCACCGCACTCGCGCTGATCGAACTGGGCGCGATCTTCTTCGTACTCGGTGTCCTCGGTCGACTCGCCAGTCGGGTCGGAATGTCGCCGGTACCGCTCTACCTTCTCGGTGGCCTGTGCTTCGGGCAGGGCGGTTTCATCTCGCTCGGTGACGTCAGCGAGTTCGGACACATCGCCAGCGAGATCGGTGTCGTGCTGCTGCTGTTGCTGCTCGGACTCGAATACCGGGCATCCGAGCTCGTCACCGGGCTGCGGAAGTCGTGGATGGCAGGCGTCGTCGACCTCGTGCTCAACGCACTGCCGGGTGTGGTCGTCGCACTGTTCCTCGGGTGGGGTCCGGTCGGCGCGCTCGTGATGGGCGGCGTCACCTACATCTCGTCCTCCGGCATCGTCGCCAAGGTGCTCACCGACCTGGGACGCCTGGGCAACAGGGAAACGCCTGTCGTGCTGTCGATCCTCGTGTTCGAGGACCTGACGATGGCGGTGTATCTCCCGATCCTCACCGCGGTCGTCGCCGGTGTCGGGGTCGTCGGCGGACTACGGGCAATGATCATCGCGCTCGCCGTGTTGGTGCTCGTGCTGATCGTCGCCCTGCGGTACGGGCACGTGGTGTCCAACCTCGTCGACGCCAAGGAACGCGAGGTGTTCCTGCTCAAGCTTCTCGGCGCCGCCCTGCTCGTCGCGGGCTTCGCCTCCGCCCTGCAGGTGTCCGCGGCCGTCGGGGCGTTCCTGCTCGGTATCGCGATCTCGGGGTCGACCGCACGCAACGCCACCCAGGTGCTCGAACCGCTGCGGGACCTGTTCGCGGCGATGTTCTTCGTCGTGTTCGGACTCAACACCGACCCGGCCACCATCCCGCCGGTTCTGGCGTGGGCGGCCGTCCTCGCAGTGGTGACGGCCGGAACCAAGGTCGCCACCGGTGTCTGGGCGGCCCGTAGGCAGGGCATCGCGCGGATGGGACAGGCCCGCGCCGGCGCCGCCCTCGTGGCGCGTGGCGAGTTCTCCATCGTGATCGCGGGCCTCGCGGTGTCCGCCGGCGCGGTCGAGGGCGAACTGGCCGCCCTGGCGACGGCCTACGTGTTGCTCATGGCCGTGCTCGGTCCGGTCGCCGCCCGAGTCGTCGAACCGTTCATGCAGTGGGTGACACGCGAGCGGCCGCCGGACGGTGATCCGGCGGCCGCTCGTGAGGGCATCGGGGAGATCTAGGCTCCCGGCGCGACGCTAGTCCAGGTAGTCGCGGAGCACCTGGGACCGCGACGGGTGGCGCAGCTTCGACATCGTCTTCGACTCGATCTGGCGGATGCGCTCGCGGGTCACGCCGTACACCTGACCGATCTCGTCGAGGGTGCGGGGCTGACCGTCCGTCAGACCGAAGCGCAGTCGCACGACGCCCGCTTCACGCTCGGACAGCGTGTCGAGCACCGACTGGAGCTGATCCTGCAGCAGCGTGAACGACACCGCGTCGACGGCGACGACAGCCTCGGAGTCCTCGATGAAATCGCCGAGCTGGCTGTCGCCCTCGTCGCCGATGGTCTGGTCGAGGGAGATCGGCTCACGCGCGTACTGCTGGATCTCGAGGACCTTCTCCGGCGTGATGTCCATTTCCTTCGCCAGCTCCTCCGGAGTGGGCTCGCGGCCCAGATCCTGGAGAAGCTCGCGCTGGATGCGGCCGAGCTTGTTGATGACCTCGACCATGTGCACCGGGATACGGATGGTGCGGGCCTGGTCGGCCATCGCGCGGGTGATCGCCTGACGGATCCACCAGGTGGCGTACGTGGAGAACTTGTAGCCCTTCGTGTAGTCGAACTTCTCGACTGCACGGATCAGACCGAGGTTGCCCTCCTGGATGAGGTCGAGGAACGCCATACCTCGGCCCGTGTACCGCTTCGCCAACGACACCACGAGGCGCAGGTTCGCCTCGAGAAGGTGGTTCTTGGCGCGGTTGCCGTCACGGCAGATCCAGTTGAGGTCGCGCCGCTGCGCGACCGGCAGCTTCTCGCCCTTCTCGGTGAACTCCTGCATCAACTGCGTCGCGTAGAGGCCGGCCTCGATGCGCTTGGCGAGTTCGACCTCCTCCTCGGCGTTGAGGAGGGCGACCTTGCCGATCTGCTTCAGGTAGGCGCGAACCGAGTCCGCGGACGCGGTGAGCTCGGCGTCCTTACGTGCCTGGCGAAGGGCCTCGGACTCCTCCTCGTCCCAGACGAAGTCGCCGGACGCCTTGTCCTTCTCGGACGGCTCCTCGGTCTCGGCATCGTCCTCGACGACGATCTCCTCGACGACCTCTTCGGTCAGTTCGCCCTCGGGACCGTCGAGTTCGGCTTCGTCGTCCTCGAGGCCGTCGGCATCGGGATCGCCGGCCTTGGCGGTCGCCTTCTTCGCCGCGGTCTTCTTGACGGCGGCCTTCTTGGCGGGAGCCTTCTTAGCGGCGGCCTTCTTGGCGGGAGCCTTCTTCGCCGCGGCCTTCTTGGCAGGAGCCTTCTTCGCGGCCGCCTTCTTCACGGGGGCGGTACCGGCGACGGCCGAGTCCTGAGCAGTGCCTGTGTCGGCAGCAGAGTCGGCGGTCTGACTGGTTTCAGTGGCGGCCACGTACGCCCTTTCGTGACGGAGTCGTGCGGCGTCACGCCAGAGTGATTTCCGGCGGAGAGGTCAATTGATTTCGGCCGGCTTTGGACGTCGGCCTCACCATTGTAACGATCGCGGCGGGGTGCTATCGCCCGATGCTGGTCACGGACGCGAGAGCGGCCCCGACGATGCCCGCCGTGTTCCTCAAAGTGGCCGCCACGACGGGCGTGCGAGTCGTCAGGTGCGGGATCCACTTGTCGCCCTTTCGGCTGATCCCGCCGCCCACGATGAACAGGTCCGGCCACAACAGCTGCTCGTACCGTTCGAGTACCCGTGAGACCTCCTTCGCCCAGTCCTTGTACGAGAGGTCCTTGTGTTCCTTGACCGCGGACGAGGCCCGGTGCTCGGCTTCCTTCCCGTCGACCTCCATGTGGCCGAACTCGGTGTTCGGCAGGAGCACGCCGCGGTTGAGGATCGCCGATCCGATCCCGGTGCCGAACGTCAACAGCACGACGACGCCGTCCACCTCCTTGCCCGCGCCGTACCGGTCCTCTGCGATCCCCGCCGCGTCCGCGTCGTTGAGGACGGAGACCGGACGTCCGCCGAGGGTTCGCGAGAACAACTCGGCGGCGTCGGTTCCGATCCACGAGTGGTCGATGTTGGCCGCGGTCCGGGCGACGCCGGATGTCACGACCGCCGGGAGGGTGATACCGACCGGTCCGGCCCATTCGAACCGGTTCACGATCTCCAGGACCGTCTCGGAGACCGCGTCCGGCGTCGAGGGGTGCGGTGTGAGGATCTTCTGCCGCTCGCCGACCAGCTCCCCGGTGTCCAGATCCACGACGCCACCCTTGACGCCGCTGCCTCCGACGTCGATTCCGAGTGCATGGTTACCGCTTGCGGGAGGGGTGGCTGCTGAGGCGCTGCCCGGCTCCTGCTGTGCCGCATCCGTCATGCGAGCCACGATAGTGGCTGCCGGCGCTGCGCGTCGGGAAGCAGTGGGGGACCATGGGGCGTGCCGCTTTTCGACGATCACCCCGCTGTCCGTGACCACGTCGCCGCCGATTCCACATCTGGTTCGGTCGACCCTCGAACACTTCGGGAGGTGGCGGTCCGGGTCGCCGTCGAGGCCGCCGCCCACGCGTCGACTCGACGTCCGCAGGTGTTCGCCTCGGTGGGCCACGCGGTCCGGGAGACCGAGGCGGGCGCGGGCGCCGTCGACACCAAGAGCACACCGACCGACCCGGTGACGGTGGTCGACACCGAAACCGAGATCCTCATCCGTGCCCGGCTCGCCGACCTGCGACCCGGAGATGCGGTCCTGGGCGAGGAAGGCGGCCGCGACGGCGGACCCGAGGGGATCCGGTGGGTGGTCGACCCGATCGACGGCACCGTGAACTTCCTCTACGGGATTCCCGCGTACGCGATCTCGGTGGCGGCGCAACTCGACGGCGTGTCCGTCGCGGGCGCGGTGGTCGACGTGGCCGGGGGAGCGGTGTACTCGGCCGCACGGGGGCACGGGGCCACGTTGCACGAGGCCGACGGAGCGGTCCATGCACTGCGGTGCACGACCGTCACAGAGGTGTCGATGTCGTTGCTCGCCACCGGATTCGGCTACGCCCCAGCGCGGCGGCAGCGGCAGGGCGAACTCATCGCAGCCCTGCTGCCGCAGGTCCGTGACATCCGCCGGATCGGTTCGGCGGCACTGGATCTGTGCATGGTTGCGGCCGGCAGGGTCGACGCGCACTTCGAGCACGGGCTGAGCCCCTGGGACTGGGCCGCCGGCTCGCTGATCGCGGAGGAGGCGGGTGCCGTGGTGATGTTGCCGTCGCCGGAGTCGACGAGCGCCGACGGTGACGTCACGGTCGCGGCGGCGCCCGGTGTCGCGGCGGCGCTGGAGGCGACACTGGCCGGGATCGGAGCACTGGATCCGATCCCGGCGTGAGTGCGGGCCGTCAGCAGTGTGCGGTGCGCGCCGCGTTGAGCAGGTCGATGTCGACGGCGCCCGCGCTGCCGGGAGCGGTCGTCTTCAGCGCGGCGAGAACTTCCTCGGCGTCGGTGTTCGGCTGGATCTTGCGGAAGTAGGTGCCGAGCGCGAGATCGACGACGTCGTCGGTGCGCGCGTCCTGCACCAGTTCCGCGCACGGCATGGCCAGCCACAGCGAGCTGGCCGCGGCGAGACCGTTGGCTCCGAAGCGGATCTGTCCCTGGCACTGCATGTTCTGGTCGGTGTACACCGGGTCGTTTCCGGACTGGACGTCCGGTGCAGACGCGAACCCGTAGTCGCTGAGCTGTGACGCGACGTCGGCGGCCTGGCCGCGCTCGCCGTTGGCGTTGAACACGCGGACCCGGGTCGCGGCGAGCGGCGCCGGTTCGACGTCGAGGAGCGTCGAGGCGGACACGACGTCGCCGAGCGGCTGCGGTTCCGGGTCTCCCGCCTCGAGCGGTCCCGACGTCGACGGCGGGTTGCACACGACCGGCGCGGACAGTTCGGCGGGCTTGGTGAGGATCCGGAACCACACGACGGCACCCAGCACGGCGAGCACAGTGATGAGGATCATCACAGGGAGTGCACGGCGGTACGGATACGGCTTGCCGCTCGGGTCCGTCGACCGGCCGTCGGTGATCAGTGAAACCACGTTGCGTCCTGACCTCTCGCTGTTCGGGGTGCGCCGGCCGGCCCCGGTCGGGGAGAGCCGTTGGGGGCGCGGATCTGCTGCTGCGCTTGGCACAGCGTAGTGAACGCGGGGGCGTGCGGACGACACCGGACGGGGCCCTGCGCGCCTCGCGGGCGGGAGTCGCCGGTGGGGCGCCGTGGCGGTGGGTGACACCGGCCGCCGCCGGCCCGGAATGTCTGGGTCCACGGGAGTGTTGGTGCCGATTGTCCGACAATTTGCGGGCCACGGCGAAATGAACCGCGACTTTTTCGCGTAGTTCGGCTATTGTCTGGCCGCCTGATGATGACAGGACGAAGGCTCTGCGGTGCGCTACCGGAGGAGAATGTGAGGCGAATCATAATTCGCCTGACGAACTTCCGGTACCACTTTTCGTTCTGGCGCGTTGTGTAGCGGGACTGCACCAGGTGGTACGCCCACCAGGGCGTGGGGACGGGGACAGATGACGAGAGAGGACGAGGGGAAGACGAGATGGCAACCGACTACGACGCACCGAGGCGATCGGAGTCCGACGAGGTGTCGGAGGATTCGCTGGAGGAGTTGAAGGCGCGACGGAACGAGGCTCAGTCCGCGGTCGTCGACGTCGACGAGTCCGACACGGCGGAGTCCTTCGAACTGCCGGGCGCCGACCTGTCCGGCGAGGAACTGTCGGTTCGGGTGGTTCCGAAGCAAGCCGACGAGTTCACCTGCTCGAGCTGCTTCCTGGTTCACCACCGGAGCCGACTCGCCAGCGACGCGAACGGCGTGATGATTTGCATGGACTGCGCCGCCTGACGCAGTGAACGACGGCCGCGCCGACCTGTCATGGTCGGACCCAACGGGGTCCGACCCGGGTGGGCTGCGGTTCGAGGACGTCGGCATCTGACCGACCTTGCGCCCGCAAACGCCCGTGGCCGACCCGAACGATCGGGTCGGCCACGGGCGTTTCGGCTGTGTGGGTCCGAGCTCAGCTCGCGTCGATGCGCCAGCCGAGGGCGGCAGCGAGTTCGCGCGGGTGTCGCGTGCTCACCAGCCAGTACGGCGTCGGATCCTCGGGATCGTCGAGAACGATCAGCAGCATCGGCCCGATCCACGTCCGGTTCTGAACGAACGCCGCGGGATCGAGCTGCCTGCCCAGCGCCGCCGACTTGGCCGACCCGGGCACGACCGCCACCCGGGCGATCGCGTCCACGGGCAGGTGTGCGCGTCCCACTCGCAGCTCGCCCTCGCCGGAACCGGGGCCGGGCACGACCTCGACTTGCAGGCGGCTGAGCCACAGCAGTCCCCATGCGGGGATCGGGATCAGTACCACGTACGGCAGCCAGGAGACGAGCCCGGGCGCTCCCATGTTCACCTCGACGGCGAGCAGGATCGCGATCGCCAGGCCCGCAACCCACCACCACAGCGGGACGCGGAGGCGCTCGGAATACTTCGTGATCTCCAGTGGCGCGGGGGTGGAGGACGGTTGGTTCGCAGGTCCGGGCTTTACAGGCACACACTCAGAGTAGTCTCGGTCCACGTGAGCGATCTTCCTGCCGTCGAGTTGAAGCGCCTCGACCCCGAGACACCACTGCCCCGACGTGCCCACGAGGGCGATGCCGGCGTCGACCTCTGCTCCACCGTGGACGTCACCCTCCAACCCGGCGAGAGGGCTCTCGTCGGTACCGGCATCGCGATCGCGCTGCCGATCGGGACGGTGGGGTTGATTCATCCGCGGTCGGGTCTGGCGGCGAAATCGGGGCTGTCCGTGGTCAACACGCCCGGCACCGTCGACGCCGGATATCGAGGCGAGATCAAGGTCTGCCTGATCAACCACGACCTCCACACCCCGATCGAGATCCGGCGCGGGGACCGGATCGCGCAGCTGCTCGTGCAGCGCGTGGAACTGGTGACGTTCGTCGAGGTCGACGAACTGGACGAGACGAGCCGGGGCACCGGCGGCCACGGGTCGAGCGGCGGACATGCGCTGCTCCACGTGGTGCCGGAGCAGGCCGAGGGAGAGGCGCAGTGATGTTCGGACGCAAGAAGAAGACCGACGCAGACGAGACGCCTGTCGAGTTCGACGTCGCCGACAGCAACACGGACACCGACGAGTTCCCGGCACTCGGCACCGAGGACCGGGGCCCGTACGACGCGACCGACTTCGAGGACGCGGAGCCGACGGAGGGGCGCCTCGACCTCGGGTCGGTTCTCGTTCCGGTTCCGGACGGCGGCCAGATCCAGGTCGAGATGTCCACCGACGGCTCACCGCAGGCCGTCCATCTGGTCACGCAGTACGGCCGCATCACCGTCGCGGTGTATGCCGCACCGAAGTCTCCCGGGCAGTGGCGCGAGGTCGCGTCGGATCTGGCGGAATCGCTGCGCGGTGACAACGCGCAGGTCTCCGTCGAAGGTGGGCCGTGGGGCCGCGAACTGCACGCCGTCACACCCAACGCGGATCTCCGCTTCATCGGTGTGGATGGTTACCGCTGGATGATCCGGTGCGTCGTGGCGGGGCCGGCCGGAACCGCGGGCGTGGATTCGGACCTGGCACGGGTCGCGCGGGAAGTGCTGAGGGAGACGGTGGTCCGCCGCGGCGACGAGCCGCATCCCGTGCGCACGCCGCTGCCGGTGGTTCTTCCGCAGGTGCTCGCCGACCAGCTCGTGGCCGCGCAGCAGCAACAGGTGCTCGCGCAGCAGCAGGCCGCTGCAGCACAGGCCGAGGCGCAGCGTCAGGAGGCGATCGCGGCGGTACAGGCGCAGCAGGCGAAGGACGCCATGCCACCCGAGCAGCGCCCGGGTGGCAGTGGTTCGGCGATGCAGCAGATCGAGCGCGACTCGTAGGAACTCAGCTCACTCGATGCGCTGTGGCGGGGGAGACCCGCTGCAGCGCATCGAGCGACACCCGTCCGAGGACGGACGGATCGGCCCCGATCTCGTCGAGGGTGACGGTGCCGAGGACGGAGTGGGGAAGCATCCGCGTCCAGTCCTGCGACACGGTGAGGGGATGCACGGCGTCGTCGACGGCCGCGCAGATGCCGACCGGGACCTCACAGCACGCCATCTCGTCGGCCGTGGGCGCGTGGTATCCGGCCGCCTCGTCCAGCGCGAGCGGGAGCTGCGGCCATTGGGACCGCCACGAGCGTTCGAGTTCGCCGGCAAGCCAGGCGGGCGAGGACGCCGTCATCTCGGCGGTCACGGTGTCGAGTCCGTCGGCGCGCAGCCGGGTTGCTGTGTAGGCGGCGCTCAGCGCTGCGGGCGCGTTCGCGGGGTTGCCGGTCCATGCAGGCAGGGCAGCGAGGACCCCGGCCGCGCGATCGGGGTGTTGGGTTGCCCACTCGAGCGCGATGGATGCCCCGATGGAGATGCCTGCGGCCAGGATCCGGCCGTGCTGCCGCGCCGCCGAGTTCAGTGCGTCGAGGTAGCTTCCGACGAGTCGGGCCGGATCGGGTTCGACGGCAATGACATGCACCCCGATCTGCGACAACGCGTCGGTGAACGCGCGTGCCGCGAAGTCGGCGTCGGAGCCGGTTCCGGGGAGGGCCACCGCGACCGGCGGCAGTGTGAGCGAAGCCATTCGTCGATAGTGCACGGCCGGTCCCGAGCTCGTCGCAGGAGGTCTGATTGACCCCCTGCAAATGAGGTCTACAGTGGCGAGAAGAGAGACCACACGTGGACTACCCGTGGCGCGAAAGTCGCGCCGCACGCTGCTCGGAGGGGCGCAATGGCACTCGCGGCCAACGGATACATTCGGCGACTGACCCGGCGACTGACCGAGGACATCGACCAGCTCGACGCCGAGGAACTGGCGGAGTCGTTGCACGCCACAGGCGCGCAACGCGCCTGTGACTGTCGACATGGCGAAGAAGTGACGATGCGGGGTCGGCTGCGCAGCGTCGAATCCTGCCCCAAGGCGTCCGCCGCAACGGTGCAGGCGGAACTGTTCGACGGCACCGATCCCGTGACGCTGGTGTGGATCGGGCGGCGCCGCATCGCGGGGATCGAAACCGGTAAGCAGCTGCTGGTGCGGGGACGCATCGGCGACCGCAACGGTCAGAAGGTCATCTACAACCCCTACTACGAGCTCCTGGGCGACTCGTAGCGCTCCGCGGTGGATGTGGCACCCTCGTGTGGTGACGGACAAGCAGCCCACCATTCTCGAACAGCTCGGAGGCGTCAGCGGGCTGGTCTACTCGACCCTGCCGGTGCTGGTGTTCGTACCGGTCAACGGATTGTTCGGGCTGACCGCGGCGATCTGGTCCGCCCTCGGGGTCGCGGCGGTGATCCTGGTGTGGCGCCTCGTCGTTCGTGGAACCGTGCAACCGGCGATCTCGGGGTTCCTCGGTGTCGGTGTCTGTGCGTTCATCGCCTACCGCACCGGTGACGCGAAGGGCTACTTCCTCTTCGGCATCTACACCTCGTTGCTGTACGGGGCGGTGTTCATCGCGTCGATCCTCGTCCGCTGGCCGCTGGTCGGTGTGGTGTGGGGATTCCTGAACGGCCACGGCAACAGTTGGCGCACGTCCCGCTCGGCGATCCGGGCCTACGACATCGCGACGTTCGCGTGGGCGCTGGTGTTCGGCGCGAGGTACGTCGTGCAGTCCCAGTTGTACGACACCGACCACACGGGGTGGCTCGCGGTCGCCCGGATCGGCATGGGGTGGCCGCTCACGGCGCTGGTGCTGCTGGTGACGGTGTGGGCTGTTCGACGCGCCGATCACGTGGTGGACGAGGATGCGCTCGACACCGACACTGACACCGATGCTGATGCCGACGTCACCGCGGACGGCGCGACGCCCGATGCGGCCGACACCGATACGGGTGAGACTCCCACCTCGCACGGTCGCTGATCGCACAGGGCGACACCGATTTCGCAGGCGTTCCGATGAATTCGGAGGAGTGCCTGCGAAATGGTGTCGCGGCGAAGAATTTCCTCGCCCCGTCGTCGGGGCAATTTGCTGAGGAATGTCGCGGGGCGATTGTCGGCTGTCGTGTATTTCGAATGATGTACAAATTCTTGGACACTCGACGGTGAAAGTGTCCAAGCAATTCGTCAGCGAGTCAGGCCGAGAGCGTCCCGGAGTTGTTCCTCGACCTCGACCGACGCCACGAACACCAGTTCGTCACCGCCCTCGATCGGATCGTCGGGCTGCGGCGTGATGACCCGGCCACCGCGGATGATCGTGACGAGCGCGGCGTCGCGCGGCAATGTCATCTTGCGGACGGGCTTGCCCGCAAGCGACGTGTCCGGCGGGAGGGTGACCTCGACGAGGTTCGCCTGACCCTGACGGAACGTCATCAGCCGGACCAGGTCGCCCACCGAGACGGCCTCCTCGACCAGCGAGGCGAGCATTCGCGGCGTCGACACCGCGACGTCGACGCCCCAGGACTCGTCGAAGAGCCACTCGTTGCGGGGATCGTTGACGCGGGCCACGACGCGCCGGACCGCGAACTCGGTCTTCGCCAGGAGGCTGACCACGATGTTCGCCTTGTCGTCGCCCGTCGCGGCGATGACGACGTCATAGGACTCCAGTTGGGCCGCTTCGAGGAGACCGAGTTCGCAGGCGTCCGCATGGACCCAGTGAACCTCCGGGATCGCCTCTGGGTCGACGTGCTCGAGTTTGCGCTCGAGGAGCATCACGTGGTGATCGCCGCGGACGAGTTCGCGGGCGATCGATCTGCCGACAGCGCCGGCTCCGGCAATTGCGACTCTCATCGGGTCCATCCGATCGGTTTCGGGTGAGAGGTTGGCTCGGCGGGGACGTGCACGGTTCTCACTCGTCCGCCGGAGGCGGGGTGGCGGCGAGCGCCACCGCTTCGGCGACGGTGCCGGACACCGCCGCGATGTACACCTGGTCGTCCGCCTGGATGACGGTCTTGGCCGTCGGCAGGATTCCGGCACCGAAGCGGATCAGGAAGGCGACCCGCGACGTCGTGAACTCCTCGAGTTCGGTGACCTTGCGTCCGATCCAGTCCTCGTGAAGGTCGAGTTCTGCGACGGCGACCGTGCCCGTGGGGTCGCGCCACTTCGTGGTCTGCGACTCGCGGGTGAGGTGGTGCAGGAAGCGGTCGGTCGTCCACGGGACGGTCGCGACGGTGGGGATGCCGAGGCGCTCGTAGACGGCCGCGCGTTTGGCGTCGTAGATGCGCGCGACGACCCGGCCGACGCCGAACGTCTCGCGGGCCACCCGGGCGGAGATGATGTTCGAGTTGTCGCCGGACGAGACCGCCGCGAACGCCTCGGCCTTCTCGATGCCTGCCTTGACGAGCACGTCGCGGTCGAAGCCCATGCCGACCACCCGATGCCCGGTGAACTCGGGGTCGAGTCGCCGGAACGATTCCGGGTCCCGGTCGATGATCGCGACCTCGTGTCCGATCCGGCTCAGTCCGGCCGCGAGGGCGGACCCCACTCGGCCGCACCCCATCACGACTACGTACACCTGACACCCTTTCCTGGCCGGTGTCGTCCGATGCGGCACCGATGATGTGGTCCGAACGGTACCGCTCGGAACGGGGTGGTGCCGACGGGCATGCCGAAATCCGCCCGAAGCGGACTCGAAGCGGACTCGATGGGGAGTGGATGGGGCTGGATCGGTTCCGACGGCTTACGCTTTGGCGGTGTCAAAGCTGTCGACCGCTGCGAAGCGGCTGTTGGTGGGTAGGCCGTTCCGGAGCGACAAGCTGGGACACACCCTACTGCCCAAGCGGATCGCGCTGCCGGTGTTCGCATCCGACGCGATGTCGTCCGTGGCGTATGCCCCGGAGGAGATCTTTCTCGTCCTCTCCGTGGCGGGCATCTCGGCGTACGCGTACACCCCGTGGATCGGGCTCGCCGTCTGCCTCGTGATGGCCGTGGTGGTTGCCAGCTACCGGCAGAACGTCCACGCCTACCCTTCGGGCGGCGGCGACTACGAGGTCGCAACGGTGAACCTGGGCCCCAACGCGGGTCTGACGGTGGGTAGCGCACTCATGGTCGACTACGTGCTGACCGTCGCGGTGTCGATCTCGTCCGCCGCGTCGAACATCGGGTCGGCGGTCCCGTTCGTCGCGACCCACAAGGTGCTGTTCGCGGTCGCGGCCATCGTGTTGCTGACCGCGATCAACCTGCGGGGAATCCGGGAATCGGGGACTGCGTTCGCGATTCCCACGTACGCGTTCATCGTCGGTATGTTCCTGATGCTCGGTTGGGGGTTCTTCCGGATCTACGTGCTCGGGGAAGATGTCGCGGCGGAGTCGTCCGGATTCGACCTCGTGGCGGAGGATTCGCACCTGGTCGGTATCGCGTTCGCCTTCCTGATCGCCCGCGCGTTCTCCTCGGGGTGTGCGGCGCTGACCGGTGTCGAGGCGATCAGCAACGGTGTGCCCGCCTTCCGGAAGCCGAAGTCGCGCAACGCGGCGACCACGCTCTTCCTGCTCGGCGCGTTCGCGATCGCGCTGCTGATGGGCATCATCACGCTCGCGCAGAAGATCGGCATCGTGTACGCGCACGATCCGGCGACGCAGTTGGTCGGCGCTCCCGAGGGATATCAGCAGAAGACGTTGATCGCGCAGATCGCGGAAGCGGTGTTCGAGGGGTTCCCGATCGGATTCTTCTTCATCGCGATCGTGACGGCGCTGATCCTGGTACTGGCAGCGAACACGGCGTTCAACGGGTTCCCCGTACTCGGTTCGATTCTCGCCCAGGACCGCTACCTGCCGCGGCAGCTCCACACCCGCGGTGACCGGCTGGCGTTCAGCAACGGCATCCTCTTCCTCTCCGGCGCAGCGATCGCGTTCGTGGTGGCGTTCGGCGCCGAGGTGACCAAGCTGATCCAGCTGTACATCGTCGGAGTGTTCGTGTCGTTCGTGCTGAGTCAGACCGGCATGATCCGGCACTGGACGCGGCATCTGAAGTCGGAGTCGGACCCCGCTCAGCGTCGGCACATGCAGCGTTCCCGGGTGATCAACTCGATCGGTCTCGCGATGACGGGTGCCGTCCTGGTCATCGTCCTGCTCACCAAGTTCGCGGCGGGCGCGTGGATTGCGATCGTGGCGATGGTTGCGATCTTCGTGCTGATGAAGTCGATCCGGCGGCACTACGACGGCGTCGCAGCGGAACTCGTCGACCAGGAGTGGGACGGGGTGCTGCCCAGCCGGACCCATTCCATCGTGCTGGTGTCGAAGCTGCACATGCCAACGTTGCGCGCGCTCGCCTACGCTCGCGCGACACGGCCCGACACTCTCGAGGCGATCACCGTCAACGTCGACGACCCGGACACCCGCGCGTTGGTGCGCGCATGGGAGAAGAGCGATATCACGGTGCCGCTCAAGGTGATCGAGTCGCCCTATCGGGAGATCACGAAGCCGGTCCTCGACTACGTGCGGCGGGTGCGCCGCGATTCGCCGCGCGACGTGGTGACGGTGTTCATCCCCGAGTACGTGGTGGGTCACTGGTGGGAGCAGATCCTGCACAACCAGAGTGCCCTTCGCCTCAAGAGCAGGCTGCTGTTCCAGCCCGGTGTGATGGTGACGTCGGTGCCGTGGCAGCTGACGTCGTCCGAGCGGGTGAAGCGGTACACCGTTCCGTCGGGGCCGGGCGGAACGCGTCGCGGCTTCGATGCACCCGACACGAACGGATCGGACACCCCCCGATGAGCGAGAGCTGGGTCGGCGCGGAACTGGAACTGCGACTGGGCAATCCGGGGCACGGCGGTTTCTGCGTCGCGCGCCACGAAGGTCGCGTGGTGTTCGTTCGGCACGGGCTGCCGGGGGAGTTGGTGCGGGCCCGGGTCACCGAGGACCGCGGTGGGTCGTTCTGCCGCGCCGACGCGGTCGAGGTGGTGGAGTCGTCGCCGGACCGCGTCGATCCCCTGTGTCCGATCTCCGGTCCCGGCGGCGCGGGCTGCTGTGACCTGTCGCATGCGACCCTGTCCGCGCAGCGGGCGATCAAGGCGTCGGTGGTTGCGGAGCAACTGCACCGGCTGGCGGGCGTGGAGCGCGAGGTGGAGGTCGAGGATCTTCCCGGTACCGGTGACGGATCCGGGTGGCGTACCCGTCTGCGGCTCGCCGTCGACTCCGAGGGGCGCGCCGGTTTTCACGGATATCGGAGCAGTGGGGTCGTCACGTCGCTCGGGTGTCCGCAGCCGGTGTCGGGGATGTACGACGGTCTCGCCGATCGGTCGTGGCGCCCCGGAGCGGAACTCCTGGTCGCCGTCGACTCGGACGGACTGCGGCACGTCGTCGAGATCGAACCGGCCGAGGTGAGCCGGACCGGTCGGCGCAGCCCCGGTCGGCGCGGGGCGACAGCACGACGTGCGGCGTCGTCGCGGCGACGACGTGAGCGTCCGGTGATCGGCAGTGGCAGGGTCACACAGCGTGTCGCGGGCCGAGAGTGGGAATTGTCGGCCAGGGGATTCTGGCAGGCCCATCGAGGGGCTGCGGACCGCTATTCCGAGGTCGTCTCCGAGTGGGCGGAACTGGGTGCCGGCGACGTCGCGTGGGACCTGTACGGCGGTGTCGGTGTCTTCGCTGCCGCGCTCGCAGTGCAGGTGGGGGAGGGCGGGACGGTCCTGTCCGTCGAATCGAGCCGCGGCGCCGTCGAGGACGGCAGGAGGTCGCTCGCGGACCTGCCGCAGGTCCGCCTCGAGGTGGCCCGGGTGGAGAGTGCGTCGACGCTGTTGTCTGGTGGTGTCGGGACCGTCGTCCTCGATCCGCCGCGTGCAGGTGCGGGACGCGCGGTGGTGGCAGCCGTCGCCGCAGCCGGTCCGCGGACGGTGATTCATGTCGGGTGCGATCCTGCGGCATTCGGTCGCGACGTCGGCCTCTACCTGGAGCAGGGCTTCCGGCTGGACGAGGTCCGGGCATTCGACGCCTTCCCTCTCACTCACCACATGGAGTGCTTCGCGCGACTGACGCGCTGATCGCCGGATGGCCGGATGCGGTGGCGATCACACCTCCCGAGACTTGATTGCAGTCTGCAACCAATTATATACTTGCATAACGCAAGCATATTAAAGGCGTCTTTACCTTCCGTGGAGTTGACCGATGGCCGTCCAGACCGCAACCGCAGAAAGCCTCGTCGAAGAGGTGTTCCTCTTCGGGCGAGTGCTCCGCGGCGCCCTCGGCAGCGACCAGACGGACCTGCCGCCCGCGCTGATCGGTGTCCTGCACGTCCTCGCACACAGTGCGCCGTGCCGGCAGAACGAACTGGCTCTCAGCCTGTGCGTGAGCCAGTCGGCACTCAGCCGACAGGTCGCCGAACTCGTCGACGCCGGACTCGTCGAACGTCACCCCGACCCGGAGGACAGGCGCGCTTCGCTCGTCCAGGTCAGCGACGCGGGCCGCCGACTGCTGATCGAGAACACGGGCCGCATCGTCGCGCGCCTGCGTGAGCGATTCGGCGAATGGAACCAGGACGAGGCGGAAGACGCGCTGATCGCCCTGAAACACCTCAAGGAGACCTTCTCCACCATCCCGGTGCGGACCCCCGCTGCCGGCGCCATCACACAGAACGAAGGGGGTGTCGCATGACCACGACAGCCACACGCAGCCCGGGCGAGGCGCAGTCCGAAGAGCTGATGAACCACCGGCAGATCCTCGAGGTACTCGCCGGACTGCTCGCCGCGCTGTTCACCGCACTTCTCAGTTCGACCATCGTCTCGACGGCGTTGCCCACGATCATCGGTGACCTGAACGGGTCGCAGACCCAGTACGCCTGGGTCATCACCGCCGCGCTGCTCGCGACCGCCGCGTCGACGCCGATCTGGGGCAAGCTCTCCGATCTCTTCAACAAGAAGGTCCTGGTCCAGTCCGCGATCGTGATCTTCGTGGTCGGCTCCGTGATCGCGGGACTGTCCCACAACGTGCCGCTCCTGCTCGGCGCCCGCGTCATCCAGGGCATCGGCATGGGCGGTCTGACGGCGCTCGTCGTCGCGATCATCGGAACGATCATCCCGCCGCGCGACCGCGGCCGGTACTCCGGCTACATGGGTGCCGTCATGGCCGTGTCGATGGCTGGCGGGCCGGTACTCGGCGGCGTGATCGCCGACACCCTCGGCTGGCGCTGGTGCTTCTTCGTGTGTGTCCCGCTCGCCGTGATCGCCCTGTTCCTGTTGCAGAAGACGCTGCACATCGAGACCAACCGGGTCGACGGCGTGAAGATCGACTGGCTCGGTGCCACCCTGCTGACCGCCGGAGTGTCCGTGCTGCTGGTGTGGGTGTCGTTCGCGGGCAAGGCCACCTACTACGACTGGATCTCCACGGAGTCCGCGCTCATGGTCGGCGGCGGTCTGCTGCTCCTGATCGCGACCGTCGTCGTCGAGAGCCGCGCCACGTCGCCGATCATCCCGCTCAAGATCGTGACTGAGCGGACCACCGCGCTCGCGATCGTGGCCTCGATCGCCGTCGGCATCGGACTGTTCGGCGCGACCACGTTCCTGACCCAGTACTTCCAGACCTCACGCGGCTTCTCGCCCACCGAGGCCGGGTTGCTGACCATCCCGATGGTGGCGGGCATGCTGGCAGGCACGGTCGGGTCGGGACAGCTGATCACCCGGTACGGCAAGTGGAAGAGCTTCGTCGTCGCGGGAGCCTTCCTGCAGGTCGTCGGATTCGCACTGCTCTCGACCGTCGACCACGAGACCGCGATTCCGCTGATCGGTCTCATGATCGCCCTTCTCGGTCTCGGCACCGGCATGCTCATGCAGAACGTCGTACTCGCGGTGCAGAACACGGTGAGCGTCCACGACGTCGGCGCGGCGTCCAGCGTGGTGGCGTTCTTCCGGACGTTCGGTGGCGCGATCGGCGTGTCGGTGCTCGGTTCCGTCCTCGCCACCCGCGTCGGCGACCTCACGGCGTCCGGCTTCGCGAAGCTCGGCATCGACCCTCACGCCTCCGGCGGGGGCGGCGGGAGCCTGAACCTCGGGGCCCTTCCCGAGCCCGTCCGTGACGTCATCAGAGCGTCGTACGGCGACGCGACGGGGCGGATCTTCCTGATCGCCGCGTTCGTCTCCGTGGTCACGGTGATCGCGGTCGCGTTCCTGCCGAACAAGCCGCTGCGCACGACGATCGACCTCAAGCCCTCTGTCGCGGACGAGGAGTACGCGAAGGTCTAGCCGCCGGTCTCCCGGTCACGCGAAAGGCCCGATCCCATGGTGGGACCGGGCCTTTCGCGTTGCACTCAGGACTTGCGGTTGTACAGGCGCATCGTGATCGGTCCGAAGATCACGATGAATCCGGCACACCACGCGAACACGATCCCGAGGCTGCCGGTGGGCATGGTGCCGCTCATCAGGTCGCGCATGCAGGTGACGAGCTGGCTGATCGGATTCACGTCGACGAACGCCTGCAACCACCCCGGCATCGTGGCCGGGTCGACGAAGATGTTGCTGGCGAACGTGAGGGGGAACAGGATGAACATCGACACGCCCATCACGGCCTGCTCCGTGCGCATCAGCATGGCGAACATCGTCCAGATCCACGACATCGCGAACGAGAAGAACAGCAGCAGGGCGATCGATGCGACGACGCCGACGAATCCGCCCGCGGGCCGGAATCCGAGGATCAGACCGAGCACCATCACGATCACCGACGCGATCGTGTAGCGGACGAGGTCGCCGAGCAGTGCCCCGACGAGCGGAGCGGGTCGCCAGATCGGCAGCGAGCGGAACCGGTCGAAGACGCCCTTCTCGATGTCCTTGTTGAGCGTCAAACCCGTGTACATCGTGATCATCACGACCGTCTGCACGAGGATGCCGGGGATCAGCCACTGCACGTACGCCTCGGTCGACCCCGCGAGTGCGCCGCCGAACAGGTACGTGAACATGAGGGTGAACATGATCGGGAACATGGTCACGTCGAAGAGCTGCTCGGGGACGTGCTTGATCTTGAGCAGCGCCCGCCAACCGAAGGACAGTGACGACGCGACCGCGTTCGGCCGCTTCGGCCGTGGGCCGTCGAGGGCGAGTGCAGCGCCGACGGCAGCGGCGGGTGAGGTGGCGGAGACGGTGGTGGTCGTGGTCATGCGGTGGTCTCCTCGAGATCGTCGGCGGGCCGGCCGGTCAGGGCGAGGAAGACCTCGTCGAGACTCGGCTGACCGAGGGCGAAGGTGGTGACCGCGATGCCGGCCTCGTTCAGTGCGGGAAGTGCCCGTGCGACACGCTCGCTGTCGTCGATGCGCGCGGTCAGCGCCGCGGGATCGGTTTCGGCGGTGACCTCGACTCCCAGCACGGTGGTGAGCAGGGCTCCGGCGTCCTCGCGTCGTGCCGGATCGGCGACACGGACGTGCAGCGCGCCCGACCCGACCGACGCCTTCAATTCGCCGGTCGTGCCCTCGGCGATGACGCGACCGTGATCGATCACGGCGACACGGTCGGCGAGCTGATCGGCCTCGTCGAGGTACTGAGTCGTGAGCAGCACGGTGGTGCCTCCCGCGACGAGTGCGCGCACGATCTCCCACACCTGGTTGCGGCTGCGCGGGTCGAGGCCGGTCGTGGGCTCGTCGAGGAAGATCAGCTCTGGTGTGACGATGATCGACGCGGCGATGTCGAGGCGTCGTCGCATGCCACCGGAGAAGTTCTTCACCTGCCGGTCCGCGGCGTCCGTCAGGTCGAACGCGGTCAGCAGTTGCTCGGACCGCGAGCGCGCGGCACCGCGGGAGAAGCCGTACAGGCGGGAGAGCAGCACGAGGTTCTCCGTGCCGGTGAGGTCCTCGTCGAGCGACGCGAACTGACCGGTCAGCGCGACCTTGCTCCGCACGGTGTCGGCCTCTCGGACCACGTCGTGGCCCAGGACACGGGCCGACCCGCCGTCGATGTCGAGGAGCGTGGCGAGCATCCGGATCGTCGTGGTCTTGCCCGCACCGTTGGGTCCTAGGACGCCGTAGACGCCGCCGCGTGGAACGGCGAGGTCGACGCCGTCGACCGCGACGGTCTTGCCGAAGCGTTTGACGAGTCCCTGGGTGTCGATCGCGAGGTCGGTTGGCATGACGACCAGCCTGTCCGATTCGGGCGGATCGGGCAATGGAATTTATCGGACCTTCACCGGCGACGGGAGACCGGGAACGGCCGGTCCGTGGACGCCGAATCCGCGAATCGCCGTGTCGAGCTGGGCGTATGCGCTGGTGAGGAGCCGGTTGAGGAGTGCGACCTTCACTCCGGGAGCAGCGTCGGTGAGAGTCGCGAAGTGTTCGGGCGAGAGAATGGCGAAGCGGGCCGGTGTGTCGGCTCGGATGTCCCCGAGGAACGTTCCCCCGATCAGGGTCGGCATCTCGCCGAAGGTCATACCGGGTGCGAGGGTGGTGATCCGGTGGATGGAACCGTCCGGCCCCGTGACGGTGGTGCTGACCCGGCCGGACAGGATCAGGGCGATGCCGATCGCATCCTCCCCCCGCCGGACGACGGTGTGCCCGCCGGGCACCTCGCGGAAGTCGAGTTGGGCCGCCACCTGCGCGAACTGGTCGGTGGTGAGGTGTGCGAGCAGGGGATGGTCGCCGAGTTCGATGGACGCCGGGATCCGGCCGGTCGCGCAGTGCCGGTCCAGGACCACTGTTTCCGCCCATTCCAGTGCGCTGTCGAGGTCGACGAACACGCGTCCGCGCCCCGATGGGTCGATGCTCGACGCGGTGTTGCCCAGGTGCCCGTCGGGGTCGACGAATGCGCAGGGGCACCCCGACCCGTCGAGGTCCTCGCGCATCTCGGTGAACATCCGCCGCGCGACGTCGCCGACCTCGTCGACGCGGCGCAGATCGACGACGACGGCCTCGAGTCCGGCGGCGCGCTCGCCGATGGCGCGGACCGCGGACTCGGCGCCTGCGAACAGCAGGTCGCCGTGCAGTTCGTAGACGCGGGCACGGTCACCGAGTCGCGCGAGCGTCGCGCGTTCGGCGTCGGTTCGGCGTTGTCTCGACGGCGCCTCGGTGACGGTGTAGCTGGACCGGATCGCCGAACGTGCCGCGCGGGTGACGTGCAGGAAGTGCAGTTCGAGGGTCTTCGACAGTTCCCGGCACGCCTGCACGCCGCGGACGCTGTTGCCGTGGGCGTCGAGGCGGGGGGAGTGCACCGCGATGCCGATCTGGCCGGGCAGTACCGCGAGTACGCCGCCCCCGACGCCACTCTTGGCGGGCAGGCCGACCCGCGCGATCCAGTCGCCCGCCGCGTCGTACATGCCGCAGGACGTCATCACCGACAGCACCCGCTCGACGTGCTCCGGGGCGAGCGCGCACTCGCCGGTCAGCGGGTGGGTTCCGTTGTTGGCGAGTGTCGCGGCCATCAGTGCCAGATCCCGGGAGGTGACGTTGACCGAGCATTGGCGGAAGTACAGGTCGACCGCGTCCTCCGGGTCGTCCGTGATGATGCCGAACGAACGCAACATGTGACCGATCGCCCGGTTGCGGTGCCCGGTGCGGGCCTCCGAGGCGTACACCTCCTCGTCGACGGTCAGCTCGCGTCCGGCATAGGCGGAATAGCAGCGGCGGATCCGCTCGAACCGCTCGGCAGGGTCGGCGCCCGCGATCAGCGATGCGGCGGTGATCGCGCCCGCATTGATCATCGGGTTGCGGGGTCGCTCCGTGACCGGGTCGAGGCTGATCTCGTTGAAGGGCTCGCCGGACGGTTCGACGTCGACCTTGGTGGCGACGAAGTCGGGCCCGCGATCGGCGAGGGCGAGTCCGTACGTCAGTGGCTTCGAGATCGACTGGATGGTGAACTCGACGTCGGACGGACCGACCTCGTAGACATGCCCGTCGGCGGTGGCCACGCAGAGCGAGAAGGTGTCGGGCGACACCTGGGCGAGTTCGGGTATGTAATCCGCGAGCGCACCGTCACGGTTGCCGCGGCAACGCTCGAACACTTCGCCGATGATCGTGTCCACCACGGTGCGCATGCGACCAGGTTTGCATCCCAGGCGGCGCCGCGCGACCTGTGATGTGACTCACCGGGGCAGTCATAATGGAGCAGGCAGCGCGCATCGGCGGCGGGTCGCGGCGGTACGCCTGGCGTTGATCGCCCCGCAGCCTCCGTAGACTGATCGGGATCGGCCGATCCGCGGTCGGAGTGTTGTGGTGCAGTCCTGTGGAGGGAGCGATCTCGTTGGGTGTTCTTTCTCGAGTTCAGTCGCCCGGTGACCTCGACGGCCTGACCCTCGCCGAGATGCGCGAACTCGCCTCCGAGATCCGCGCGTTCCTGGTGGAGAAGGTGTCCGCGACCGGCGGGCACCTCGGCCCCAACCTCGGTGTCGTCGAGTTGACGCTCGCCGTGCACAGGGTGTTCGAGTCCCCGCACGACGCAGTGCTCTTCGACACCGGACACCAGGCGTACGTCCACAAGATCGTGACCGGCCGCAAGGACCGCTTCGACACCCTGCGCAAGCAGGGCGGGCTGTCCGGGTACCCGTGTCGTGCCGAGTCCGAGCACGACTGGGTGGAGTCCTCGCACGCGTCGGCGGCACTGTCCTACGCGGACGGGCTCGCGAAGTCGTTCGAGTTGACCGGCCAGAACCGGCACGTCGTCGCGGTCGTCGGCGACGGCGCGCTGACCGGCGGCATGTGCTGGGAGGCGCTCAACAACATCGCGGCGGGACGTGACCGGTCCGTCGTCATCGTCGTCAACGACAACGGGCGCTCCTACGCGCCGACGATCGGCGGCCTCGCCGACCACCTCGCCGCACTGCGACTGCAACCGGGCTACGAGCGGGTGCTCGACAACAGCCGCCGCATGGTCAAGAAGATGCCCTGGGTGGGGCGCGCGGCGTACCAGCTGCTGCACGGCATGAAGGCCGGCATCAAGGACATGGTGAGCCCGCAGGTGATGTTCACCGACCTCGGGATCAAGTACCTGGGGCCCGTGGACGGGCACGACCAGGCGGCGATGGAGTCGGCGCTGCGTCGCGCGAAGTCGTTCGGCGGACCGGTCATCGTGCACGCCGTGACCCGGAAGGGCATGGGCTACGCGCCCGCCGAGAACCACGTCGCGGACCAGATGCACGCGACGGGCGTGATCGATCCGCGGACGGGCCGGTCGACGAGCAGCCCGGTCGCCGACTGGACGTCGGTGTTCTCGCAGGAGCTGATCGACCGGGCAACCGTGCGGAAGGACATTGTCGCGATCACGGCGGCGATGCCGGGGCCGACCGGTCTCGCGGCGTTCGGGGACCGTTTCCCCGAGCGCATGTTCGATGTCGGGATCGCGGAGCAGCACGCCGTCACGTCGGCGGCGGGTCTGGCGCTCGGTGGGCTCCACCCGGTTGTCGCGGTGTACTCGACGTTCCTCAATCGCGCCTTCGACCAGCTGCTGATGGACGCCGCTCTGTTGAGGCAGCCGGTGACCCTGGTGCTCGACCGGGCCGGTGTCACCGGGCCCGACGGCGCCAGCCACAACGGTATGTGGGACTTCTCGTTGCTCGGCATCGTGCCGGGGATGCGGGTCGCGGCTCCGCGTGACGCGGCAACCCTGCGTGAGGAGTTGGGGGAGGCCCTCGCGATCTCCGACGGCCCGACGGCGGTGCGGTTCCCGAAGGGGGCCGTCGGCGACGACATCCCGGCGCTCGAACGGATCGGTGGGGTCGACGTGCTCGCGATGCCCGCTGCGCGCAGCGGCGACGTGCTGATCGTCGCGGTCGGGTCGTTCGCCGTGATGGCGCTGGAGACGGCGAAACGCCTGGCTCAGCAAGGAATTTCAGCGGCGGTCGTCGATCCGCGCTGGGTGCTGCCGGTGGCGGACGCCCTCGTCGACCTGGGCCGCAACTTCTCGATGGTCGTCACCGTCGAGGACAGCGGCGTGCACGGCGGTATCGGATCGGCGGTGTCCGGGGCGCTGCGCGCGGCGGATGTCGACACCCCCGCCCGCGACGTCGGTGTGCCGCAGCGGTTCCTCGACCACGCGTCGCGGGACCAGGTGCTCGCCGAGGTCGGGCTGACCGCCCAGGATCTGGCCCGCCAGATCACCGGGTGGGTGGCCGGACTGCGGTCCGACGACGACGCCGCGGCCCCGACCGCCATCGAGCCGGAGGCCACCCCGAAGTCCTGATGGGCTCCGGGGTCGGGAGTTCCGCGGGTCAGCCCGCGGCTTCGAGTGTGCGGCCGCGGGTTTCGGTGACGAACTTCCAGACCACGAAGAACGACAGGGCCGCCATGACCGCGTAGCCGCCGTAGGTGGCAGACAGATTCCAGTCGGCCAGCGCCGGGAACGTGGCGGAGACCAGGAAGTTCGCGACCCAGTTGGCGGCAGTGGCGACGCCGACGGCCGCGGCGCGGACCCGGTTCGGGAACATCTCGCTGATGAGCACCCACACCACCGGGCCCCATGACAATGCGAAGAAGAACACGAACGTGTTTGCGGCGACCAGGGCGATCGTCCCGTTGGATCCGGACAGGGTGGCGACGGAGTCGCCCTCCGCGTCGGTGGTGACCACCGCGGAACTGAAGCAGACGGACGTGATCGCGAGGGACACGGCCATGCCGACGGAGCCGATCAGGAGCAGCGGTTTGCGGCCGACGCGGTCGATCACGGCGATCGCGACGAACGTGCCGACGATGTTGACGAGCGCGCTGACGACGCTGATGAACAGGGAGCGGTCCTCGCCGAATCCGACGGCCTCCCACAGTGTCGCCGAGTAGTAGAAGATCACGTTGATGCCGACGAACTGTTGCAGTGCGGCGAGCGCGATACCGATCCACACCAGAGGCGCGACGCCGAGCGGTTTCGAGAACAGTTGCCGCACCGTGGTCTTGGCCCGGTGCTCCTTCAGCGATTCGCGCACCTCCGCGATCCGGGCGGTGACCTGAGCATCGTCGCCGCCTTCGAGTTCCGCGAGAACCCGACGTGCCTGGTCGTCGCGGCCCCGTAGGACCAGGAATCGTGGTGACTCGGGGATCGGGAAGGTCATCAGCAGGTACAGGACGGCTGGGATCGACTCGAGCGCGAGCATCCACTGCCACGCCTCGATGCCGGCGAGTTCTCCCCGGGCACCGTCCGCCGCCTGGGTGAGCGCGTAGTTGACGAGCTGTGAGATCGCGATCCCGAGCACGATCGCCAACTGGTACATCGAACCGAGCCGGCCGCGGATCGACGCGGGGGAGATCTCTGCGATGTACGCGGGGGCGATCACCGCGGCGAAGCCGACTCCGACTCCACCCACCACACGCCAGAAGGTCAGGTCGTACACGCTGAACGGAAACGCCGAGCCGATCGACCCGAGCAGGAAGAGGACCGCGGCGAGTTGCATGACCCGAATGCGGCCCAGGCGATCGGCCAGATCGCCTGCGATCCAGGCGCCGAGTGCGGCGCCGAGCAGAGTGAGCGAGACCGTCAGCCCGGTCCCGCCTGCCCCGATGTCGTACTTGTCGCGGATGGCTCCGACCGCGCCGTTGATGACAGCGGTGTCGTAGCCGAACAGGAATCCGCCGAGGGCGGCGGCAGCGGCAATCATCACCGCATGCCCCGCGTGGGTGTGGGCGGGACCGGAACTGCTTCCGCCGTAAGAGGTGTCGCTCGTCGCCATGGCCGCCCAGCCTCTCAGCCGTAGAGCCTCCGGGCCGACGCTCCATTGCGTCGACACACCCGGAGTACTATGACGCTACTGCGAATCGCCCCGGTGTGCGCGACATCACACGGTGTGGCGGTGTCGGCACTGCCACACCGTGTGGGTCGGCTCACTTCGCGTTCGCGGCGGCCCGGGACAGCTCGGGGACGATGGTGGGAAGCACCCACGGGATGCTCAGCACGTTGACGTTGCTCAGCGCGGCGATGACCTGCTCGTCGGTCAGCACGACCGCGGAGTTGCGGCCGACCGCGGACAGCTGTGCGAGGGCGGGGTTCGATGCCATGTCGCTCGCTCCCGCGACACCGAAGGCGACGACGACGTCCGCGTCGATCTGGCGCAGGTTCTCCAGGGAGAGGGACTTGTAGAAGGTGCCGGCCTCGTTGTCGGCGGCGAGTGCCTCCACGCCGGGCGCGTTGACGAATCCGAGCTCGGTGAGGACCTGGACCCGGGGGTCGGTGGGCAGGTAGACGTTCGCCTGGCCGGTCGAGGTGTCGAGGTTGACCACCGTCAGCGTCTTGCCTGCGAACTCGGGATGCGCGGCGGCGGTGTCGGCGAGCGTGGTGCCGAGTCCGTCGATCAGCGCGCGTGCCTCGTCGGGCTTGCCGACGGCCTGCCCGATGAGCGTCGTCTGGTCCTGCCAGGTCGTCTGCCAGGCGCCGCCGGGGTACGCGACCGTCGGTGCGAGTTCCGTGAGCTGCTTGTAGTAGGCCTCGTCGAATCCCTCGTACGGCGCGAGGATCACGTCGGGCGCGAGGGCGGCGATGGACTCGACGGACGGTTCACCGGCCTGCGGGTCTTCGAAGAGGGTGGTCGTGTCCGCGTCGAAGTACGGCTGAGCCCAGGGCATCACGCCGTTGGCGTCGGCGCCGTACACGTACTTCGGCTGACCGACCGGCTTGAGGTCGAGGGCGTACAGCACGTCCTGTGCGTTCCAGCCCATGGTGACGAGACGCTCGGGCTGCGATTCGATGGTCGTCGACCCGAACGTGTTCTCGATGGTGACGGGGAAGTGGCCGTCCCCGGAAGGGGTTCCGGTGTCGGTGTCGTCGGAGGTGGACGAGCAACCGGCCAGGACCGTGACGGCGAGTGCGGCGACGCCGGCGCGCAGGAGAGAGTGCTTCACATAGGGGAGGCTAACCTACTGTGGCGGCGTTCTGGAACGGTCCGTGATCACGAATAGGGAGCAAAGCTCATCGCCCGCACAGGAGTAGGGCCGGTGCCGCAGGACGTGTCCCGTGGCACCGGCCCTCTCGCGCTCGGTCGGATCAGCCGATGTTCGCCGACAGGTCGGGGATCATCCGGTTGACCTGGTCCTCCCAGTTCTTCCAGTTGTGCACACCCGTCGCGGGGTAGTCATAGTGGACGTTTCGCGCGCCGATCGTGGCCATCCGGACCTCGAACGCCCGAGTGTTGGCCAATGCCAGCGCTTCGAGGGGCACCGCCTGCACGATTCCGAGTGCACTGGCCACGTCACCCTGTCCGGGTACCGCGCTGCCGGACGAGATCCACAGTCGGGTGTTGTTGTCGCGGAGTTGAGGTGCGAACACGAACGGGTCCATGCGCAGCCACTGCGGGCCCCACGGGGGAGCCATCGAGTCGATGTTGAAACCGCCCGCCGAGATCATCGCGACGCGGAGGGCCTCACGCATGCCGGGAGCCGATGTGTTGAGGAACCCGGAGTACGAGCCGGCGAAGCTGAACTGCTGCGGGTAGTACCCGGCGAGGGCCAGCGCGGCGCTGCCGCCCATCGAGAGCCCGAAGACGCCGTTGCGGGTGGACCGGAACCCGAGTCGGTTGTTCAGCTCACGGGGAAGGTGCTGGGTCAGGAACGTTTCCCACTTGTACGTGTTCCGCTTCCCTGCGACGTCGTTCCCTGCGGCCGACGAACCGACGGCGGACGATCCGGCAGATCCCGTGCTCGAACCGTCCGTGCCGAAGAAGGTGCTCGGTGCGTTCCAGTCCAGGTAGAAGCTGGACTGGCCGCCGACCGGCATCACCACGTTGATGTTCGCCGCGGTCAACGCCCGCGCAACGTTGGTTTCGATCTCCCAGCCGTTGAGGTCGTCCCGCGCCCGCATGCCGTCGAGGGCATACACCACACGGTTGGTGTTGCCGTTCGCCGCGCGGAAGACGCGCGACTTGATCGGGCCCATCTCGGAGTCGACCCAGAAGTCGAAGCCGTAGTTCGGATCGAACGCCGCGTTCGCGGTGCCGATGGGACCTGCTACCGACGCCCCGAGCGGTAGCACGATCGCCATCGACACCAGAACAGCGCGTCTGAGCAATCCGGTGCGGTCGGGAGAGCCGGCAGCCCTCCCGTTTTTCCAGAGGCGTAATCGCATCGTGCTCGGGCCTTTCGTTCGGTGCGGCCAATGCACAGCCGCGGGTCACGGGCCCGTGCACTTTACCGCGCGACGCGTGTCCCACGTCATCTGCGTCGCCCCGGTGTCGCGCGTGTCGGGTCTATATTGCCTGGTCAGGGGAATATCGCGCGGAGATGATTCCCCTCCGACGGCACGGGCGCGGCGCGGGATCATCCCGTGCCGCGCCCGTGTGTGGTGCGGGTCGGTTAGACGCTGGCAACACCCGGTGCCAGGAACCGCTTGCCGTTGACGGCCTCGGAGGTTCCGGTGCGATCCAGGTACGGGGTGATGCCGCCGTTCCAGAATCCGAAACCGCCACCGAGGATCAGGCAGAGGTCGATGTCCTCGGCCGCCGCGACGACGCCCTCGTCGAGCATGATCGCGATTTCCTCGGCGAATGCCCGGCGGGTGCGCTCGAGGACCTCGTCGGCGGTGGACGGCTTGTCACCCTGGGGCCACAGTGCGGCGACCTCCGGGTCGACGACCTGTCCCTCGGGCCCATAGGTCCACACGCCGGGCTTGCGGGCCTCCACGAGTGCCTCGAGTCCGGGCGAGGACGCGAACCGCTCGGGGTACGAGGCCTGCAGGGTCTCGCCGGTGTGCAGCGCAACGGCCGGGCCGACGAGGGCGAGCAGCGTGAACGGGCTCATCGGCATGCCGAGTTCGGCGATCGCGTTGTCGGCGACGTCGAACGGGGTGCCCTCGTCGACGGCGGCCATGACCTCGCCGAGGGTGCGGGTCACGAGCCTGTTGAAGACGAACCCGGCCTTGTCGCCACACAGCACCGCGGACTTACGCAGCGACTTCGCGGTGGCGAAAGCCGTTGCGAGAGTGGCATCGTCGGTCTTCTCGCCCTTGATGATCTCGAGCAGCGGAAGCACGGCGACCGGGTTGAAGAAGTGGAAGCCCACCACGCGTTCGGGGTGCTCGAGTTCGGAGGCCATCTCGGTGATGGACAGCGAGGAGGTGTTGGTGGCCAGAACGGTCTCGGGGGAGATGTGCTCCTCGAGTTCCGCGAACACCTTCTTCTTGACGTCCATGTTCTCGAAGACGGCTTCGATGACGAAGTCGGTCTTCGCGAACGCGGCCTTGTCGAGGGAGCCGGTGACCAGCGCCTTGAGGCGGTTCGCGGCGTCCGGGGACAGCCGGCCCTTGCCCTGCAGCTTGTCGATCTCGGCGTGGACGTAACCGACGCCCTTGTCGATGCGCTCCTGGTCGATGTCGGTGAGGATCACCGGCACCTTGAGCTGCTTGACGAACAGCATCGCGAGCTGGCTGGCCATCAGGCCGGCGCCGACGATGCCGACGCCCGTGATCTTGCGAGCGAGGGACTTGTCGGGGGCTCCGGCGGGACGCTTCGCGCGCTTGTTCACCAGGTCGAACGCGTACAGGCCTGCCCGCAGCTCGTCGGACATCAACAGGTCCGCGAGGGCCTCGTCCTCGGCCGCGAACCCTGCGTCGAGGGTCGCGGTGTCGGTGAGGTCGACCGCGCGGGCGGCGTCGAGCAGCGCGACGGTGCGCACGGCGCCGAGGGCGTTGTTCTTGGTCTTGCCCGCGACGAGTGCGGTGGCACGGGCGATTGCCTCGTCCCAGCCTGTGCCGCGGTCGATCTCCGGGCGGGCGGGGACGATCTCACCTGCGAGCACCTTGGCCGACCACGAGAGCGACTGCTCGAGGAAGTCGGCGGAGCCGAGGACGGCGTCGGCGAGGCCGAGCTTCGCGGCCTGCGCGGCGCCGATGACCTTGCCGTTGTTGAGGGGGTTCTCCACCGCGATCGTCACCGCGTTGGCCGGCCCGACGATGTTGGGCAGCAGCTGCGTTCCACCCCAGCCGGGGACCAGACCGAGCATCGCCTCGGGCAGGCCGAGGGCGGGCACGTTGTCCGCGTAGGTGCGGTAGTGGCAGTGCAGGCCGACCTCGAGGCCGCCGCCGAGCGCGAGGCCGTTGACGAACGCGAAGGTGGGCACGGACGAATCGCGCAGGCGGCGGAACACCTTGTGGCCCAGGCGGCCGAGCTCGATGCCCTGCTCGCGCGACGTGATCGACGGGACGCCCTTGAGGTCGGCGCCCGCGGCGAAGATGAACGGCTTGCCGGTGACGGCGATCGCGGCCGGGTTCGCATCGAACGCGACGTCGAGCGCGGCGTCGAACGCGAGCAGGCCGGCCGGGCCGAAGGAGTTCGGCTTGGTGTGGTCGAACCCGTTGTCGAGGGTGATCAGCGCGACCGGGCCGTCGATGCCGGGCACCGCGACGAGCTTCGTGTAGGCGTTCGTCACGACCTCGTCGGCGAAAGCGCTTGCAATGTCACTCATTTACTTGCCTCCGGCCTGGTAATCAGCGTGGTTGGGGTTTTCCCAGATGACGGTGCCGCCCATGCCGAGGCCGATGCACATGGTGGTCAGGCCGTAGCGGACGTCGGGGTTCTGCGCGAACTGACGCGAGAGCTGCGTCATCAGGCGGACCCCGGAGGAGGCTAGGGGGTGGCCGCACGCGATGGCACCGCCCCACTGGTTGACGCGCGGGTCGTCGTCGGCGATGCCGAAGTGATCGAGGAACGCGAGCACCTGCACGGCGAACGCCTCGTTGATCTCGAACAGTCCGATGTCCTCGATCTTCAGGCCGGTGCGGGCGAGGAGCTTCTCCGTCGCGGGGACGGGTCCGATGCCCATGACGGCGGGGTCGACGCCCTGGTAGCCGAATCCGACCATCCGCATCCCGACCGGCAGGCCGAGTTCGGCGGCGGTGTCCTCGCCGGCGAGGATCGCGGCGGTGGCGCCGTCGTTGAGGCCGGCCGCGTTGCCTGCGGTGATCCGGCCCGCGGGACGGAACGGGGTCTTGAGCTTGCCCAGGTCCTCGAGCGTGGTGCCGGGGCGCGGCGGCTCGTCCTCGGTGGCCAGGCCCCATCCGGCGGCGGAGCGGGTGGCGACCGGCGCGAGCATCTCGGAGATGTACCCGGCCTTGCGAGCGGCGTCGTACTTGTTCTGCGACGCGACCGCGTAGGCGTCGGTGCGGTCCTTGGTGATCGCCGGGAACCGGTCGTGCAGGTTCTCGGCGGTGTTGCCCATGACCAGGGCGGACGGGTCGACGAGCTTGTCGGCGAGGAAACGGGGGTTCGGGTCGGCGCCCTCGCCCATCGGGTGCCTGCCCATGTGCTCGACGCCGCCTGCGATGACGACGTCGTACTGGCCGAAGCCGATGCCGGAAGCGGTGGTGGTGACCGCGGTCATCGCGCCCGCACACATGCGGTCGATCGCGAAGCCGGGAACCGTCTCGGGCAGGCCCGCGAGGATGGCGGCGGTGCGGCCGATGGTCAGGCCCTGGTCGCCGGTCTGGGTGGTGGCGGCGACAGCCACCTCGTCGACGCGCTCGGGCGGCAGCTGCGGGTTGCGGCGAAGCAGTTCCCGGATCGCCTTGACGACCAGGTCGTCGGCGCGGGTCTCGGCATAGATGCCCTTGGCGCCGGCCTTGCCGAACGGGGTGCGGATGCCGTCGACGAAGACGACGCCGCGACCCTGCGAAGTGGATGGAGACACGCTGTTTCCTCCTGGTGGGGGGAGATGCTCACCGTCACCGTTGCCCTTGCGGCGGTGAGGCCTGTATTTGCCCTCGTAGCGAGCCGTGCGCGTTCGCTACCGGTCGGTAACTTAGTCTACGTCAATACCGCCGGTACCGACATGAGGGATCGTGTGAGAGCACGAGCCCGCACCCGCTATAGTCAATTTCTTTAATAGTGAATTCGGCACTCCGGGAGGTATGTCAGGTGTTCACCAGGTATGTCGCGATCGGCGACAGTCAGAGCGAGGGCCTGAACGACGGCGACGACGACGCCGGCTACCGCGGCTGGGCCGACCGGCTCGCCGAACGGCTCGCCGTCGTCGACCCCGGGGCGAGGTACGCGAATCTCGCGATCCGCGGCAGGCTCGCCGCGCAGGTCAGGATGGAACAACTCGCGCCCGCACTCGCGCTCGAACCGGACCTCGCCTCCGTCGTCGCGGGCGTCAACGACCTGCTGCGTCCGAAGTTCGACCCGGTGACGGTCGCGGGTGAACTGGAGATCGCATTCGAGGCGCTGACCGCCTCCGGTGCGCGGGTGCTGACCATGGCGTTCCCGACGCTCGGTGCGGGAATGCCCGGCGGGTCCGCGATCAGGGGTCGCATCGTCGCGCTCAACGCCGAGATCCGCGCCGCCGCCGACCGGCAGGGGGTCGCGTTGGTCGATCTCGAGGCGTACTCGGTGTCGACGGACCCGCGACTGTGGAGCTGGGACCGCCTGCACCTGAACGCGGACGGGCACGAGCGCCTCGCGGCAGCCGCTGCCAGCGCCCTCGCCCTGCCGGGTTCCGACCTGTCGTGGCAGGAGGATCTGGGACCGCTGCCGTCCGTGCGATTCGGTGACCGCGTGCGCGGGGATGCGGAATGGGTCGTCCGCTTCCTCGGCCCATGGCTCGGGCGCCGTATGCGGGGCACGTCCTCGGGTGCGGGACGCACCGCGAAGCGGCCACAGTTGACGCCCGTGAGTTGACGGTGTCGAGCGTCACAGCATCGGCGTCGACGAAATGTGGCCGATCACACGCGAATTCGGCGCCCATTCCTGCGGGCCGACGGCGGGAAGGTGTCGGGGAGGCGAACGGAGGCCGACGGGTGCGTCGACCGGGGTGATTCGTGGTTCGTGTTCGCCGCGCGGTGAGGTGATCCCCCTCACTGCGATTCGTGCGGTACTGCTGCTCGCCCGTGTCGGACGTAATCGCACGGACTGACGTATTGGTATGCAGCGCAGCGTTGTTCGACGGCCGAATCTGCTCCGAGTCCCCACCGGGCGTTTGTCGCTACTGCCGAGTAACCGTGCTTGTCAAGGCCGTGACCACTCGCAACGCGGGCAGTACGTTCGTGCTGTGTCCACATCTCGGGCACGAATCACACATTGAGGGAGGACAATCGTGGGATCTTCTGAGATCGCTTCCATCGTCACCGGAGTGGCGACCATTCTGACCGTGATCGAGAAGCTGAGCGCGGCAAGCAGTGCGGGCGACGAGACCGGGAGCCTTTCGACGCTCTCAGCCTAGTTCACGCGTGAGAAGGCGATGGTGTTCAGGAGTGAGTCATCCTGGCCACCATCGCCTTTCGTGGTTCGGTGAATCAGACCGGTGAGCGTCCCGTTCGCAGGCGCCAGCGCAGGTCGGCCATCAGGTAGTTGTATGGGAACTCGCGCAGCACCGTCGGCATCCGGCGGTTGACGGTGGCGATCACCTTCATCATGCGGTCGAATCGCTTCTGGTCCTTGGCTGTCCACGAGTACCGCATCTGGTCACGGAACTCTTGCGGCAGGAATCCCTTCGTGATGAAGAGGTTGGTCCTGCCGATCAGCCTGGCGGTGAGAGGGTGCGCGAACTTGGCGCGCGCGATGTAGTCGAGGTGCTCGCGGGTGGCGTCGTCGATGTGCACCTTCTTCAGTGACTCCGCCCAGTACTCCTCGAACGCGTCACGGGTCGCGGGCCACATCTCTTCCTTGACCTGAAGGGTGGTGCCGAAGACCGCGCCCTTCTGGTAGTAGTACTCGCGCTGCGCCGGGGTGTACGCGCCGCGCAGCAGTCGATGGGTGTCCTCGAAGCCGCGGTAGATGCAGGCCGCGACCCACAGCTGCAGTTCCGGATCGAAGGCGTTGTACTCGACGGGGCTCTCGTCGGTCGACCGAACCTGGGCGTGCGCGCGGTTGACGCCGCGGCGGAACAGTCGCTTCTCCTCGTCGGTGCCCATCGACGCGACCGCGAGAAACTGCAGTGTGGTGCGGCTGCGCTTGATCGGATGGTCCAGCAGGCGTCCCGACTCGACCTTGCTCTCCATCACGCCATAGCCGACCGCGGGCCACGAGAGCTGCATGATGACGTTCGCGGCGCCCGCCATCAGGGAGATTCCGTCGACGTGGGCCAGCACGGGCCCGCCGTCGATGGCCCGGATCGGCTGCTTGGCGGCCGGGACGGCAGGCGCTGCCGCCGGGGCCGGCGCAGCCGGTGTGGTTTCGGGGGTTGCAGCGTCGGATTCGGCGGCGGCCTTGGGTGCCGCCGCCTTCCGTGCCGCAGACTTGCGCGCGGCGGGTTTCGCGGCGGCCGGCTTGGCTGCGGCGGGCTTCGGTGCCGCGGCCTCGGGTGCTGCCGCTTCGGGCGATTCGCTCGTTATCGTGCCGTCCGCTTCCGGTGCCACAGACATCTGCCCCTCCAGGTATCTCGTTCGGCCCCGTCGGCCGCATCTGAACACGACTGTACTCAGATATATGTACCGCGTACAAGGGTCGGATGAAAAGATCGCCCGATGGGAAGATGGACGCCATGACGACGTCGGCACGGATCTACGCGGGAGTCGAGGGCGATCAGCGCAAGGCCGAACGACGGGCGCAACTGATCGAAGCCGGACTCGACCTGCTGGGAGGGCCCGACGGTGAGACGGCCTTCTCCGTTCGTGGAGTCTGCAAGAAGGCCGGACTGGCGAGTCGGTACTTCTACGAGTCCTTCGCCGATCGGGAAGCGCTCGCGGTGGCCGTCTACGAGCACGCGGTCGGTCGAATCGCCGAATCGGCACTCCGGGCGGTCGCCGAGGCGCCGCAGGAGGAACGCGCCCTCGTGCGCGCGGTCGTCGCCATCCTCGTCCAGGAGATCTCGGACGATCCACGACTCGGCCGACTCGTGTTCTTCGCATCCCTGAACAACATGCTCGCGCAGCAGCGCCTGGAATCGGTGCGGATGTTCGTCGGCCTGACCATCGCGCAGGCGGTCGACTTCTACGACACGCCGTCCGGCCCCGAACTCGACCTCGTCGGTCACTTCGTCGTCGGCGGACTCGCTCAGATCCTCACCGCGTGGCTCGACGGTGCGGTCGAGGTGGACACGGAAACCCTGATCGAGCGCTGCACCGACCTGATGATCGCCGCGGGCGGCGTCAGGTAGTCGTCGCCTGCGTCAGCGCTGCGGCGAGTACGGGCGCGGTCAGTTCGCGTTGCCACGGCCTGGCGTCGCCGGCCTGGAGAACCGAGTCGACGAACTCCGTCAACTGGGCGGCACTCTCACCGGCATGGTCGGCGGGGACGTAGTCCCAGCACAGTCGCCGCACCAGTTCCGGCATCAGAAGATTCTCGACCGGCACGGTCACCCGCTCGCTCAGGGTCGCCAGCTCTGCCCGCGCCGCAGCGAGCCGTTCCGCCGCGTCGGGGTGCTTCCGGGCCCAGCGTCCGGCGGGCGGTGGACCGCTGAACGGCTGTGTGACCGGCGGCAGCTCCGACTCGGGAAGCGCGCGGGCGCGTTCGAGTGCCTGGAGCCACACCTTCGAACTGCGGCGCTGGCGGGGTCCGCCGAACACCGGTAGTGCCCGGAGCGCGTCCACGGACATCGGGTTCGCGCTCGCGGCCGCCGTGATCGCCGAGTCCGGGAGGATGCGGCCGGGCGCGATGTCGCGACGGGACGCGATCTCGTCGCGTGCCAGCCACAACTCACGGACCGCGGCGAGCTGGCGGGGCGACTTCAGGGAGTGGATCTGCGACGTGCGCCGCCAGCGGTCGGCCTTCGGCTTCGGTGGGCCCGCGAGCCGGATGTGCTCGAATTCCTGTGCGGCCCAATCGGTTTTGCCCTGCGATTCGAGCTCGGCGGCGATCGCGTCGTGCAGTTCCACGAGCACCTCGACGTCGAGAGCCGCGTAGTTGAGCCACGATTCGGGTAGCGGACGGCGGGACCAGTCGTCGGCGCCGTGTCCCTTCTTCAGTTCCAGCCCGAGCAGTCGTTCGACGACCGCCGCGAGCCCCACCCGTTCGAATCCGGCCAACCGGCCCGCGAGTTCGGTGTCGTACAGCGAGGCAGGTCGGAGTCCGAGCTCCGCCATCCCCGGCAGATCCTGATCCGCCGAATGCAGGACCCACTCGAGGGGATTGATCACCTCGGCGAGCGGACCGAGATCGCCCGTGACAGGGATCGGATCGACCAGGACCGTTCCCGCGCCGGCGCGCCGGAACTGCAGCAGGTAGGCGCGGTTGGAGTAGCGGAAGCCGGATGCGCGCTCGGCGTCGACGGCGAGTGGCCCGGTGCCACCCGCGAGCCGCACTGCCGCCTCCGCGACCAGGCGAGGCGAGTCCACCACCTCGGGCAGCCCGCCCGACGGCGCCAGGAGGGGGACAGCGGTGGGTGCAGGCGAGGGGACGCTCGGCTCCGACATGGTAGGTGACTCTACGACGGCTGTCTCAAGCATCGAGGAACGACCCGGACCACGCGTGGCGGAATGCCCCCGCCGAGTGCGCGGCGTGTCCTAGATTCGATCCGGCGGTACACCCGAAAGGCAGCGCATGACTATTTCCTTCGCACTACGGCAGGCAGTGAACGCGGTGGCGAGCGTGAACGCGTTGCGCCCGATGGACGGCCCGCGCAGCGCCGTCCCCGCCTTCCCCGCGGGCTGGCTGACGTCGGAGCTCGCACCTCAACTTCTCGCGGCCACCGCGCTCGACGCGGGCATCCACGTGGCGCGGCGCGGCGTCCGCACCCCGACCGATCGGATCGGGCTCGCCCTCGCCGCCGCGTCCGCTGCCGGATTGGCTGCGAACATCCTCACGGGCAGCCGGGCGGGAGCCGAGATGGACGCGGCGCTCACCGAGGTCGGGATCGACCTCCCGGGTCGTGCCGTCGACTGGCGGTCGTCGTCGCGGCCGTTCTCGTACCGTCGCGAGGGCGTGCGCCGGGTCCGGAACCTCGCGTACGCGCCCGGCGGCAAGCGCTTCCTCGTCGACGTCTACCACCACCGCGACACCCCGGCCGACGCGCCGATGCTGCTGCAGGTGCACGGCGGCGGATGGGTGATCGGTAACAAGGACCAGCAGGGACTGCCCCTGATGGTGGAGATGGCGTCGCGGGGCTGGGTGTGTGCGGCGGTGAACTACCCGCTCTCGCCCAAGGCGGTGTGGCCGGACCACCTCGTCGCACTCAAACGTGCGGTCGGGTGGATGCGCACCGAGGGTCCGCAGTACGGGGGAGATCCGGGTTTTCTGGCGGTCACCGGTGGTTCGGCAGGCGGCCACCTGTCCACGATGCTCGCGCTGACCGCGAACGACGCGGTGCTGCAGCCCGGTTTCGAGGACCTCGACACGTCGGTGCAGGCCTGCGTGCCGTTCTACGGCGCCTACGACTTCACCGGCGAATCGGGCATCCCCGCCGTCCGGTGGCGGGTCGAGTCGAAACTGACCCGGATGGTTCTCGGGCGGGACGCGGTGTTCCCCGACTCCTACCTGGCCGCCTCGCCGCTCGCGAAGTTGCACGCCGGTGCGCCACCGTTCCTCGTCATCCACGGAACGAACGACTCGCTCATCCCCGTCGCCGAGGCCCGCGACTTCGTCCGGAGGCTCCGCGACGTGTCCTACAACCCCGTCGCGTACGCGGAACTGCGCGGAGCCCAGCACGCCTTCGACCTCTTCCACTCCCTGCGCAGCGACCAGGTCACCACCCGAGTGGCGGCATTTCTGGAATGGACACGCGCACGCGCGGAGGAGGGAACCGAACCCGCGCAGCCGTCAGTGACCCAGTGAGGTGACGCCTGCGGGCGGCAGACCCGCCGCCGCTGCGAGAACCTCGCAGAACGCCTCGACATGAGGCGCCAACGTGGTGCTACCCGCAGTCCAGGACGCCCGCAGTTCCAGTTGGTGGGCGCGCGGCGGACCGGCGATGTCGCCGTATCGGACCGAACTGGTCGCGGTGACGGTGCCGCCGAGTGCCGTCACCTGCTCGTGGTGGGCGTCGAGCGCGTCGATCAGCCAGCTCCACGCGACTTCGGGAAGCAGCGGATCGGCCGCGAGGTCTGCCTCGAGGTCGGCCTGGATATAGGCAACCAGGCGCAGGGTCCCGTTCCACGCCTCGTCGCCCGCGGGGTCGTAGAGCAGGATCAGCCGACCGAAGGCATCGCCCTCGGAGTCCTCGGCAACGGCGTCGGCCTGCGGATGCCTGACTTCGGCGCCGATCGCGTAGCTGTACGGGGCGAGTCGCTGAGGCGGCCGGATCGGGCCGATCTCGATCTGCGGGTGGACCGATGCCGCATGCATGGAGTCCACTGCGCTACGGAACGGCGCTGGCTCGGCGTTGGGTCCGGACATGGTCACAGAGCGGACGGTAGACCGGCCCCGATGATCGGCGCGGGAGGCGCGCCGGACGTCGTGTGGCGGCGGATCTGGCAGCATGACGGACGAGTAGCACGGACCAGGTGACGAAGCGTTGGGACACATGAGCGATCTGGAAGACACGAATTCGGCGATGACCACCGGCGCGCGGTACCCGTACCGCAGGCGCCTCACCGACGCGCCGCTGTTGGCCGCGGCCACCGGCGGGCGGCCGCGACACCGGCCGGTGTGGTTCATGCGGCAGGCCGGGCGGTCGTTGCCCGAGTACCGGGAGATCCGGGCGGGGATCGGGATGCTCGAATCCTGCTTCAACCCGGAGCTGGTCTGCGAGATCACCATGCAGCCGGTGCGCAGGCACAAGGTGGACGCCGCGATCCTGTTCTCGGACATCGTGGTCCCGCTCAAGGCGGCGGGCATCGACCTGGACATCGTCGCGGGCACGGGGCCTGTCGTCGCGAACCCGGTGCGCACAGCCGCCGACGTCAAGGCGCTGCCCCGGCTGCGTGCCGAAGAGGTCGGCGCCGTAACCGAGGCGATCGCGCTCCTGACGACCGAGCTCGGGGACACCCCCCTCATCGGTTTCGCGGGCGCCCCGTTCACGCTGGCGTCGTACCTGGTCGAGGGTGGACCGAGTCGCAACCACGAGCGCACGAAGGCGCTCATGCACTCCGACCCGGCGACGTGGCATGCGTTGCTCGGCGCGCTCGCCGACACCACCATCGCCTTCCTGAAGGCGCAGCTGCACGCCGGTGTCGATGCGATCCAGCTGTTCGACTCGTGGGCGGGTGCGCTGTCGCAGGCGGACTACCGCACGTACGTCCTGCCGCATTCCGAGCGGGTGTTCGCCGAGGTCGCCGAGGCGGGCGTGCCGCGTATCCACTTCGGCGTGGGTACCGGTGAACTGCTCGGCGTGATGGGGGAGGCCGGGGCCGACGTCGTCGGTGTCGACTGGCGGATCCCGCTCGACGACGCGGCCCGCCGGGTCGGTCCGGGCAAGGCGCTACAGGGCAACCTCGATCCCGCGGTGCTGTTCGCCGGCTGGGACGCGATCGAGAAGGAGGTGCGGCGCATCACTGCCGAGGCGGACCGCGCGGTTGCGGCCGGGGCGATCGGGCACATCTTCAACCTCGGCCACGGCGTCCTCCCCGACACCGATCCGGCCGTGCTCACCGACGTCGTGGAGCTGGTGCATTCGCTGTGACCACGGTGGCGGTGGTGGGTGGTGGCATCTCCGGGCTCGTCGCCGCCTACCGGTTGCGGCAGCGCCTCGGACCGGACGCCCGGATCGTGGTGCTCGAGGAGTCGGATCGGTGCGGCGGCAAACTGCGTACCGTCCCGCTCGCCGGTGATCCGGTCGACGTCGGGGCCGAGGCGTTCATCGAGCGGCGTCCGGAGGTGCCCGAGCTCCTCGCCGAGCTGGGCCTGTCCGACCAGGTGGAGCACCCGTCGGGAGCGCGGCCGCTGATCTGGGCGGGCGGGCGGCTGCATCCGCTGCCCACCGGGACCCTCATGGGCATCCCGGCCGGGTCGGAGTCCCTTGTCGGACTGGTCGACGCGCAGACCCTCGCGCAGATCGACGCCGAGCCGACCACCCCGCTGCACTGGGACAGCACCACCGACGTCTCGGTCGCCGCCCTTGTCGGCGCCCGGTTCGGGGACCAGGTGGTCCGGCGCTCCGTGGATCCGCTGCTCGGTGGGGTCTACTCGGGCCTGTCCGACACAGCGGGCGTTCGGGCGACGGTTCCGACGCTCGCGGCCGCGCTGGACGCGGGTGCGCCGAGCCTGACCGAGGCGGTGCGCCGTGCGCTGCCACCCCCCTCGGACGCACCCGTGTTCGGGACACTCCGCGACGGGTACGGCACCCTCCTCGACGCGCTTCGCGAGGCGTCGGCAGCCGAGTTCCACGACGGCACCCGCGCAGCGGGGCTGCGGAGGACCGGCGGCCGTTGGTCGATCGACCCGATCGGCGAGGTCGACGGGGTCATCCTCGCGGTTCCCGCCGACCGCGCCGCGACACTGCTCGCCGACACGGTGCCTGCAGCAGCGACGCAGGCGCGCGACATTCCGCTCGCGTCGTCCGTCGTCGTCGCCATGGCGCTGCCGAAGAATGCTGCACTGCCGAACAATTCAGGAATCCTGGTGGCCACCGGCGAGGACCTCGCGGCCAAGGCGTTCACACTCTCGGCCCGGAAGTGGCCGCACCTCGGCGCGCGCGCGGTCACCCTGGCGCGAGCGTCGTTCGGCAGGTTCGGGGACGCCGCCCTCGTCGACGCCGACGACGAGCAGCTCGTCACCCTGGCGCGCGCGGACCTCGCCACCGTCACCGGCGTCACCGATCAGCCCATCGCGACCTTCGTGCAGCGCTGGCACGGCGGCCTGCCGCAGTACCGGGCCGGTCACCTCGACGTCGTCGCGGCACTCGAATCCGAGATCGCCCTGGTCGACGGCATCGAGGTCGCGGGCGCGATGCTGCACGGCGTCGGCGTCCCGGCATGTGTCCGATCAGCCACGACGGCCGCGACACGGCTCGCGGAGCAGGTGGCAGGATAGGGCCATGGCACGCCTCGATTACGACAAGCTCAATTCCACCCTGCGCTACGCGATGTTCTCGGTGTTCCAGGCCCAGCCCGGAGTCCTCGGTGACGACCGCGCCGCCGCGGTGAAGAACGCCCAGGACTTCTTCGACTCGTACGAGGACACGGACGTCGTCGTCCGCGGCATCTACGACATCGCCGGTGTGCGCGCGGACGCGGACTTCATGATCTGGACCCACGCCGAGAAGCTCGAGGACCTGCAGAAGCTGTACGCCGACTTCCGGCGCACGACGGACCTGGGCCAGGCGAGCGACCCGGTGTGGTCGAACGTCGCACTGCACCGTCCGGCGGAGTTCAACAAGAGCCACGTACCTGCGTTCATCGCGGGCGAGGAGCCGGGCGCCTACATCTGCGTGTACCCGTTCGTGCGCTCGTACGAGTGGTACCTGCTGCCCGACGCCGAGCGTCGCACGATGCTCGCCGATCACGGCAAGGCGGGACGCGGCTACCCGGACGTCCGCGCCAACACGGTGCCCGCGTTCGCGCTCGGCGACTACGAGTGGATCCTCGCGTTCGAGGCGCCGGAGCTGGACCGGATCGTCGACCTGATGCGTGATCTGCGCGCCACCGAGGCTCGCATGCACGTCCGCGAGGAGACGCCGTTCTTCACCGGTCCGCGTGTGTCGGTGGAGCAGCTGGTCAACTCCCTGCCCTGATCCTGCCCCCTGCGGTCGGGACGAAGTCTCGTCGTTACCGACCGCGGGGAGGGCTTTCTGTGTCACTCTCCGTGGTGGACGGCGGTACCCACCTGCAACGGACGCCCGAGGCTTCGCCCGAGGAGTACCGGTGGTGACCGTCGTCGGGTGTACCGGGCACGCCACCACGACGGAGGTATCCACCATGTCGCAGCGTTTCTCGAAGATCACCAGGCGGTTGGGCATTCTCGTCACCGTCGCCGCCGCGTTCGTGGTGGCGGCGCCCGCCGCCGCGGCGCCGAACAACGGCACCCCACCGGGTGAACCGAACAACAAGAAGGTCACCGTGATGACGCGGAACCTCTACCTCGGAACCGGTCTGACCGACATCGTGACCGCACCGACCCTCCCGCAGTTCGTCGAGGCCGTCACCCGGGCCCGACAGAACGTGATCGAGACCGACTTCGCGGCCCGCGCCGACGCGCTGGCCACCGAGATCCAGCAGGCGGGCCCCGATCTCGTGGGTCTGCAAGAGGTCTCGCTGTGGCGGACCCAGACCCCCGCCGATCTCACGGGCACCCCGAACGCGACAACCCCGTTCCAGGACTTCCTCGCGATCCTGCAGTCCGAGCTGGCCGAACGCGGCCTGGCCTACACCGCGGTCGCGACGTCGACCAACGCCGACGTCGAGGCGCCGTACCTGGATCCGGCGGCACCGGTGAATCCTGTGCTGGGACTGCCGCTGTCGGACATCCGGCTCACGGACCGCGACGTGATCCTCGCGCGGTCCGGGGTGGCCACCGCGAACCCGCAGAACGGCCACTACGCCGCGCAGCTCACCGTGCCCACCGCGGCAGGAAGCACCGTCAGCTTCACCCGAGGCTGGACATCGGTCGACGCGACCGTGAACGGCGCCTCGTTCCGGTTCTTCAACTCCCACCTCGAGACCGAGTCCCCGGTGCCCGCCATTCAGGTCGCGCAGGGCGCGGAGGCACTCGGAATCGTCACCGCGAGTCCGCTGCCCGTGATCGTCGTCGGCGACTTCAACTCCGACGCGGCGGGCACGACGACGCCGACCTACGCGAACCTGATCGCAGGCGGACTCGTCGATGCGTGGCCCGCAGCCAACCGGAACGATCCCGGGCTGACGTGCTGCCAGAACGAGTTGTTGACGAACCCGGTGTCGGAGAACACGACGCGGATCGACCTGGTGCTGACCAGGGGGGACTGGCAGGCCAAGAAGGTCTCGACGGTCGGAGCGGCACCGTTCCGAAACGCACCCGCGCCGCTGTGGGCCTCGGATCACGCCGGGGTGGTGGCCGAGCTGAAGCTGAAGTAGCGACCGGTGGCACACTGGCCACCGTGAGTTCGGAGCGGCGCCGGCAGATGGCGCACTGGGGAATGTTCGAGGCCGAGTCGGCGAACGGTGAGGTCACCGCGGTGCACCCGTTCGCCGGCGACGCCGACCCCTCACCGATCCTCGAGAACGCGGTCGGGTCGGTTCGTCACCGTTCGCGCGTCACCGGCCCGGCGGTCCGGCGCGGCTGGCTCGAGGGCGGCCCGGGTCCGTCCGATCGGCGCGGCGCCGACGACTTCGTCGCGGTGTCGTGGGACGAGCTCACGGAACTGCTGGCCGGCGAGCTGCGCCGGGTCGTCGACAGGCACGGCAACCGGGCGATCTTCGGCGGCTCCTACGGCTGGTCGGCGCCGGGACGGTTCCACCATGCGCAGAGCCAGGTGCACCGGTTCCTGAAGCAGTTCGGTGGCTACACGCGCTCGGAGAACAGCTACTCGCTCGGCGCGACCAGCGTGATCATGCCTCGGGTGATGGGCACGCACTGGAAGCTGTTCGCGCGCTCGACGAACTGGGACGTCATCGCCCGCGAGACCGATCTGATGGTGTGCTTCGGCGGCGTCCCCCTGAAGAACACCGCGGTCAACGACGGCGGCACGAGCAACCACCCGACCCGCGGCGCGCTGGACGCGCTGCGCGCCCGCGGCGGGCGGATCGTCACGATCAGCCCTCTGCGCGACGACGTGCACGGTGACGCGCGGTGGCTGGCGCCGCGGCCGGGTAGCGACGTGGCGATCATGCTGGCGCTCGGACACGTCCTGGCCACAGAGGATCTCGCGGATCGCGCCTTCCTGGACAGGTACACCGTCGGCTACGACAAGTTCGAGGACTACCTGCTGGGCCGCAGCGACGGCGTCGCGAAGGACCCGGCGTGGGCCGAGGGCCTGTCCGGGATTCCCGCCGCGACGATCGCGGACCTCGCCCGGCAGATGGCGTCCGGCCGGACGCTGGTCACCGTCACGTGGTCGCTGCAGCGGGTCCGGCACGGCGAGCAGGCACCGTGGGCGGGAATCACCCTCGCCGCGATGCTCGGCCAGATCGGTCTTCCCGGCGGCGGTTTCGGCCACGGCTACGGGTCGATGAACGAGCCGGGCCTGGCGCCGGTGCCGTACCCGCTGCCGACCCTGTTCCAGGGGCAGAACCCGGTCTCCGAGTCGATCCCCGTCGCGGCGATCTCGGACCTGCTGCTGCATCCGGGGGAGCGGTACGACTACAACGGCGAGACCCGCACGTTCCCGGACATCCGCCTCGTGTACTGGGCGGGCGGCAACCCGTTCCACCACCATCAGGACCTCGGCCGGCTGCGCCGTGCACTGTCGCGTCCGGACACGATCGTCGTGCACGACCCGTACTGGACCCCGATGGCCAAGCACGCCGACATCGTCGTGCCGTCCACGACATCACTCGAGCGAAACGACCTGTCCTGCACCCGGAACGACCCGCTGATGGTCGCGATGCAGGCAGCGGTTCCGCCGTACGCCGACGCCCGTGACGACTACGACACCTTCGCGGCACTCGCACGCCGTCTCGGTTTCGGTGCGCAGTTCACGGAGGGGCGAACGTCGGCGGAGTGGATCGAGCACCTGTACGAGCAGTGGCGCGGCTTCGTGCGGGCCGATGGCGGCGAGGCACCGCAGTTCGACGAGTTCTGGGCGCGTGGACACGTCCGGATGCGCACCGAGGACGGCCTGACGCTGCTGGAGGACTTCCGCGCCGATCCGGAGCGCAACGCGTTGCGGACACCGAGCGGGAAGATCGAGATCTTCTCCAGCGACATCGACGGATTCGGCTACGACGACTGCGCGGGGCATCCGACCTGGTACGAGCCTCAGGAGTGGCTCGGCGGGCGGCGTGCCGAGCAGTTCCCGCTGCACATGATCGCGAACCAGCCGAAGACGCGGCTGCACAGCCAACTGGACCACGGCGCCACCAGCCAGGCGTCGAAAATCCAGGGGCGCGAACCGATCCGGCTGCACCCCGACGACGCCGCGGCGCGCGGCATCGCGGCCGGCGACGTCGTGCGGGTGTTCAACGACCGCGGCGCCTGCCTCGCCGGGGCCGTACTCGACGACGGACTGCTCGTCGGGGTCGTTCAACTGTCGACGGGCGCCTGGTACGACCCGCTCGATCCGTCCGATCCGAATTCGATGTGCGTGCACGGAAACCCGAACGTGCTCACGCCCGACGTCGGGACGTCGCGACTGGCGCGCGGCAGCACCGGGCAGCACGTGCTGGTCGAGGTCGAGCGGTTCGAGGGTGAGGTGCCGCCGATTCGTGCGTACGAGCCGCCGACAGTTCGTTCACATATGTGAACCACCTCACATCCGGCTGTGGCCCCGCGTAGCGTGAAAGCCCATGAACCGTAAAGCCGTACCTGGCCGACTGCTGCGGGTCACGGGCGTCGTGGTGACGCTGACCCTGTTCGCCGGAGCGTGCTCGGACTCCGACGACGCGTCCTCGGACGCCACGTCCACGACGGCCGGCACGGCCGCAACATCGTCGGCCACCTCGGATGCCGGTGCCGTCAAGCCCGTCGATCAGGCGGGGCTCGAGGCCGCGCTCGAGGAGGGAGCGAAGGAGTTCCTGTTCCCCGGTGCGGTCGCGCTGCTGCGCACTCCGTCGGGCACGATCACCGCGACGTACGGCACCACCGAACGCGGCGGCGGTGACGCCGTCGCGCTGGGGGACCACATTCGGATCGGTTCCAACACCAAGACGTGGACCGCGACGGCCATCCTGCAGCTCGCGCAGGAGGGGCAGATCGCGGTGACCGACCCCGTGTCGAAGTACCGCCCCGACGTCCCGAACGGCGAGAACATCACCATCGCGCAGGTCCTCGACATGCGGTCCGGGCTCTACAACTACAGCGAGACCCCGGAGCTCAACGAGGCACTCGACAACGACCCGGGACGCGTCTGGATGCCGGAGGAACTGCTCGCCCTCGGGCTGTCGCAGCCGCCGTACTTCCCGCCCGGTGGCGGGTACCACTACTCGAACACCAACTACGTTCTGCTCGGTCTGATCGCAGAGCAACTCGACGGCAAGCCGCTCGCCGAGATCTACCGTGACCGCATCATCGGTCCCGCCGGTCTGACCAGCTCGTCGTTCCCCGAGCCGACGGACACCTCGCTTCCCGATCCGTACTCGCACGGCTACTTCTTCGGCACCAACATGCTCACCCTCACCGATCCGGCGTTGCCCCAGGACATGCAGGCCCAGGCGATGGACGGCACCCTCGCTCCGACCGACGTCACGAACAACAACCCGTCGTGGACGTGGTCCGCGGGCGGCGGAATCTCGACCGCCGAGGACCTCGCCACCTGGGCGGAGGCGCTCGCGGGCGGCAAGGCGTTGGACGCCGACATGCAGAAGCAGCGGCTGGCCAGTGTTCAGCCGACGGACCCGTCCAGCCCCGAGGCGGCGGGCTACGGCTGGGGCATCGCGAAGATGGGGCCGATGTACGGGCACACCGGCGAGCTGCCCGGCTACAACTCGTTCATGGGTTCGGACCCGGAGAACGGGGTCACGCTGATCGTGTGGGCGAATCTCGCGCCCGGCGCGAACGGGCACGATCCGGCCTCCACGATCGCGAAGAACCTCATCGACGAGATGTACGCCGGCTGAGGTGTCACAGTCCGAGCGCGCGCTGCACGCCCCGCAGCGCCTGCGCGGACGCCCGCAGGCCCTCCGCCTCACCGCCGGACAGCGGCACCTCGAGCACCCGCGTGGCGCCGCGTCCGTCGACGAGGGTCGGCAGCGACAGGCAGACCCCGTCGATGCCGTACGCGCCGGTCTGCACAGTGGACACGGGGAGCACGCGATGCTGGTCGCGCAGGACGGCCTCGACGATCCGTGCCGTCGACAGGCCGATCGCCAGATTGGTGGCGCCCTTGCCCTCGATGATCTCGTAGGCGCTCCGCGTCACCTCGGCCGACAGCTCGGCGCAGGCGTTCTCGTCGAACACCGGGCCGGCGCCGACGTCGTAGCTCAGGGCGGGCACCCCGCCGATCGTCGCGCTCGACCACAGTGCGATCTCCGAATCGCCGTGCTCGCCGACGATGAGCGCGTGCACGTTCTCGACGGCCACGTCGACGCGCTGGGCGACCAGGAATCGCAGCCGACCCGAGTCGAGGACGGTGCCCGAACCGAAGATCCGGGGCGCGAACTCCGCACCCGCCGTGCGTACGGCCGCGTACGTGACGATGTCGACGGGGTTGCTCACGAACACGATCACAGCGTCAGGAGAGAGGTCGAGCAGCGCCGGGGTCAGTGCCTGGACGAGTTCGACGTTCGCGGCGGCGAGGTCGAGTCGCGACTGTCCCGGGCGCTGCTTCACGCCCGCGGTGACGACGATCAGGTCCGACGCCGTGGTCACCGCGAGGTCGTCGGCCCCGTCGATGACACATGCCGGCGCGAACTGCGTCCCGTGGTTGAGATCCAGCACCTCGGCTCGGACCTTGCCCGCGTTGGTGTCGTACAGCGCGAGTGAATCCGCCGACCCGCGGATCAGACACGCATACGCAACCGCGGTGCCGACGCTGCCTGCGCCGATGATGGACACCTTCGACTTACGCGACGCCCTCGTAGCGGTCATGGACAAATCGTCCCCGCCTTCGGCGCTCGGCGCAGTGCGAGCCGGGACGACCTACCCCGTTTGCGTCAGGCGCAGTGAGATCGAGTTGATGCAGTACCGCTGGTCCGTCGGCGTCGGATAACCCTCGCCCTCGAAAACGTGCCCGAGATGGCTGTGGCAGTTGGCGCACAGCACCTCGACACGGCGCATTCCCAGGGAGTCGTCGGCACGCAGGATCACCGCGTCCGAATCGGCGGGGTCGAAGAACGACGGCCACCCGCAATGCGACTCGAACTTCTCGGTCGACGTGAACAGCAGCGCGTCACACGCGCGGCAGTGGTACTCGCCGACGGTCTTCGTGTCGGTGTACTCGCCGACGAAGGGACGTTCGGTACCCGCTTGCCGAAGCACCGCGTACTCCTCGGGTGTCAGCTTCTCGCGCCACTGCGCGTCGGTCAGCTCGAACCCGGGCTTGCGGCCCGCAGCAGTGTGCTCAGAATCCGGGGTCATGAGACCACGCTACTCAGGACGCGACGGGAACGGCTTCCCGCTCCGGTTCGTCGAACGCCGGATCGATGCCTCGGTCGAGGCGACCCTCGCGTTTCGCGGTCAGGTACCGGGTGACGAGCACACCGCAGATCACGAGCAGCAGCAGGCTCCAGCCAAGTGTGGTCTTCATGTACTCGGCCGCCCGCCCGGTCGCTGGGAACCGGCCCGACAGCCAACTGTCCAGGGACATGAATCCGTACACCGCGAGCCAGGCCGGCCAGTTCCGCATCACCGAGTTGCGCAGCACCACGGTCATCAGCAACGGCAGCAGCATCATCGAGTAGTACATCTGACCGAGCGAACCGAGCAGGAACGAGCCCGCCATGAGAACGCCGGTTGTGGTGGTGAGGAAGAACAGGCGGTCCTCGCGGTAGTACCGGTAGAGCAGCCACAGCGACACCAGCACCACCACGGCGAAGACGCCCCTGAGTCCGAAGATCAGCCAGGTCGGCAGGTTGTAGTAGGCGCCGTTGCCGACGATCGCGGAGTTGAAGTAGTCCCGCGACTCCATCAGGTACGGCAACGTGTGGTGCACGAACTCCATCGGGTCGACGGCCAGGGGCCACGCGACCGCAGTCAGGACCAGCGGGACACCGACCGCCGTGACCAGTGCGCGCCACTGCTTCGTCACCAGCGGGAGCAACAGCAGGGGGGCCAGTACGGGTTTGATCGCCAGCGTCAATCCGATGGCGACGCCCGCCCATGCGTCACGCCGGCGCAGGAGAAGCAGCAGGAACGCGACCTCGCCGAGCAGGACCACACCGTTGACGTTGGTGAAGACCAGTGTGTTGGTGACCGTCTCGCTCGCGAACATGCCGAGGAGCAGGATCGGGGCGGCGATGGAGTCGAGTGCCAGACCGAACATGCGCAGCAGCAGGTAGCCGGCGATGATCACGGCGACCGCGTTGCCGAGGATGAACAGCCACCGGGACCGCTCGGGGTCGATGATCGCGATCGGCGAGAGCAGCAGTGTGCCGCTCGGCGCGTACAGGTAGTGCGGGTCCACCCAGTTGAAATTGGCGGTGTACACCGGCTGTCGGTTCAGGAAGGCCAGCGCGGCGTTGTACACCGGTGTGAAGTCATCGGTGCGCGCCCCGTTCACGGCCTTGACCAGCACGCGGTGCAGGACCGTCATGATCGCGAGCGGCCAGAGCGCGAACTTCACCACCTCGGCGGTGGTGCGGGCGGTACGCGGCTCGAGCTGTCGAAGGAACACCGTGGCACGGTACCCGACGCGTCGCCTCCGCCGCCCCAAGACGCCGCCCGGATTCGGGCTCAGCCCGGACACGCACCGCCGTCGGGCGGCAGAAGGCCGGTGTCCGCGTACCCGGCGATCGCGAGTTGCACGCAGTCGGAATGCGTGAATGCGGGGTGACCCGACCCCAGCCAGACAATGGTCGCCGTCGGAGTGCCGACGGCGCCGAGGGCACCCGACGCCGACGCCGACCCGTCACCGCCGACCGGATCGGCGGCACCGGCAACGATCATCGTCCCGACGGTGTCGGTATCGGGCCCCGGCGGCGGCGGAGTGCTCGGCCAGGACGCACACAGCAGCATTTCCAGCGCCGCCTCCGGTCCGAACACCGGATACCGCTGTCCCCAGTCGGTCATCAGTTCCCGGACTCGTCCCGGCGTCGGCCACTGGTCGCCGTCGGAGCACCGCGCGATGAACTGACCGTCGGTCCGGATCGCGGCGACCGCGGTATCGATCCGTGCCTGCAGGGGGCCGGTGTCGCCCGCCGCCGCGGCGGACAGGGTGTCGGAGAACTCACGAATCCCGGCCTGAACGTCGGGGCGCGGCGAACCGACGAAGTCGGTGATCGCGATCAGCACCGCGTTCGCGGACACCGTGCCCAGTTCGCCGTTGCGGGCCCGCTCGACCAGGTTCGTGATCGCGCCCAGCGGATCCGCCCCGAGCGAGCACTGGAGCGCCGCGCACTGCCTGGCATACGAGGCGAGAGCCGCCTGCCTGCCGCGGACCACGGATTCGGTGGCCGTCGCGGCGTCCGACCGAACCACCGACGGCGAGTCGAGGACGAGCCGTCCCAGCGACTCCGGGTGCTCGGCCGCGTACGCGAGGGCGACGTCGACGCCGCTGCCTGCGGCGATCAGACCGATCCGGTCGACGCCCCACATCCGTCGGATCTCGTCGAGATCCCCGGCGGCATTGAGGGCATCGAAGGAGAGTTCGTGCGGTGCCAGGAAGTCCGAGCAGACCGTCGTGGCATCCCGCCCCAGTGCGAGGACGGTGTCCGCCTCGTCACCACCCGGCGCCGGGGGCGGCGTGAACTGTCCGAGGTCGATCATCGCCTGCCGAGGCATCGTGGTGGTCGTGCTGTTGGCGCACTCGATCGCCGTGGACGTGCCGATGCCGCGGCGGTCCACCGCCACCAACGGACGCGACGGCAGCAGTGATCCGACCGGTCCGGTCGCGAGCGCCGCCAGCGTCGACGTCGACGAACGATCCGCTCCCGTCGTGAGGACGAGGGGCGCGACGTCGGTCGGAGTCTGGGGCAGCCTCGCGCGCAGGACACCGAGGGTGAACGTGCCGCGCATCAACTCGTCCGGGTCGACAGGCGTCGTCAGTTCCGCACACTCGAGGACCAGCCCCGGCGGACCCGGCGGCAACCCCAGGACGGCCACCGTCGTGGTGGTGCAGTCCCGCCAGTCGAGGTCGTGCTGCGGTACCGGCAACTCGGCTGCACCGGTGGGGACGTCACCCGTCGTCGAGGCCGGGGCACCTTCCTGTTCCTCGACGACCGCGACGTCCGGTCGGATGCTCGGCCCCGCGCTGCACGCACTGCACAACGCGATGACCAGTGCCGCCAACCCCAATGTGCGCATGCGTCACAGCCTGCCAGGTCGCTCCCTCACCCAGCGGGTCAGGATCGTGCCGTCGTCGTCGGCGAGCACGTGAGCGCGTCGCATCGGCCTGGGTGAGGACGACGGGGACGACGCGATCCGTCCCGCACTTCCCGCAATGAGCATCGGTGACGTCGTCAGACACAGTTCGTCGACGGCGTCGTCCCGCAGCAATTGCCCGAACAGGCTCGGGCCGCCCTCGCAGAGCACGCGATTCAGGTTTCGCTCCGCAAGCGAGGCCAGCAGCGCCGAGGTCGGGACGGCATCGTCGTCGACCCTCACCACGTCGGCGCCGGCCGCGACGAGTGCCTGCACCCGGTCCTCGGGTGCGGCCCGGCCGGTGATCACGATCGGTGGCACATCCGTGTCCGTCAGGAGCCTGCTTCGGGGGTGGATGTGCGCGCTGGTGGTGACGACGGCGATCGGGGGAACCGACGCCTGACCACGGGCGAGGCGGCGGTCCCTGGTGGCGGCGTCGGGTTTCGCGCCGCCGTAGTTCTCGGATCGGACCGTGCCCGCGCCCACGACCACGACATCGGCGAGCTCGCGCAGAAGTGTGAAAAGCCGCCGATCCGCGGGCGTGCCGAGTGCCCCGGATGTACCGTCGGACGTGACCGCACCGTCGATACTGGAGACGAAGTTCATTCGGATCCACGGCGAGCTCGGATCCGTTGGGTAGGCGTACAGCTCGCGGATCTCGTCGTCGTGTAGCCGGCTGTGAGCTGTTGTGAGGAATCCCTCATTATCGATAGCGCGCATAGTGTCGATAACAGCACGTAGATACGCTGTTTACATGCCGCAGCGCCTTGTCGATCGCAATCCCGTGGTCCACGCCGACCAACTGATTGCCCAGATGGTCCCGCCCGCCATGTTCGACGAGGTGAGTTTCGCCTCCTACATCCCCGATCCGAACGAACCGAGCCAGGCCGCTGCGGTCGCCAAGGCCGAGGAGTTCTCGGGCAAAGTTGCGAAGATCCGGGCCGGCGGACGCCGCGGCCTGTTCGGCAAGAAGGCGCCCTCCACCGGCGCTGGCCTCTATCTCGACGGCGGGTTCGGCGTCGGCAAGACGCACCTCCTCGCGTCGATCTTCCACAGCTCGCCCAGCCCGAAGGCGTTCGGTACGTTCGTCGAACTCACCCACGTCGTCGGCGCGCTCGGCTTCAACAACGCCGTCGAGCAGCTGTCCTCGCACAGTGTGCTGTGCATCGACGAGTTCGAGCTCGATGATCCGGGCGACACGATGCTGGTCTCGCGGCTGCTGACCGAACTGTCCGCGCGCGGCGTGTCCATCGTCGCGACGTCGAACACCCTGCCAGGCCAGCTCGGCGAGGGTCGCTTCGCGGCCCAGGACTTCCTGCGCGAGATCAAGAAGCTCGGCTCGATCTTCGAGACCATCCGCGTCGACGGCCCCGACTACCGCCACCGCGACCTTCCGCCCGCCCCGGAGCCGATCTCGTCGGAGGATCTGCGCGAGCGCGCGGAGGCGACACCCGGCGCCACCCTCGACAATTTCGACGAGCTGTGCGTGCACCTGAGCACCCTGCACCCGTCGCGGTACAACAAGCTGATCCAGGACGTCACCGCGGTGTTCCTCGACGGCGTGCACCCCGCACAGGACCAGTCGGTGGCACTGCGTCTCGTGGTCCTCGCGGACCGTCTCTACGACGCCAGCATTCCGGTCACCGTGTCCGGCGCGAAGCTCGACGAGATCTTCACCCCCGAGATGCTCGCGGGCGGCTACAAGAAGAAGTACCTGCGCGCCACCTCGCGTCTGCTCGCGTTGTCGCGTTTCGAGGTTCCGGCCTAACGCATCCGTGAGTCCTTTCGCTCCGCATCGGGGCCAAAAGGACTCACGCATGTCGGAGTCGCCCCTACCATCTGCGCCATGACGTTTCGTGTGGTGCAGTGGGCGACGGGTGGGGTCGGGACCGCGGCGATCCGGGGGGCGCTGCTACATCCGGACATCGATCTCGTCGGATGCTGGGTGCACTCCGACGACAAGAACGGCCGCGACATCGGCGACCTCGTCGGAGGAGCACCCGTCGGTGTTCGCGCGACCACCAGCGCGGAGGAAATTCTCGCCCTCGATGCGGACTGCGTGATCTACACGCCGCTCGTCGCGGACAAGAAGGTCGTCGCGGCGCTCCTCGCGTCGGGGAAGAACGTCGTGACACCGCTCGGCTGGTTCCGGCCGTCCGAGCGGGACGCCGCACTCGACCGGACGGCCCGCGACGCCGGAGTCACGTTGCACGGCACCGGCATCGACCCGGGTGGCATCACCGACCTCTTCCCGCTGGCACTCTCGGCGATGACGTCGGCGGTGACGTTCGTGCGGGCCGAGGAGTTCTCGGACCTGCGCGGCTACGCTGCGCCCGACGTGCTGCGGTGGATCATGCGGTTCGGCGGCTCGGTGGAGGAGGCGCAAGACGGTCCGATGCTCGGCCTGCTCACAGGCGGGTTCACGCAGTCGCTCCGGCTGATCCTCGACGGCATGGGATTCGACCCCGACGCCGAGATCCGCACCGGCCACGACATCGCGGTCGCCACCGCGCCGATCGACAGTCCGCTCGGCGTCATCGAGCCAGGAGCCGTTGCGGCGCAACGGTTCCAGTGGGATGCGGTGATCGACGGCAACTCCGTCGCGCGGGTCGCCGTGAACTGGTTGATGGGGGAGGAGAACCTCGATCCGCCGTGGACGCTCGGGTCCGCAGGCGAGCGCTACGAGGTCGAGATCGAGGGCACCCCGAGTTCGCTCATGACCTTCACCGGCTTCAACTCGGATGCCGTCGAGAAGGTGGGTGATCCGAATCCCGGCATCGTCGCCACCGCCAACCACCTCGTGAACTCGGTGCCATACGTGTGCCGCGCCGAACCCGGAATCAAGACGTACCTGGACCTGCCGCTGATGGCCGGTCGTGCGCACCCGAAGCTGGCGGCCCGCTAGAACGTCCGCTGCATCACGAAGTCGTGGTGCAGTTGGTCGCCGACCTGGAATCGTTTGGTGCCGACGCGTTCGAAGTCCTGCTTCGTGTAGAAACGCTGGGCACGGACGTTCTCCTGGTTGACGCCGAGCCACAGGCCCGCTGCGCCCCGCGAGCGGACGCGCTCGATCGCCGCGTCCATCAGCATGTGCGAGACGCCCTCGCCGTGGTGGTCGGGCAGGACGTACAGCTTGCTCAGCTCGACGGTGGGGAGGGCGGTGACCGCTGTGCGCACATCGGCGTCGGTCACGCCGTCGACGAGCATCGCGTATCCGACGATCCGGTCGGCGACGACGGCCTTGAGCACCGCACGATCGGAGGCCTCGAGGTACTCGGAGAAGCGGGCGCTCGACAGCACGGTTGCGAGGAAGTCCGCGACGTCCTCGGTGGTGACGGACGGCGGACAGGCGAGCGGGAAGGTGACGGCGGCGACGGCCGCGAGTTCGGCGGCGTCGGCCTGCGTGGCGTCGGCAACGGTGACGGTCACAGTCGACTCACCGCGTCCTTCGCTTCGCGCAGCCCCATGCCGGTTCGGTCGCGGAGCATCTTGGCTGCCCTGCCGGGATGCCCGGCGGCCTTGAGGCTCTTGAGTTCCGGTTCGAGCTCGTGCCAGTCGGCGGGGGGATTGCCCGCTGTGGGCACCCACTCGCCGCGCTCGACGGCGTCGACCGCAGCCTTGGCCGCGGCGAGGCCGAGACCGGTTCGCTCCCGCAGCACGGTGATGGCGTGCACCTTCTTGTGGTCGGCGACGAGCCGTTCGACGCGGTCCCTGGTGTCGAGGTCGAGGTTCGCGAGGAGGCCATGTGACGACGACTGCTTTTCCGCGGACTGCGAACGCCGCGTCAGAAGCCACGTCGTCAGAACCGCAAGGTCCACGAGAATCAGCACCACGATGAGCCAGCCCCAGTTCGGCATGGGCTCAGTCAACCACTAGGCGGTTCGGTCGGCGGACTCCGGTACCTCGCCTGCGATGGCCACGTGTGGCCGGAACGCGGGCGCCAGGACGATCAGCAGGATCGCGAACGCGAGTGGAACGAGGAAGCCGACTCGTAGGTTCGACACCGCCGCGACAGCACCGACGACGCCGCCGCCGATGACGGTCCCGGCGTAGTTGAACAGGTTCAGGCGTGCGATGACGGCGTCGGTCTGCTCCGGCGGTGTGAGATGGCCTGCGGCGCTGAAACACAGCGGTGCGACGATGGGCACGCCGAGACCGACGACGAGGAATCCCGCAATCGCCATGGCCGGGCCGGTTGCCGTCACGACGACGAGCATGCCGACGGCGCCGATCGCCGCACCGACGCGGACCACTGCGATCTCGCCGTACCGGCGGACCCAGAGGTCGCCGGTGAGGCGCGAGACGAGTCCGGCACCCTGGTAGGCGGCGACGCCGAGGGCAGCGGTGCTCGTGCTGGCCAGTAGCACGTCCGTCAGGTAGAGCGCGGACCAGTTGCCGACGCTGAAGTCGATCGCGAAGAACAGTGCCATCGCCGCGCCGAGCGCGAGGAACGGCCGCAGCGGCACGGACAGGGGGGTGGTCGGCGCGATGACGTGTTCGTGCCCGGTGACGAGGAGTCGGGGACCCAACGCCACGGTTCCCGCGGCGACGACCGCGGCCCCGATCAGAAGCGTCACGCCGAGCCCGACGTCGAGGCCGGCGCAGACCGAGACGAACAGCGCGCCGATGATGGCGCCGACGCTCCACACCGCGTGGAAGGACGACAGAATCGAGCGCCCGTAGCGGTGCTGGATTGCGACAGCCTGCATGTTCGCGGCGGCGTCGACCATGCCGAGTCCGATTCCGTACACCGCGAATCCGGCGAAGAAGGCGACGACTCCCTGGGACAGTGCGATCCCGACACCTGCAGCCGCGACGACCGCCAGTCCGAGCCGGAGCGTCGTCCGGCTCGAGGTCCGGGTCGCGACGAGTTCGGCGATGACACTGCCGACGCCTGCCACCAGGGACACGGTCACCACCGCGATGACGATGGTGGTGTCGGAGAATCCGAACTTGTCCTTGATCTGGGGGAGTTGGGTGAGCAGGACCGCCAGGAAGAAGCCCTGCAGCGCGAACGCCGTTGCGGCCGCCACACGGGCGGTGCGCGAAACTGAAGTGGGTTCGGTCATGTCCTGTGTCGGTACTTTCGCCGGGCCCGCGTGGGCGTGTCCACGAATTCAAGCATCACACTGGACGTGCGTCCAGGAAAAGGCGAGACTCGCCTCATGACGAACGCCGACCCGATGTTCCCTCCCGGATTCCTGTGGGGCGTGGCCGCAGCCGCGTACCAGATCGAAGGAGCCACCGACCTCGGCGGGCGAGGCCCGTCGATCTGGGACGAATTCTGCACGCGACCGGGCGTGATTGCACGCGAGGAGACTGGCGCGGCGGCGACGGATCACTACCACCGCTACCCAGAGGACGTCGCGCTGATGCGTGACCTCGGCGTCGACGCGTACCGGTTGTCGGTGTCGTGGTCACGGGTGCTGCCGAGCGGTTCCGGCGAGGTCAACGACGAGGGACTCGACTTCTACGACCGACTGATCGACGAACTGTGCGCGGCGGGAGTCGCACCCGCAGTCACCCTGTTCCACTGGGACCTCCCGCAGGCGCTGCAGGACGCAGGTGGCTGGCTCAACCGCGACACCGCGGCCCGCCTCGCCGACTACGCCGCCATCGTGGGCGCCCGGCTGGGGGACCGGGTCCGAATGTGGATGCCGCTCAACGAGCCGGTGGTGCACACCCTCTACGGTCACGCGCTCGGCGTCCACGCTCCCGGGCAGACACTCGGCTTCGGCGCCCTCCAGGCGGCCCATCACCAACTCCTCGGGCACGGACTCGCGGTGCAGGCGCTGCGGTCGGCCGGATGCGGCAACATCGGAATCGCGTCCAACCACGCCCCGGTGCACGCCGCCAGCGATTCGGATGCCGACGTGGAGGCAGCCGAAATCTACGACCACATCGTCAACTGGACGTTTGCGGATCCGATCCTGCGCGGCACCTACTCGGCGCCGGAACTGGCCGCGATCCTGCAAGGTCCGGTCGAGGACGACCTGAAAACCATTGCGCAGCCACTGGACTGGTTCGGAATCAACTACTACGAGCCGACGGTGATCGCCGCACCGACATCCGACGAGGGCAGCACCGGCGTACTCGAGGTCGACCTTCCTCCGGGAATGCCGTTCCAGCCCGTCGCGCTCGAGGGTTACCCCCGCACCGATTTCGGATGGCCGATCGTCCCCGACGGGCTGCGCGAGATCGTGCAGATCTTCGCCGACCGCTACGGCGACGCACTACCCCCGATCTACATCACCGAGTCCGGGGCCTCGTACCACGACGCGGGCCCCGACGCCGACGGTCGGGTACGCGACCAGCGCCGGATCGACTACCACCGCGACCACCTGCACGCACTCAAGCAGGCCATCGACGACGGCGTCGACGTGCGCGGCTACTTCGTCTGGTCGATCCTCGACAACTTCGAGTGGGCAGCCGGCTACCAGGAACGGTTCGGGCTCGTGCACGTCGACTTCGAGACCCAGACGCGGACCCCGAAGGACTCGTACCACTGGTACCGCAATCTCATTGCCGCGCAGCGTCAGACCGTGACGGCATCCAGGTCCTGACGCCAGTCGTAGACGACCTCGGTGCGGAGCAGGATGTCCTGCACCGAGCGTCGTCGCGGGTCGATCGCGACCCAGATCAGGCCGACCGGGAAGAAGATGCATGCGCCTGCGCGCAGTGCTGCACGCATCCACCCCACGCGGAGGTGCGTGCGGGTCGTGAGCCGAACCCCCATGGCGAGCGACCCGACGGTCCGGCCCGTGGTGGCCCAGCATCCGGTCAGGTAGGCGAACGACATCGCGAACCACGCCGAGATGGATGCCAGCACCCGCGGCTCCGGGAAACTGAACGACTGCGGCGACAGCAGCAGTCGGAGGAAGACCAGACTCAGGTAGATGCCGCCGAGGAGGGTGAGCACCACTCCGAGGTCGAGCGCGGCGGCAACACCCCGGGTCACGATTCCCGCAGGCCGGCGTTCGGGAACTCCATGCGTCACCGGTCGGACTCCCCGCTCTCCGTGGATGCCTGCGCGAGATCGGTTGGATAACCGTGATTGTGGCGTTCGCGGCCGAACAGGCGGCCCACGAACCCGGCAACCGCGTCGTCGGCCTGCATGCCCTGACTCCGCACTCCGCGTACCGCCTCCTCCGACAGCGACCCGGTCGAGTCGCGGATGATCTGGGGTAGATCGACCTCGTCGATGATCGTGTTCGTGAGGCCGATCAGGTCGAGTCGACCGATGATCGCATCCATGTCGAGACGGGCCGCGATCGCGTCGACGTCGACTCTGTCCGCGACCGCCGCGATGTCGAGCGTCGCCGCCACCGCGTCGACATCGACACGTGCGATCTGCCGTTGCAGGTCGACGGTGTCGACGATCGCGTCGAGGTCGAGGCGGTCCACCACGGCCTCGACGTCCAGTCGCGCGGCGATGCGGTCGACGTCGATGTCCTCGGCGACGGCGTCGAGGTCGACATGTGCGCGGACGATGGCGGTCAGGTCGAGTTCGAGGAGCGCGGCGGCCACGACTTCGCGGACCACGGTTCGGAGCGCGGCGCGGGCGAGTTCGGTCGCCGCACGCAGTGCGTCGTCACCACGGGCAGCGAGGGTGTCGAGCACGCCTGCGGCGCCGGGGACCGCACGCACGATGTCGAGGGCGGTGCGACCCGACCAGGCCGCGACATCGACACCGCGTGCGACCGCGCCTGCTGTGAGGCGTAGGGCGTCGGATCCTGGTCCCGCTGTCATGGCGGTCTCCCTCTGGAGGCGGACGATGTCTACTCAGTACATACCCGATGGTGCGGTGCTGCGGAGGAAGCTGGTGCGCGAATTCGGTGCGCAGATGCAGAACACCCCCGGGGATGGACCCCGGGGGTGTTCTGGTGGTGCGCGATACTGGGATTGAACCAGTGACCTCTTCCGTGTCAGGGAAGCGCTCTCCCGCTGAGCTAATCGCGCAGGATTGTTCAATTTGGAGGTGGAGACGGGAATCGAACCCGTGTGCACGGCTTTGCAGGCCGTTGCCTCACCACTCGGCCACTCCACCGCAAGGTCGTCTCCAACCTCTCGAGCGGATGACGGGATTCGAACCCGCGACCCTCACCTTGGCAAGGTGATGCGCTACCAGCTGCGCTACATCCGCACGCTGCCCGGGGCGTTTCCGCTTCCGTGCTGCGAGACGAAACACTAGCGGACGGACTCGCCGAATACCAATTCGGCTTCTGAACAGCCGTTATGGACGGGCTGCGTGATGCTCGTGGCTGTCCCGGTCACCAAAAGCGAAGGGTCTGCCGGCCCATCTGGCGGCATCGGCAGGGCGGTGAACGCCGAAAACACGAAGAGGGCCCCGGAAAACCGGGGCCCTCTTCGTGTTCGTGGTGCGCGATACTGGGATTGAACCAGTGACCTCTTCCGTGTCAGGGAAGCGCTCTCCCGCTGAGCTAATCGCGCAGGTCCTACGTGCAGAACATTCTCTGCAACAGAGGTGGAGACGGGAATCGAACCCGTGTGCACGGCTTTGCAGGCCGTTGCCTCACCACTCGGCCACTCCACCGTAAGGTCGAGTCCAACCTCTTGAGCGGATGACGGGATTCGAACCCGCGACCCTCACCTTGGCAAGGTGATGCGCTACCAGCTGCGCTACATCCGCACGCTGCCCGGGGCGTTGCCCGCTCCGTGCTGCGAGAAGAACATTAGCCGACGGTGCTGGTGTACCCAAATCGCCTGGTTGAGGCAGGAAATGAACTACAACGATGCAATTCGGTGGGTGTCTGATCGCCGGTTGCGGCCCGCCGGGTCGGTGCTGACCCTCCCTGGTGGGGTGGAGTGCGGCGGGGGCCGGCTCCCCGGGGTGGCGGATGTCGGTCTCTGCCGGCATCCGTCGTCATGACCAGCCGGTTTTCCACACCGGCCGCGGGCGTGCTAGTTTTCTCCTCGTTCCGCCGCGAGCGACACGCTTGCGAACGGTCCCGTGGCTCAGTGGGAGAGCGTCCGCTTCACACGCGGAAGGTCGCTGGTTCGATCCCAGCCGGGACCACAACAAGAAACCGCCTGGTCACAGGCGGTTTTTTGCGTTTTGGCCGGGCCTTACATCGGGGCCCGTGGGCCCTACGTGGGCCCTACGGATTTGTAGTCCTCTGCGGGTGCTGTTGGTTCTGCGACGACTTGGCCCGGCCGCGGCGCGCGTTGGCGCGACTGCTGGTATCTTCGGTGTCATACGGCCCCCGTTGGTAGGGAATACCTACCGAGAGCAGTGATCGAGCGGTTTCATCGCCGCCCGTAGCGAAAAGGCAACTCGGGGATAACAGCAGGCCACTCACATGACGCCAGCCGCAGAAAGTCACCTGCCGTGCGGAACAGCCAGTAATTCTGGAGTTCCGCCGTGCCGTCGTCACCTGCCCTTCCTGAGCTTCGCGCGTTCTCAGTGCCCGATGTCTCCGAACGCCTGCAAATTAGCCAACGCGCCGTCTGGCGGTTGCTTGCCGATGGTCAGCTGAAGACCCTCTTTGCTCGCAAGCCGGGTGTACCGGTGCGCATTCCGGCAGAAAGCTTGCGCGCACTGCTGGCCAACGGTCACCGTGACGGCATTGGTAGCGATGTCTGATGCCGCAAGCACAAGACCCCGCCAGCAGCGTTGACGGGGGCTTGAAGAATGCGGGGGAGTCTGACGCATTTCAAAGGATTGCCGTTGGCGGTGAGTCCACACCCGAAAATGTGTGGCGAACGCTCGCCCCACTGATGGCCGCGCGTCGCTCCATGCGACTGTCCGCGTCAAGCGACGGCGGCAAGTTCGCCACCTCACGTGCGCTGACGGTGCGCCTCCCCGGCGCACCCGCCGCGGTCCCCCTCTACAACTCGCATGGTCGCACCGTGCTGTTGGCGCTCGACTTCGACGCGACACATCACGGCGCCGCCCAGGTCGATACAGACGTCGAGCGCGCCCTGGGCTGGCTGCGCGAGTGCGGCGGCCTCGCGGTCACCGACCGGTCGACCAGCGGCGGCCGGCACATCCTCGTACCGCTGGCCACGGACGCACCGCTGCGTGTCGACGATCTCCGCGTCCTTCTGACGCTGCTCGAAGCGCGACTACCCACGTTCGACAAGAACCCAATGCTCGGCACCACGCACGGCTGCATCAGCGTCCCCGGATCGCAGTGCCGCGGTGGCGGATTCCGCCAGCTCGATGGCACTCTCGCCGCCGCCGTCGACGCGTTCACTCTGCGATCCGAGCGCGGCGTCGTCGCCCGCATGGTCGCGCTGCTCGGTGGCTCAGGTGCGCTGCTCGGTGGCTCAGGTGCGCTGCAGTCTCGTCGCCGCACCGCGGTCGGGGCCGTGGAGGCCTCATTGGCCTGTGAAGAGCGTCTCGTCGGCATCGGTGACACACGCCGCTTGCACCCGAACTACTGCCTGAGCTCACCCCTTCCTGCCGCCGTAGACACGTTCGCGCGCACCGGCGACATCGACTACGCCCGCTGGCCAACACCCTCGGAGGCACGGCAGTCCGTGATCTGCCATGCCGTGCTTCGGGGCGCCAGCGCCGCCGACATCGAGGCCGCACTCGGGACGCCCGACTACGCCGGCTTGCGGCAGGCGTACGCCCGGTACAGAGCTCCGAATCGAATCGCCGAATCCCTGCGGCGAGACGTCGCCAAGGCATTGACCTGGGCCGCGAGAGTGGCACCCCAATTCCGCGAACTCACGCACAAGAACAAGCACACAGGGGGTGGGGGGGATCCCGGAACTTTCCATCAGGACTCAGTCCGGCATCGCTGGCTCGCGACCGCGGAAACCTGGATCAACCGTGAATTCCTCGGTTCTCGAAAGCGCCCGATTCTGCTCGCGGTCGTGCAGGCATTGGCCTACACCTCCGCTCTCGCTGGGGAACTCGTCGAGGGTGTGCCTGTGGTGGCGATCGGTGGCCGCAGCCTGTCGCACGCAGCGGGCCTGATGTCCGAGTCCACCGTGTGGGGTGCGCTGCAGGTTCTGCGGGACACCCCCGGGTCGCCGGTGCTGCGGGTCGCACGCGGCGTTGGGCAGTTCCCCGACCGGTACGCACTGACCACCCCGGCGGCCGCCGCTGCACCCGGCGAGGTGTCGCTCGACCGTGCCCGCGTCGAACCCGTGCACCAGGCCTGGAGTGTGCTGGGGCTGCGCGGCCGCACCGTCTACGACCTGATCCTCCGCGGCGAGGTGACCACCGTGGAATCTGCCTTCGCGGCAACCAAGTTGGGCCAGTCTGCCGGCTACGCGATGCTGGCGGACCTGCGTATCGCCCGGTTGATCACCGTGCACAGGGGCGAGATCGCCATCGGGGAGCGCACGCTGGACGACGTCGCCGAGGCGGCGGGGCTCGAGGTCGTCGCGGCCGAGCGGCGGGCCCGGCACAAGGCCGAGCGTCTGCTCTGGCATGCCTGGCTCGAGGTCCGGTTCGCCACGCCGCCAACCGATCATGAATACGCAGGTCAGCGGGACGCTGCGCCGGCGGTTGTGCCCGCCCACGTCCCCGATGCGTACGAGGCGGAGCATATGTGGGCCGCAACCATGGCCGCAGGCCCACCCGAGACGGACCCGCTCCTCGAGGCACTCGACCTGCTCAGCGACCAGTTGGGTGCGGTGATCATCGCAGTGGCGATCTGAGCACCACTACTTTCGGGGTGCGCGCAGGACCTCTTGCTCCGGTAAGGAACCCTGTCAGGTGGTACTCGGTGCATCTGGCTGTGAGTGCAAGACCCAGCCCGCACGGTGATCTAGTGACAACCGGTACTTCGAGTCAGGTCAACACGCTGACCACAATCGCGATGGCCACTGCGAGCTCGACCACACCCAGCATCGTTGCGGCCCAGCCGGCCCAACTGCCCGTCTCGTGTGGCGGGCGGTCAGCTTTCAACAAGCCGAGAAGCCCGAACACGATTGCCGGAGTCGACAGTCTGACCAGAGCGCAGAACAAGCCCAGCAGCACCGCGGTGTTGGTCCGTTCCGGATGTCACGTCACAAGTTGCCCGACCAACTTGTGACCATCTTCAATTCGCTGTCTGTCGTGCGCAGGAGAGTGCCTGCCGTATCTGAGCTCCCGATCGGTCTCACAAAACGGCTCTTCCAGCTTCACGAGCGAATCAGCGCACGTTCGATCAGCCAGGTATGGCCAACTATCGGATCAAATCCATATTGAGCGAAACGGTGCCCGAAACGTCGAGAGTTCAGCTCGGCCATCGTCGTGTTGGTAAGTCGCCGGGCCTCGAGTGACGATGCCTGCCACTCACCTTGACCGAGAGCGTGGGGAAGCGGGAGCGAGCCGATCGGGTGTCCGGCCAATCGGCTGCCGTCGCAGGCTGTTCGGGCTCCCGGGCCGACACGAAAGAGCCGCCAGGATGGCTGCCTGGCGGCTCTTTCGTGATGGATTACGCGCGGCTACCCAGGACCGGTGGCCGATCAGTCGTTCACAGGGAGTGCCGTGATCAGCCGACGGCGGGCGGGAACCGACCGTGTGTGCCGCGGGGGTCGCCCTGGGTTTGGAGGCTGTTCTCGTACTCGGCGCGCATCGCCAGCTTCTGAGCCTCTTCGTCGCGGACGGCCTTCTTCTGGAAGAAGAAGTAGCAGCCTCCGCCGATGATGGCCAGCGGGATGAAGAGCCCGAGGAGTGCAGGGGTTTCCGAGATGAGGCCCATGATGAAGAGGGCAACGAAGACTCCGCCGATGATCTTCCAGGTCTTCGGGCTCAAACCCCTGGCAGTCTGCATCACGCCACCGACGGCCACGTTCGAGTTGCCACTGTTGGCAATCGCGACGATCACCCAGACCGGCAGCCACAGGCCGGCCGTCAGGAAGGTCAGCACGAGATGCAGCACATGATTGGTGCGCTTGCCTGTGACGATCACCGGCATGGGGTACGCAGGGGCCGCGTTGACGTGGTTGTTGACGACCACAGTCGGTGTCGCCGGCGCCGGAGCATCCGGGGTGAAGTGATGGGTCCACGTGGCGCCGTCGTGGTAGCGCCGGCCGGGCTGCCCGCTCGGATCCGGATACCAGCCTGCGGACGGCGGTGGGGGAGGGATGTACTCGCTCATGGTGTTCGGACTCCTCGGATAGTGACGGGCACCGCGACGAGCACGGTCTAGTCCTGTTGCCGGTGATCGATGCGGATCATGAGCAGTCGCCCGGTTCACCGATCTTGACGACGGACAGCATGGCGTCGCCCTCGCCGACCGGTACCCCTGCGGCAGGGGACTGCGACACCACGACCCAGTTGCGGTCCATGACCTGCGCGCGGCCAGCGCCGGTCGCGTCGGTGCTCTGCGAGAAGAAGACACCGGCCGCCTGGATGCGGTCCTGCGCCGCCTGCAGGTTCATGCAGGTGACGTCGGGCATGGGCACCATCACCGGAGCCGCCTCGGCCGCCTGTGCGCTGGGGGCGGGCTGTGCTACCGTCTCGGTCTTCGTCTCGGGAGCCGGGGCCGGCACCTCGACTGTGACCGTCTCCGGCGGCGTTGCAGCCTTTTCGTCGGCCCCGCAGGCAGTCAATGCGAGGGCGGACAATGCCAGAGTGGCAGCGACAATGACCTTCTTCATGCTTCGGACTCCTCGATCGATGGTGATGTCACTGAATAGGTTTGGGGGAAGGGTGGCGTGGCCTTCGGGTGCGATGACACGAAGAACCGGCACGGCGTGCCTGGCTTGATGCCGGACTCATAAGCAGCTCGTGAGTCCCCGGCGCCGTGGTAGACGCGGGACGCGGACCTTAGCTGCTCCGCCGTCCGTGCAGTAGCTGTAGCGATGGCTGGCGTCACCACTCAGCGTGTTCTGCAAGGCTGTCGCGGCACCGGCGCGGCGGGTCTATCGCCTGCGCCAGTTGGTGCGAGCCGTCCCGCTCGCTTGGGGCAAATCAGCCATCAACATCCTCTTTTCTGTACCCTGCTGCACTGGGTGACTGCACTGTAGAGGGTGCCTATGACAGGCGCGCCGATATCTGTTGTTCGAACGACAGTGACACCGGCGGCGCGGATACGGTCCAACGGGTGCACTGTGACAGTGCCGCGTAGAGGTTTCCCGGTGGCCTGCCATCCCCACAGCTGGCGAACGTGGGCCCGCCGATCGCAGGGCTCGTCGAACCGTATGTGGGCGTGACGATGACGGCGCTGTGTCCGTCGAACACACGACAGTCTTCCTTGTGCTGGCGCAGTGTCAGTGCGATCTGCAACTATTGCCCGGCTGACCGACCGAACCGGTTCGGCCGGGAATCCTGCTTGATGGAGTGTGTTTACCTCGTGCCCAGTTCGACCCGCAGTCTCTCTCGTAGTTTCCCCCGCCATGTCTTCGTCGGATCGGTTGCCCTCGGTGTTGCCGCGGCGTTGACCGGATGCAGTGGGGCAGACGCCAGCCCCGCCTCCGAGGCTGCGGCAGTGTCGCCGACGAGCGCAGTCCGCACAGTCTCGAGCACCACCACGACGCAGTCGACGACCGTCGCCGCTTCGCCGGCGCCGACAACGGTGGCCGCGGCGAGCATTCCGGCTGGCGACACCGTCGCGGCCATCGCTGCCCTCGACGCACTGCCGGTCAAGGGGCGCGCACCGAAGACCGGCTACTCCCGTGACGCGTTCGGCCCCGCATGGACCGACGACGTCGACGTCGAGTTCGGCGGCAACTCCTGCTCCACCCGCGACGACATCCTCGAGCGCGACCTGACCGATGTCGTGTTCAAGGACTCGAAGAACTGCACGGTGCAGTCGGGCACACTGGCCGACCAGTACA